>JAESUH010000231.1 GCA_016763155.1 Rhizobiaceae bacterium
CGAATTTTATCCCCATTGGGATCGTGGTTAGATCGGGCAACGATTTCAATATTGTCTTCAACATTCAGATCGGGAAATACACCGCGCCCTTCGGGCAGCAGGCGCAAACCTAGTTTAAGACGCTTGCTAACCGACATCTTGTCAATGCGAACACCATCCAACAAAACTTCGCCTTCCTGGGCAGGTATCAGTCCCAGAACCGCCTTAAGTGTGGTAGATTTCCCGGCGCCATTATGGCCGAAGAATGCGAGCACTTCGCCATCTTCAAGTTTGAAAGATACTTCTTCCAAAACAGATTTGTCGCCATAGCCTGCAACGAGGCCGCGTGCTTCCAATGTCATTTTAATGCACCTCGCCGAAATAAATGCGACCCAGTTCTTTATTGTTGATGATTTCATCAGGCCGCCCCTGAGCCAACACAGTGCCGCGATGTAAAAACAAAACTTCATCGGCAATCCGCTGCACGATGCGCGTGTTATGCTCGACGACCAAAAGTGTTTTCCCAAGGTCACGTAGCCGGTGGATCAACGCGACCATGTTATCAAGTGCTGATGCAGAGAGGCCCGAAGTGGGTTCGTCAAGCAACAAAAGCCGTGCGTCTGTTGCCAGAATTCGCGCAATACTCAGCAGCTTTTTTTGGCCATAGCTCATCATGCTGGCCTCGTCATTTGCCTTATGAGCAATGCCCACTTCCTCCAGCAGCGCCATCGCGCGCTCCCTCTTGTCTTTCATGACAGCACTTGTATAGAACGGGCGAAAAATGGCGGTTGCGGGATTGGTTGCCTCTCTGCCCTTAAGGCAGACCAGCACATTGTCGAGCACTGACATTTCTTCAAACAGTCTCAGGTTTTGGAAAGTTCGCGCGATGCCCAAATGCACCCGGGATTGACGACTGAGACCGTCAATTATTTGACCATCAAATTTAATCGTTCCGTTATCAGGCTTGATAAATCCGGTAATGACATTGAAAACCGATGTTTTGCCCGCCCCGTTGGGGCCGACAACACAGGTCACTTCATCAGCACGAACAGTAAAGGTGCAATCGTCCAGCGCCTGAATGCCACCAAAACTTTTGCTTACATTTTCTACGTTTAATATTGCCATGGGTTAGAGGCTCTTTCCGGCTATACCTTGCGGACGCCACAACATGAACGCGATCAGCAGGGCACCATAGGTAAGCTGCCGAACCGGCCCCACAACTGTGGAGGGGATATCTATCAATGCAAGCAATTGCGGTATTGCGAGCAATAAGAGCGGGCCAAGAATGGAGCCCGCCAGAGTTCGCGCTCCACCAACAACAACCATCGTCACCGCCAGAATGGAAACATGAATGTCAAATGAAGCCGGGTCGATAAAAGCGATATAGGCGGCATAAAGTGCGCCTGCGACACCGGCATACATGCCCGATACAGCTGACACTCCGACTTTTGCCAACAGCACCCTGTGGCCCGCCGCGACAACAGCAATTTCATCTTGGCGGATGGCGTGCAGCAAACGGCCATAAGGTGCACGCATCAATAACCAAAAACTTAAAGATACCACCCCAAGTGCAATTGACGACAAAATCAGGAACGGTCCTGCGCGAACAAATTTTTGACCGAATATCTCGACAATCGGGATACCGGACAAGCCCGTTGCGCCTCCCGTCACGTCAGACCAGTTAATGAATACTGCAGTGGCAACCAATTGAATTCCAAATGACGTGATGATGAAATAATCCCCCGCCAATCGAAGTGAGGGAAGTGATGCGATTACGTTGATGATGCCACACAGTACAATAGCGGCAATAAGTGCAATCGGCATGGGAATGCCTGCAATTGCCAAGCCTGCAAAAGTGTAGGCGCCAATCCCCATAATCGCTGCTTGCGCGACGGAGAATATGCCGACAACGCCCAATAGGAGGTTGGTTGATAGTGCCAGTACTGCGAAAATTTCTGCCAGCACGAGGAAACTGAAAAAGAAGTTCATGTTAACGTCCTCAAATCTGACGGTTGAAATTGCGACGGAACAACCCTTCGGGCCGCCACAGAATGAAGACGATGAAGACTGCAAACACCAAGGCGATGCTCCAACGTCCAGAAACAAGCATGACAGAAACGCTTTGGATCACGGCGAGAAGAATTGACATTACAAAAGCCCCACCCATGCTGCCGATCCCGCCAGCAATCATCGCGATGATGGCGGTCAGCAGCACTAATAGCGAGGTATAGGGCTGCATTGCCTGATCGACACCGACAAGAACTGCCGGTACAGCCACAAGGCCGGATGCGATGGCAATCACATAGATAAAAATCCGCTCGGGATGCAACTGAGTAGTTTCCGCAAGTTCCGGGTTTGAAGCAACCGCACGGATACGCTTACCCAATGGGGTCCAGCGCGAAAAGGCCAGCATAGCAAACAAAATCAACGGACTAACAATAAGCAGGATCAACTGAGGGATGCTCAGCCCAATACCAAATACGTGCACAAGGCTGATGCGCCAGGGCAAATCGAACTGCAAGATATTCGGCGTAAACGTCAGGGCAACAATATTTTGCAAAACCGTCAGCACACCAATGGATGCGATCATCTTGACCAGTGGAGAGGCACCGCGTTTTTCAAGACGGGCGTAGAGTGTGACTTGAATAAACGCACCAACCCCGGCTGCAACCGCAATTGCGATTGCCAACGCTGCAACAAAAGGCAGTCCCAGCTTGACGAAATGCAACGCAATATAGCCGCTCAGCGTGTAGATACCCGCATGGGCCACGTGAAAAATGCCAGTCGTTGCATAAAAGTATGAAAAGCTGAGTGCAACCAGCCCTACGGCGCAGCCTGTCACGAGGCCGTCGACCAGCAATTGGATATAAAGCATGTGAAAGTTCCTTGAAATCAACGGAACCGGCTACAGAAGCAGCCGGCTCCAAAAAGGTCACTGTGCGACGGGAGTCGCAACTTCGATAACCTTGCGCGTTCCTTTGACATATTGCTGGATTTCAACCGGCCGTAGAGCGGTTGAAGTATGAAAGGTAATTTCCGCGATTGGGGATTTGAACGTTTTAATTTTCAAGACGGTATCACGCAGGTTTACACCTGAAAGCTCTTTACCCTCTGCGCTTAACGCCTTGGCAGCTTCGATCACGATGTTCGTGGCATTGAAATATTCGCGGGCAAAAAAGCCCATGCCTTTTGTACCGTATTTTGCCTTGAATGCCTCGAGCGTTCTTGTTTCAGGATTGTTCGACTGGATGGCACTTTGATACCAGCCCTCTGTGGATGGGTAACCAAAGAAAGGCCGCGAAAACGTATTGCCAACAGCAACAGGAAATCCTTCAATTTGCCCAACCTGATCGGCCATGGTCTCATGGCTTTGAGTGATTGCGATATAAACAAAATCAGGCTTTGAAGCGTTGATCTTGAGAAGTGCTGCGCGGTAATTAGTTTGACCGAATTCCACAGGCTCTTCAGCAATAACTTTACCACCCAAAGCTTCAAAATGATTTCGGAAGTCGTCGCGTCCGGCAATGCCAGCGGCTGCGTTTTCATAAAGCAGCGATGCGGTTTTACCAATATGCTCAAAGGCATATTTCGTCATTACCTGACTTTCAGCATTCACCAAAGGAATTGTATTAATCAAGAATTCTGAAGCATCAGCCAGTTTGTCAGTCTGAGCGGCCGGGTTCATGACCAGAATTTCGCGGCGGGTTGCCAATGGCGCGATGGCTAAAGAAATTGAGGAAAAAGCAGTAATCAGCGCAGGCACCTGGTCCAAATCCGCCATGCGGTTAAAGGCTAGAACCGCTTGGTCGGGCTTGCCCTGACTATCATCGAGAACCAACTCGATCGGCTTGCCATTAACACCGCCCTGCGCATTGGCAAGATCTACCGCAAATTGCACACCTTGCTGCTGCTCCAGGCCAATAGGTGCCGCAGGTCCCGTTAAAGGTAGCAATGCACCAACTTTCAGCGTCTCCTGCGCTAGAGCAGTACTGGCGTAAGCGCTTATCAGAGCAGCCGCAATCAGGCCACCAATCCGTGGTTTCAACATGTCTTCACTCCCTAGTTGGCTCGTAATTGAACCGGTTCAATTTTTATATACTGCGGGAGATCAAAAACATTGTCAAGCGCTTCACGAAAAACAACCGGCGCGTCGAATGCGCACGCTACGATATTTTACCAAATACTTCATTCTAATGATAAGCTATTGTTTAATTGTCATATTTTACATTTCCAGACACACGCACCTCTCTGAACCTGATAGATAAACCTCATCATTCCGTAACGCGAGAGACAATTTACTCTTGCCAATTTTTCTGAACCATTTCATATTTAAGTCTGAAATCCTGCAGGAGTTGTAGAAATTGAAGCTTGAAAAGCCAGAATCTGAGCCACGGCGTTCAACCATAGGCGATGTCGCATCCCTCGCCGGAGTGTCGGTAGGGACGGTTTCGAACGTTATCAATGGCCGTACAAAAGTCAGCGCAAAACGGCGTAAAAAGGTAGAGGACGCGGTCAAGGCCTTGTCGTTCAGTGGCAGTTTGCTTGCCAAAGCGATGCGCACTCAACGCTATCCGGTAATTGGGCTATGTATTCCAAATGCCACGTCTTCGAACTTTCTGACATTTGCGGATTTACTGGAAATGCATGTGGCGGAATCAGGCTATGAATTGACCCAGATGATTACCCGTCACGATCCCGCGCGTGAAACAGCGCGCATTGAGCGCCTTATCGCCTCGCGAGCAAGTGGAGTATTTCTGCTCCCAACACGCGATGCCAAATCTGTGTTGAAAATTCTTATAGCTGAAAAAATGCCAACGGTTGTCATCAATCAATTTGCAGAAGACGCTAGCGAAGTTGATCAAGTCAAAGTGGATCATCGTAGCGCCTTTCATAGCGCGAGCGAGCAATTGCTTGAGATGGGGTATGATACCTTGATCGTAGCAACGCAGTTTCCAAATTTCTCGGTCGTGCAGCAAAATTTATATGGAATACAGGACGCCCTTGATTCATCCGACCGTGATGCGCGCATGATTGTTTTGAAGTGTGGCGATTCACTGGAAGATTATCAAATTCAGTTATCCGAAGCCATGCAGGCAAATCCTGGCCGCATCGCCCTGATCGCGAGCTCAAGCCTACTTGCTGCCTGGAGCCTCGAGGCGTGTCGGGCGCTTGGTATTCGTATTCCTGAGGACGTTGGGCTTTTAAGTGCAGAAGAACCCGACTGGGCCACCGCAATGTGGCCTACCCTATCCTGCATACAACAGCCCACCCGCGAACTGGCCAGCATCGCCTGGAACCTTTTGAACCAGCGCATATCTGGTTCGACCGAACCACCTGTGAATATCCGTTGCGATGCACGTGTTAATTTTCGCTCATCCGTCAGACCGCAAGACTAATGTCAATATTTCCCATTGGGCCAGGTCAGAGAGCTGGAAGCCAAAGAGCCAGTATTGAATGTGCAATCATGCAAGACCTGACCATATAACATCCACAATAAATTCTCAGGAATGGTTCCGAAGTCACGATAGCTGGCATTTATCATTACCAGCTGGGTGCAGAACGGCTAACCATCAGTTCAAGTCTGAACTTCTCCGAACCAAAACCGTGCTTCCTCAATGATTATGCAAATTGGCGCAACCATAAAGTGCAGCATTATCATCCATAATCACATGTAGCGGCAGCTTGTTCATGCTCTCTTGCATGCGCCCTTTATTGCGAAAAGCTTCGAAGAACTTACTTTTTGGCGAGTTGAAAAATGTTTCCAGTGCGCGTGTCACTCCCCCGGATAAATAAATGCCGCCCTCTGCATGAAATACAAGGGCTAAATCACCGACGCACCGGCCCAATATCCGACTAAATTCCTCACAAGCCTGACTTTCCGAAGTATCAGCAGATGCGTTTGCCAATTGAATAAGCTGCTCGCTGGATTCGCATTTCGGACTGCACCCATTCAGATGGCAAATTAAACGGTACAATTCGATCAAACCGGACCCTGAAAGGACGCGGTCATTGGAACATCGGCCGAATTTCTTTGAAAAATGGTCTTGCAAGGCTTGATCAATTTCTGTCTCGCAAACGAAAGTTGAGTGTCCGGCTTCGCACTTCACAACATTGCCTTCGGGCAGCAGCAGCGCGCAATTAAAACCTGTTCCAGCACCCAGCACCAGCCGCTGTCCACCCTCAACAAAACTACCGGTTTGTAATGTCTTGGTTGTTAAATCTTGCGGACGCATCAACGCATAACCCAGCGCTTCAAAGTCATTCATAAAGTAAACATCGTTCGACATCGTAGAGCGCATAATTTCGTAGCGATCAATTTTCCAATTGAGGTTGGTCAATGAAATTGCATCCCCGCCGACGGGTGCAGCAAGTGCCACGATGACGGCTCCGGGTGCATCTTTTTCATCGCTTAAATAATGTTTCAACAAGTCAGAAAAAGTGGCAAAGAGCGAATTTTCAAATCGATGAATGCTTTGTTCAATCACTTTACCATTCAATGCAAAACCCAAACGGCAATTCGTGCCACCCAGATCACAAAGCAACGTTTTCATATTGTCACCGTAACTTTATTGAGATGCCTTGGGGCATCAGGATTAAAACCAAGCCCAACCGATAGTTTTTCTATGAATACGTAAAAACTCAAAGCTTGTGATATCGGGTCAAGAAGCGAATGCGATGTTTTTATGGTTCGTAAGCAATCCGTTCCTTTATGGTCACCAGCAATAAATACTCTAGACCCCGCAACACGCATGCGCACGATTGAATCATCGATGCTTTGTCTTGTGCAATAGCCGGACATGAACACCAATGCTGATAGCTCTTTGCCAGCCAGCGCCATAGGCCCGTGAATCACCTCAGCGGCACTATGGGATTCCGCGTGGATGAGGCAGGTCTCTTTAAATTTGAGAGCGGCCTCGTTTGAAATTGCAAGTCCTGGCCCGCGCGATATGCAGAACACACTTGCTCTGGACTTGAAATGATCGAGTGCAGCATCCCAATTACAGTGCAAAGCGCTGTTCAGGTTTTCTGGCAATTTACGCAGTGCATTCAGAAACTTCTCATCACCAGACCATCCAGCAAAAACTCCGGCTAGGGCCGTCAAAGAGGCGATGTATGTCTTGGTTGCTGCAACTGCTTTTTCAACACCCATGGACAGATCCAGCACCTCACACCCTGAATGGGCCAGCGCGGAAGACGTATCATTCGTGAGTACAATACCGATCGCGTCATTCTGCGCAGCTTGTTCCATAAATATCTGCAAATCTTTGCTACCGCCAGATTGTGAAATGGCTATAACCGGCACCCCGTCAACCAACATATCTTTGCCGTATATCGAGGCAATCGAAGGGCCAACTGAAGCTACCGGTATGCCAAACATTGTCTCAACAAGATATTTGAAATAGGTGGCTGCATGATCCGAACTGCCCCGGGCTACGGTTATCATGACTTTTACATCCATGCTTTTAAGTCTCTCGCCAACGGCAATATAAGTCGGCAAAGCAGTATCAATTTGGTGGGCAATTCGTTCAGGAACGGACTGCACCTCTCGATACATAAGTGTCGGTTTAACACCCACGATCAATTAACATCCGGGCTTTCGAGGCGTGCGACTAGCGGAACGTAATCATCAAGGTCCTCCAGCGGGAAATTCACCGTCTGATTAAGCTCTGCCGACCGATACAAACCAATTAGAATTTCAACAACCGCCAAACCGTCATAGAATGTCTCTGTCGGGATTTCCCCTTTTCTGAAACATTCAACCATGTGACGATTTTCATCCGTATAGCCATAAATACCAGCTTCATCTTCGAGCACAGGCATTAACCCTTGTTCGGCATTTTGCTTCTCAACCAAATCCTCGCCTTCTTTGCCAGAAACTTCCCGTGACATAAATATTTTCAAACCAGTCGACAAGGAATTGAACTCCATCGAATATTCAGGACCAAGCAGCTCCAATTGAATGCGCAAACCTGCCCCCACATATGCCCAGGATGTGGTGGCCTCGATCATCAGTTCATGACCATCCTCATCTTCCAAAATTATTGTTGCGCGCGCGAAATCTTCTGAAGGGCGAGTTCGATAATCCACCGCAGTGCCATATCTGTCCATAAGTTGCTGGGCATATTTTGGGCGGGTCCATTTCAAATTTGCAACAGTCCCATTCACGGATTTAATTTTAATTGATCCTCGCTTGGCATCGGGTTCGGTCAACAAAAACCGGCCCACTTCAACGCTGTGGCACATCATGTCTGACAACACTCCGCCCCCTTGTTTGTCGCCTTGCCAAAACCACGGTGCGTGTGGCCCAGTATGTTCTTCGGCTGCCCTTGCGAGATATGGCCTGCCCGTTGTTGATGCCGCGCGGCGCCAGATAATCTCTTTGCCACGAACAACCGGCGTACAAAACACCTGATTTTCCAGATAGCCATGATTGAGACCCGCATCTTCCACAAGATGTATCATCTCCTTTGCTTCAGCAATGGTGCGCGCCAATGGCTTTTCACATGCAACGGCAATAACGTTACATTGCCCGGATTTCACCGCATCGCGGATGCTTCGCATAATTTCAAGGCGGGTATGATTGGGCGACAATATCCAAATGGCGTCAATGCTTTGATCGTGCAGCATTGATTCTAGCGTATCGAAAGTATTGCATTCGCCAAGACCAAGGTCATTTGCCAGATTGGCAAGACGATCTCTATTTTCAGCACTGCGGCTGTACACTCCGGCGACAACGACATTTCGTACACCAATCATTGATCGAAGATGAAATTCTGCGATAAATCCTGTTCCCACCATCCCAATACGCAATGTGTCTTTTTTTGTTTTCGTCATTTGAAAATCCCTCGATTCAAATTTGTTTAGTGGGCGGTGCTGTAGATTCACGAACCACCAGATTAGTCGACAAGGTTGTCGTTTCGTTGGATACTTCCAAGCCATCCAGCATACGCAGCAACGTAGTCATGGACCTTTGGCCAACTTCCAGACAGGGCTGACAAATTGTCGTCAAAGAAGGTAAAAATGCCCCGCTGAGAAAAATATCATCAAAACCCACCACAGAAAGGTCTGAAGGTACGTTTAGTTTTTTTCTGTGTGCTTCCCGAATAATTCCAAATGCCATTTCATCATTCGCAGCAAAGATCGCTGACGGTGGGGTTGGAAGCTCAATTAGCTTTCGTGCAGCTTCTTCTCCGCCACGCAATGTGAAGTCACCGGGCGCGATATAGTCCTGGCATATGGGAATTCCCGCATCAGACATTGCCTGAAGATAACCATCAAGCCTGAGGGCACTCATCTTTTCGGGAATGGGACCGGTAACATGCGCAATGTTTTTATGACCCAAAGAAATCAAATGGTTCACGGCAGTTTTTGCGGCTGACTTATTGTCGATCAGAATTTGCGGAATTCTAACTTCCTCAATCATTTCGAGCGCCACAACAACATTGTCATCGCTAAAACCACTTTCACGAATTTGTTGTGGCACTTGTCCCGTTAACAGGATCATCCCGTCTGCGTGACCATCGCGAAGCATATCGAAATATTCCGTTTCGCGATCAGGATCCCCTTCTGAATTACCCATCAACACAGAATATCCCGCAGCTCTCGCCATGTGTTCCGCGCCCTTGAAAACTTCGAGATAGAACGGATTTCCTATGTCACGAACCACGATCAAGATGGACATTGATTTTTGCGTGCGCAGATTTCGCGCATTCACATTGGGGCGGTATCGCAACCGAATTGCCGCTTCCCGAATTTTGGACAACGTTGGCTCCGCAACCAGGCCAGAACCCGTTAACGCTCGCGAGACCGTTGCGGAGGAAACTCCCACGGTTGCTGCAATATCTTTTATTTTGGGTCGGTTACTCAAGTTAAATCCTCAATGATTGACCGCGGCCGTAAAAAACCATCAACAAAAGCAAAGTCCCACCAAAGGCAATCTGTCGACCTGCTTCATCTATATTCAACGTTGTGAGGATGCTCTGAAGGACCACGAGCAATACGGCTCCGGTCATCGTTCCGGTGTACCCGCCCTTGCCCCCGGCCAAAGGTGTTCCTCCCAGCACCACGGCGATGATGGAGGCCAGCATGTACTGGTCGCCCACATTCGCAAATGAAGATCCCGAATAACCCAGAATACACATCCCCGCGATTGCAGAAAACATCCCCGACATCATAAACAATGAAATGCGCACTACGCGCACCGGAACGCCCGCCATTTTTGCGGCATTTTCATTGGCCCCGATCGCATAGATACGGTATCCCAGCACCGTGCGATGAAGCAATAATGCCATCAACAATCCAATCATCAGCCAGAGCCAAATAATCCCGGGCACACCAAATAGCAGCGGCGATGCAACAAAGCTGCTCAAAGCAGGAGCGGCAAGTCCGGAAGGGATACCCTGCCGCACGACAACCAGTAAGCCCTGAAGCACTCCCAACATCCCAAGCGTCATAACCAAAGGCGGAATGCCGAGGAATGTCACCCCGACGCCGTTTAAAAACCCAATAAAACCACCAATTGCCAAGCAGGCAATAATTGCCGGCAGGATTCCAATATCAGCACCACTCATCACATTGCCCGCAATGATCGCACTCAAAGAAACAATCCCGCCAACGGAGAGATCAATGCCTTCCCGCCCGCCGAGAATGACAAGATTTTGCCCCGCAGCAACTATCCCCAGAATTGAGGCAACAACGAGTAGCCTGAGAATTTGTGGGAGCGATGCAAAGCCGGGTGATAAAAACTCGCCAACAACCAACAATCCGGCAATAAGGCAGAGGGCAACAATTAAAGGATTGGGGGAAAGGTTGGTTATATGGCTTCGGGCTTTGGTCAGGAATTGTGCGGTTGAGGAACTCATTGTTCAACCCTCCGCGAAACAAAAATTCCAAGCATAAGAGCAACAAGTATCGACATTCCCTGCACAAGGTTTTGCCATTCAGACGGTGTGCCAACGAAAAATACCAGTGAATTGATTAAGCCGATGGTCAGTGCTCCGATGGCAGCGCCTAACAACGTCGCCTTGCCTCCGGACAAGGCCGTCCCCCCAAGAACAACGGCGGCAATGCTGTATAGTGTCATCGCATTGCCAACCAACGGATCACCGCTGGCAGTGTCTCCGGTGATACATAATGCAGCGAACGCAGAAAAAACTCCGCAATAAGCATAAGCCGAAATTCGAATTCGAGTTACAGGCAAGCCCGATTGAAAAGCTCCTTGCTGATCATCTCCAACCGCTAAGATTTTCACCATTAGTGTGGTGCGCGATATCAAAAATATGGCCAGCCCCAACCCTGCCAGAATATAGTAGATGAAGGGGATACCCAGCACGGAGCCGCCATAGAGCCGCCAATATGCTGAAGGCACTGGCATTCCAGCAACAGGAAGCACCCACAGCGCTATGCCGGTAAATAATACGCCAGTTGCAAAAGTTGCGACAATTGGTTGAAGGTTAAGACCTGCAACAACAAACCCATTCAAAAGCCCACATAAAAACCCTACGAAAACACCAACCAAACAAGCGGCCACAATCGCCAATGGCCCATCGCCAAACACGCCTATGGTGGTGACAACCGTGACATTCACCAGCGAAAGAATGGCCCCAAGCGACAAATCCACATCTGCTGCAGACACGACGAGCGTTTGAGCCACTGCCAAAAACATCAACGCCATATAGGTTTTAAACAATCCGTTTACACTACGAAATGACAGGCTATTGGGTTCAGCCATTCCATTGAACACCAGCAACATTATCAAGATAATAAGTGCCGGAACAAAAGGATATCGCCCCAATATTGATTGCCAATTTCCACGGCTGGTCAATGTAGCATCCATTACGCGGCCTCGTAGGCGGCATGATAAAGATTATAGCGGGTGCGCTCTGATCCTTTGAGTTCGCGAACAATTTTGCCATTGTTCAAAACTAAAATTCGATCTGCATTCTCCAGCAATTCGGCATCCTCAGATGAATAAAGGATGATCGCCATTCCTTGTGCCGCAAGTTCCCGAATAAGATTGAACAGCTCTTTTTTGGTGGCCATATCAATCCCTTTTGTGGGATCATCCAATAATAGAATATCAGGCGCATCCATGAGCCAACGCGCCACCACAACCTTTTGCTGATTGCCGCCGGACATGGAGCCTATTGAGTGAGCAAGGCTTTCATATTTGGATTGCAAAAGTTCAAGCGCCATGCGGGCCTTTTTCCCCAGAGTGTTGGGTGATGCAGCAATTAGATGCTTCTTCAGCGCATAGACCGGCACCACATTTTCAAGGATGGAACGATCGGTGATTATCCCATCGCGCCTGCGATCCCCCGAAATATAGGCGATGCCATTTCGAATTGCTGCGCGGGGAGAATTTAAATCCTTCGCAGCGCCATCGAGGAATATTTGGCCCGTCCCCAGGTCCAGCACGCCAAAGATGGTTCGCAAAATAGCCGACTGACCATGGCCGTGAAGGCCGCCGAGGCCCAAAATCTCACCCGCGGAAACCTGAAATCCAACCTCTTGAAGACTATCGTTTGTAATGTCTTCAACGACTAATTTGATTTCCCCAATCTCGGTGCGTTGCGGCAAACTTTGAGATTGTTGCTCTGCAACCGCTTCCCCTTCACCAACCATTGCAATCAACACTTCGTCGATGTTGGTTTCGCTCAACACCTTTGTACTGACGGTTCGTCCGTCACGGATAATGGTGATGCGGTCGCCAATATCAAAAATTTCATCTCTGCGGTGTGAGATAAAAACAATGCATCGTCCTGCTGCTTTTTGCTCACGCAACAGATTCAAAAAACACTCCACTTGCGCCCGGTCCAGCGCCGAGGTCGGCTCATCGAAGATCAATATGTCGGCGTCTTGTGCAAAGGTCTTCATAATTTCAACCAATTGCCGCTGATCTGCCCTAAGTTGCCCCACCTGAGTATTCACGGAAAATCCGTCACCAACCACATCAAGAAAAGGCGCAATACGCCGCTCTGCAATTTCTATCATTTTTTGGCGATCGAGAAACACACCCGCTGTTGAGGGTAGTTGAGACAGACAAATATTTTCGGCAACGGTTCGATGGGCCGCAAGGCTCAGTTCCTGATAAAAAATAGCTACGCCAAATTCGCGAGCTGCCTGAGGGTTAGTTATTGAGATGGCCTTGCCGTCAAGCTCGATAATGCCGCTATCCGGTCGTACGCTTCCGGCAATAATCTTGCTTAGAGTACTTTTTCCTGATCCATTCGCGCCCATTAAGACGTGTACTTCGCCAGCCTCCAGATCAAGATCACCATACTCAAGAGCTACGGTCGCACCATACCGCTTTGAAACACTGCGAAGACGTAGTTTGGACATTATCTGCACTCTCAAAAGTCATTTATCGAAATTGTGTCGGCTACCATGCAGCCGACACAAACTGTTTGCTTAAACTCACTTAAAGAGAGCTTCAGCCTCATCAATTGAGAGAGATTGTGTGTAGGAGTAAAAACCGGGTTTCCCATCAAGTGCGGTAGCTACGCTTTTCACATTGTCACTGTTCACAAACGGGATCGGCAGATACATGGAGTTCTTGTACTGGCCATCCGTGGCAGGCTTGGTCAGCTCACGACCTTTTAGCATGAAAACCGCCACATTAAGCGCGCTGGCCATCACTCCTGGAGGATTAACCGACGCGCCGGAATTCAACCCTTCCTTGACCCACAGGTCGATGAAATCTTTACGGATTTCACCGGTTGCTGCAATATTTGAAGTGCGTTTTGCGTCAGCGATAGAACGCCAAGCGCCTGCAGCCATGCCGTCCTGCACCCAAACACCTGCAAGGTCAGGATATGTAGCAAGCAGATTTTGCATGGCCTGCTGTCCTTGTGCCTGATCCCAGTTGGCATTTACTTCGTTTACGATTTTAATGTCCGGATAATTAGCAAAAACTTCGCGATATCCACTGGCACGCATTTCGTTTGCCGGATGCCCTGCAACACCGTTGATTGCAACGACGTTTCCTTTGCCTCCGATTGCTTTTGCCAGCCATTCGGCACCAGCTTCAGCCCAGGCCTTCTGATTGATGCCGATGTAGACTGCATCTGGTGAAGAAACTTCTGCGTCCGTGGAAACAACAAGAATGCCTGCTTCTTTTGCCTGGGCAAAAACCGGATCAAATGCAGTTGGACTGTTAGGGTTGATGATTATCGCGTTCACGCCCTGACTGATGAAGTTACGGATATGTGCGATTTGACCGGGGACATCCACATTGGCACTTTGTACGACAACTTTGATCGTATCGCCCTTGCCAGCCCACTTCTTTGCAGCCTCTTCTGCCTCTTCAATCATCTGGGTACGCCACTCTGAGCCAACCCAGCCATTTGACAAGCCAATAGTGAATTCCTCAGCCGCGCCAGACGACGCGCCGAAGGCCAATATAGCGGCTGATAATAGTAATGATTTCAGTCTCATTTTTTCCTCCTTGGTTAAAATTCTTACGGCACAATCTAGAATGCAATCGATTTCATTGTCAATACAATCGATTTCATTAGAGAGGATTCCGAGAATTGAGATTCAAAAACCAAGGTCACGATAACCGGTATTTATCATTACCGATCGACCCTTGGCTGACTGATCAATAGCGAGTTTTTACAACAAATTTCTGAAGGCAGAACGGCAATAATGCGGACAAAGTTAGCTTCCCCGCAGTTGCCGTGGTAATCCCCCCGAAAAACAGTTGGGTTTATAAGTAGAATTTTCTCATAATAATTACTGAGGAGATTTTAGATGAAGCATTCCAGATTTAGCGAAACACAGATCATGCAGATATTGAAACAGGCTGAGGGCGGCGTTCCTGTGCCAGAGCTTTGCCGTGAACACGGTATGAGTAATGCCA
>JAESUH010000232.1 GCA_016763155.1 Rhizobiaceae bacterium
ATCCTTTTGCCCGGAACCGGCGTTCTATATACGCTGGCCATCGGGCTGGGAAAAGGATTTAGGCTAAGTATCTTTGCTGCATTCGGCTGTACTTTGAGTATCCTTCCTGCTGCACTCGCCAGCATTGTTGGCTTGGCTGCAATCCTCCATACCAGCGCGCTGGCTTTCCAGATCATCAAATATCTTGGAGTGATATATCTCTTCTATATGGGATGGAGTATTCTGCGCGATGGTGGGGCTTTGAGTGTTTCCAGCGATGATACCAAAATCAGCTCAAAGCGTATTGTTTTAAATGGCATGCTTATAAATGTTCTAAGCCCGAAACTATCCCTGTTCTTTCTGGCTTTTTTACCGCAATTCATTCCCGCAGGAACGCTCAATCCAACCCCGGTTTTGGTGATGCTTGCATTAACCTTCATGGCTTTGACCTTCACGGTATTTGTTGGCTATGGTGCATGCGCCTCGTTGGCACGTGACTACGTTATTTCACGCCCCGCAGTAATGGTATGGCTGCGACGCACTTTTGCCGGCACATTCGGTCTGCTTGGGTTGAAACTGGCCCTGACGGAAAGATAACGCCACTTGCTGAAATCACCGTTAATCTGATACCACTCACCCATGAGTAATGTGCCCGAGAAAAATTCCTGTTTTTTAGATGTTGATCGCTCCGCCAGCGATCAAAAATGGATAGATCGACTGGATAACGTCACCCGCAATGTGGCGCTTGATATCGCCCAATCCCATGACGTGCCGGAATTGGTGGCCAGAGTGATGGCTGGCCGTGGCGTTTCAAGCGATGGCGCCATGAGTTTCCTCAACCCCACCATTCGCGATCTCATGCCTGATCCCTCAGTGCTTAGCGATATGGATAAAGCCGCAGAGCGCCTGTCTGATGCCATTATGGCTGGCGAAAGAGTGGCAATCTTTGGTGATTACGATGTGGATGGTGCCGCTTCTTCGGCGCTGATGTCTCGGTTTCTTGGCCATCATGCTGTTCCTTCTGAGATATATATTCCCGACCGCATTTTTGAAGGCTACGGCCCCAACCCGAACGCCATCAATGAATTGATAGATAAGGGTGCAAAACTGATTGTGACGGTGGATTGTGGTGCCACCAGCTTTGAAGCTCTGGAGGCCGCCGAAAAACGCAATATTGATGTGATTGTCATTGACCACCACCAAATGGGAACCGAAATGCCGCCAGCGGTGGCATTGGTCAATCCAAACCGGCAGGATGATCTTTCGGGGCTTGGGTATCTTTGTGCGGCCGGAGTGGTGTTTCTTACACTGGTCGCCACCGCTCGCGTATTGCGTGGTAGGGCTTTTTACAAAGAAGGTATGAAAGCCCCTGATCTGCTACAAATGCTAGATATCGTTGCTCTCGCTACTGTTTGTGATGTGGTGCCGCTGGTCGGCCTAAACCGCGCTTTGGTGGTCAAAGGACTGACTGTGATGCACGCGCAACAAAATTTCGGATTGCGCGAGCTGGCAAAAATTGCACGCCTCGATGGCCCAGCCAGTCCCTATCATCTAGGCTTTATGCTCGGTCCGCGCATTAATGCGGGTGGGCGTATCGGTGACGCGGCATTAGGTGCTCGATTATTATGCAGTGACGATCCTCACGAAGCCCAAGAAACTTCCGAGCAATTGGAAATGCTCAACCGTGAGCGTCAGGCAGCAGAGGCAACCATGCTGGAACAGGCCATTGCTGAAGCGGATGCAGAAATCGGTGACGGCGAGGGGCCCGCCGTATTGGTCACCGAAAGCGACCATTGGCATCCAGGCATTGTCGGGTTGTTGGCATCGCGCCTGAAAGATCGGTTTCACCGACCGACCTTCGCCATTGCCTTTGATGCGATGGGCAAAGGTTCAGGCTCCGGCCGCTCCATTTCCGGTGTTGATATTGGTAGCGCGGTTCGCGCAGCGGTTGATGCTGGTATTCTGGTCAAGGGCGGTGGTCATGCCATGGCTGCCGGATTGACGGTTGAGCGCGAAAAACTCGGAGCGCTGCGTGCATTTCTGGACGAGCAGCTCTCCCAAAGTGTGCAAAAAGTGCAGGGGGTACAGACCCTGAAAATCGATGGGGCACTTACCGCAGGAAGCGCCACATTAAAATCGATTGAGATGCTGGAACATGCCGGTCCCTATGGTGCAGGCCATCCAAGCCCGATTTTCGCCTTCCCCGCCCACCGGGTACAATTTGCCAAGATTGTTGGCAAAGATCACGTTTCAGTAACGCTTGCCTCTGGCGATGGCGCAAAATTGCGAGCCATTGCTTTTCGCGCTGCCGATACACCCGTTGGAAAAACCCTGCTGAACATGCGTGGTCACCCTATTCATATTGCGGGTACATTGGGTGTGAATATTTGGCAGGGAACAAAAAATGTGCAACTTCGCATCATGGATGTGGCAGAGCCAAAATTCTAAAATTTCCGCCTATGCATCAGCATATGTAATGCGGCCAATCAGGTTCAAGAGAATCTGTGCAGCCAGAATTGAAGTTGTGTCGGTGTGATCATAACTGGGCGCGACCTCAACCAGATCAACCCCAACAATTTTTCCGCGCTTAACCAGCCCTTCCAACAGTTCAAGCATTTCGTAATATAGGAACCCTCCATGGCTGGGTGTGCCTGTTCCTGGCGCAATTGAAGGGTCGAAACCGTCAATATCTATGGTGACATAGTAATTTACACCCTCAGGAATTCGCGCTAAGACGCCTTCCACTCCGAGCTTGCGAAATTGCCGGACGGATAGAATATCCGAACCCATCGCACGGGCATCGTCATAGCCTTGCTTTGCGGTGGATGAGACATTTCGTATCCCGATTTGGGTTAATCCGGAAACATGGTCTTTTTCGGCCGCACGACGCATGGGGTTGCCATGCCCGTAACGAACCCCGTGACGTTCATCCACAAAATCGAGATGCGCGTCTATCTGAACTATGTGAATTTGGTCAACATCTGAAAATGCGTTGACGCAGGGAATGTTGATTGAATGATCTCCACCCAAAACCACGGGTAGTGCACCTGATTTGAGTATGGCGCGAACACCTTTTTCGATGTTGGCATGGCTTTTCATCGTATCTGTATGAACGATATCCGCGTCACCAATATCAACAATCCGAACATTCTCCAGATATGTAACATCGTCCTCATGGTCATAAGCCCCGCCATGGCCGAATGAAAACAAGGTTGAAGCTTCCCGGATGGAACGCGGACCAAAGCGGGCACCGGGGCGCCATTGAGTGCCAAAATCATAAGGCGCACCAAGGATCGCAACATCAGCATCAATCGCGTCCCAATCTGGCTGATAGGGTGATTTTGCAAAGGTTGAAATGCCCACGAATGGCAAATTAAGGCGGCCGCTATCATAGCTATTGGTCATGCTTGTTCCTCAATAAAATTCTTCAGGTTACCTCGCACAAACCGAGGAACCCTGTGGCTTGCTAGTTAATATCACTCTTGGTCTGCAGGCAATTCATTCTTGGTTCAGAAGCATGATCGCGAGGTATCTTTTCGGAAAGAGACTTACATGCATGAATTGTCACGCCTGACACAGGCTTGCATGTTTAAGCTCTGCTACTGTAATTTCGGAATGAGACGGCTGAGTCGGTTGTTGAAATCCTCATCAATTAGCTAAACGTGGAAGCAATTTGGCAATTATTCACCCAATTCTACTTTGTGGAGGTTCCGGCCAACGTTTGTGGCCGCTTTCGCGTAAAAGTTACCCAAAACAGTTTGCTAAACTCGCAGGCAATGAAACCCTGTTTCAAAGTTCTGCCCTGCGATTGACGGGCGACGATTTTGCAGCGCCTATTGTGCTCACTGCCTCGGATTACCGGTTTATCGTAACCCAGCAATTGCAATCTGTCGGTATTGATCCCGGAGCAATAATGATTGAGCCGGAAGGGCGCAATACTGCACCTGCAATATTGGCTGCCGCCCTATATCTGGAAACACAAGACCCCAATGCCCTGATGCTCGTAACCGCCACCGACCACGTTATTCCAGATTCCGCTGCATTTCGCGCATGCGTACAATTGGGCGTAGAGGCTGCTGAGCAGGGTAATCTTGTTACCTTTGGTATTAAACCGGACCGCCCTGAAACAGGGTATGGCTATCTCGAAATTGACGATATTGCAGGCGATAGCGTTGTCCCGCTAAAACGCTTTGTTGAAAAACCGGATTTAGCAAAAGCCGAAGAAATGTTGGCGTCCAACTCTTACCTATGGAATGCTGGAATTTTTCTGTTTTCGGTGAATTCGATTTTAAAGTCGTTCCAAATCCATGCCCCTCAAATGCTGGAAACTGTGGCAAAGGCCGTAGATAAGGCCAAGCCCGATCTTGGCTTCCTGCGTCTTGATCCTGAAAGCTGGGAAATGGTCGAGAAAATCTCAATCGATTACGCCATTATGGAAAAAGCGGATAATCTGTCCGTTGTCCCGTTTGCAGGAATCTGGTCTGATTTGGGCGGCTGGGATGCGGTTTGGCGGCAGGCTGATCAGGATGAAAACGGAGTTGTTTGCTCTGAATATGCAACCGCTATAGATTGTGAAAACACTCTTTTGAGGTCGGAAAATTCCGAGCAGGAAATTGTTGGGCTTGGGCTGAACAATATCATTGCCATCGCTATGCCGGATGCCGTGTTGGTGGCAGATATATCAAGATCGCCAGATGTCGGTTCTGTCGTGCATGCGCTGATACAAAAAGGCGCAAAACAGGCGGAAACCCTTCCTCGTGATAATCGCCCGTGGGGATGGTTTGAATCGCTTTCCGTGGGGGAACGCTTCCAGGTAAAGCGGATAATGGTGCATCCAAATGGTGCCTTGTCGCTCCAGAGCCATTTGCACAGATCTGAACACTGGATCGTTGTTGCCGGAACCGCTACTGTGACAATTGCAGGAGTCGAGCAAACAGTGACGGAAAACCAGAGCGTTTATATTCCGCTGGGTGAAGTCCACCGACTTGCAAATAACGGCAAAGTTGAACTTCATCTGATCGAGGTGCAAACGGGTGCCTATCTCGGCGAAGATGACATCGTGCGTTATGAAGATATTTATGCGCGAAAAGAGGACAATTTGAGTGCTTCCTGAAAAGTGGGAACCGGTTTTCGGATTAGAAGTGCGTAAAACAAAAGCTTAGAGCATTTTTGTGATTCAAATAATTGCGAAAATGCTCTAAGTGGCCACCAACCACCTGAAGGAGATCGCATGAAGCGAGCACTTATTACCGGCGTCACGGGACAAGATGGCGCGTATTTATCGGAGTTCCTTCTGAAGAAAGGATATGACGTGCACGGTGTAAAGCGCCGGTCATCATCCTTTAACACCGAGCGTATCGATCATCTTTATCAAGATCCCCACGAAGAAAAAGTGAATTTTCATCTGCATTACGGTGATATGACCGATAGCACGAATTTAATCCGCCTGATCCAGGAAGTTCAACCTGACGAGATTTATAATCTGGCG
>JAESUH010000233.1 GCA_016763155.1 Rhizobiaceae bacterium
CCATTGAGCGAAAACCTTGCTGCACCTTTGATGGTCCAGCGGTTTAACATCATATATGTCAGTTCTGTGTGAAATTGCAGACCATAACAATGATCACCACAGCGCATGGCCTGAATGGGATATTCTTCACTGCTTGCCAGAAGCGTACAGCTCGCGGGAAGAGTAAATCCTTCGCGGTGCCATTGATAAATCATTTCTGGCCATTCCTCTACCACTGCTTTTCCAGCTTGTGTTGGGGAAATTGGATAATAACCCACTTCGGCAAATTCGCGTTCATTCGGCATAACGCTGCCGCCCATATGTTTGGATAACATTTGGGCCCCGAGGCAAATACCCAAAAAGGGTTTGTTTTCCTTTAGAGGAACGCCAATCCAATCGGTTTCGCGTGAAACATATTCATCATTATCATTGGCGCTCATGGGGCCACCAAAAATAACGGCTCCTGCATATTCTTCCATAGTTTCTGGTAGTTGATCACCAAGGGGCGGGCGGCGAACCTCAAGCTGATAACCCATATTTTGAAGTTGCGTGCCGACACGGCCGGGGGTCGATGTCGCCTGGTGCAATATAATCAAAATTTTGGGCGCGCCCGGTTTTTTGATATAGCTGAAATATGCCATTTGACGTTTACCTGCGGTATTGGGCTGTTTTAGGAAGACTGTTCTTGGCGACGCTGACGCACGCTTTTTTTCAACAGCATCCGCTCACGTTGGGAAACTCCCAGAAGTTCGGCAACCCGCCATACGATGTTGTCTTCCAATTCATGGACAACGCCATCCGCATAAACCATCTCCCACATATGCTCAACTATGGTAATTCGTTCTTCTTCGGAAAGATTTTGCTTCAATATGCTTGTGAAACCGTAGAGATCAATGGCCTCCATATCGGCCTTATGAGCATCGTCGACCAGTATTTTTGTTTCAGCTGGTGTCAGATCAAAATGGGAGGAGAGAATAGATTCCATATGGTCCCGTTCACCCTCGTCCACCACGCCGTCTGCAGCAATGACGTGGAACATCAAAGCAGCTTCAGCGAGACGTCGGTCATCGGGGGCAAAATGGTGAACCGCTTCCGGTTCTGAACCTAAATCAGCAAGGAATTTTTTCAGGGCATTAAACATTATTACACCACACATTGAACATAAAAATTTCAAACGAACAGTTCAATTTAAGGGGCAAGTTGCCTGTTGCCAAGTGCTTTGTTTAGTATCGCCAAAATGGGTGAACCAGATACGAGTCCTAAGACTCGTCTAATGCATAACCGGTTCCGCGCACTGTGCGAATTGGGTTGTCACCGCCATTTGCGGTCAAAGATTTGCGCAAGCGGCCCACGTGTACGTCGACTGTGCGAAAATCAACATCAACGTCGCGTCCCCAAACCCGGTCCAACAACTGATCCCTGCTCCAAACACGCCCTGGTTTTTCCAGAAATGTTGTCAGCAGGCGAAATTCAGTTGGCCCCAGTTTCAAAGGTTGATCGTCGCGCGTCACGCGGTGGCTTTCCGCATCCAGGCGGATATCTCCATATTGCAGCACTTCACCCACTTTGCCGGGGCTGGTGCGCCTTAACAGGGCATTAATTCTCGCAACCAGTTCCTTCATGGCGTAAGGTTTAACCACATAATCATCGGCGCCGATATTCAGGCCGCGGACCCTGTCGTCTTCCTCACTTCTGGCTGTAAGCATAATGATTGGAACGGATTTGGTTTCAGAAATTTTGCGCAGCCGCCGACAAACCTCAATGCCGGATACGGATGGTAACATCCAGTCCAGAAGGACGAGATCAGGTGCGTTTTCTTCTGCTAACAAAATAGCCTCATCGCCATCCATTGCTTTTAGGATAGTGAAGCCTTCTGCAACCAGATTATAATCCAACACCTCCATTTGCGAAGGTTCGTCTTCGACGATTAAAATTTTGGGACTGTCTATCGCAGGTTTCAATTTGTTTGTTTCCAGAGTTGGATACTATTTTTTAAGGTTTGGATTGAAATCCAGATGGGAGGCATTGCCGGTGGTAGGGCGCTCGGAACCCGGTAGGTTACCACTGACAAGATATTGAATTTGTTCAGCAATACTGGTGGTGTGATCGCCCATGCGCTCAATGTGTTTTGCAATCGATAACAGATGAGTGCTGGGTGTGATATTGCGCGGATCTTCCATCATGTAGGTTAGCAATTCGCGGAACAAGGTATTATACATTTGGTCCACATCACCGTCGCGGATGCGAACCTCTTCGGCCTTGTCCTGATCCTTGATAATATAAGCGTCGAGCACATCATTGACCATGGTTTGTACCACACGGCACATGCGATCAAGAGTGGTGGTTGCGGAACCGATTTTGCCGGATTGAGCCAGAATAGGAACGCGCTTGGCGATATTTTTTGCGTAATCTCCAATGCGCTCCAGATTGGAAGCCACTTTCAAGACAGCAACTACGGCGCGCAAATCCTGTGCTTTTGGCTGGCGCAGCGCTAATACGCGTACCACAGCACCATCAAGCTCTGCTTCCATAGCATCAATTTCCAGATCTTTCGCGATAACGGATTCTGCCAATTCCACATCGCGATTTTTCAATGCGCGTGCAGCGTCAACAATCTGGCTTTCCACCAGTCCGCCCATTTCCATGATCTGGTTTTCAATTTTGGCCAAATCGGTATCGAAGGCTTTTACAATATGTTCCTGATTCATAATTAGTTCCTCAACCTATGCGGCCGGTGATGTAACTTTCGGTGCGGGGGTCTTGTGGGGTGGTAAAAATTTGCTCGGTAACGCCAGCTTCCACCAAATTACCCATATGGAAAAATGCTGTTTGCTGGGAAACCCGTGCTGCCTGTTGCATGGAATGTGTAACGATTACGATGGTGTAATTCTCACGCAATTCATCAATCAGTTCTTCAATCTTTGCGGTGGCGATGGGGTCGAGGGCAGAACAAGGCTCATCCATCAAAATAACTTTTGGTTCAACGGCAATGGCACGCGCAATACAAAGGCGCTGTTGTTGTCCTCCGGAAAGGCCTGTACCAGGCTCATCCAGACGATCTTTTACCTCTTCCAGCAGGCCAGCTTTTGACAGGCTGCGTTCAACCACATCGTTCAATTCGCCCTTGGTCTTGACCAAACGGTGAATGCGAGGACCGTAAGCCACATTTTCAAAGATGGATTTTGGGAAAGGGTTTGGCTTTTGAAAAACCATGCCGATTTGGGCGCGAAGCGATACCACATCGACTTTCTCATCGTAAATATCCTGACCACCAATTTTGATTTCACCAGTAACCTTGCAGATATCGATCAGATCATTCATGCGATTAATGCAGCGCAGGAAAGTGGTTTTACCACAACCAGATGGGCCGATCAGTGAGGTGACCTTATTGGCTGGAATATCAAGGGTGATGCCGTTAAGTGCCTGTTTGTCTGCATAAAAAACATCAACATTACGGGCTGTGATAATGGGCTCTTCTTTGCTTTGAGGTTCTGTTGCGGATTTGTCTTCGTGGGAGACTACGTTCATGTCCATCTCTTAAAATCGTTGTTCAAATTTACGGCGCAATATGATTGCAACCAGGTTCATCAAGACCAAAAATACCAGCAATACTAATATTGCAGCGGAGGTTTTTTCCTGAAAAGCTCGTTCAGGGC
This sequence comes from Rhizobiaceae bacterium, assembly GCA_016763155.1. GTDB lineage: Bacteria > Pseudomonadota > Alphaproteobacteria > Rhizobiales > Rhizobiaceae. The sequence continues at coordinate 3,636 of JAESUH010000233.1, forward strand.
TGTCAGCCCAAAGGAAAATTTGGACAGGTAAAGCGGTTGCTTTGTCGAGAATTCCCGTTGGAATATCTACGATGAACGCAACCATACCAATCATCAATAGGGGAGCTGTGTCACCAAGGGCTCTGGCCATGCCAATAATGGCACCGGTCAACATGCCGGGAAGCGCCAGCGGCACCACATGATGGAAGGCTGCCTGAACCGGACTTGCGCCGATCCCTAAAGCTGCCTCACGAATTGAAGGTGGAACAGCGCGCAGGGATGCGCGTGATGCAATAATAATGGTGGGCAGGGTCATCAGCGAAAGAACCATGCCGCCTACCAATGGCGAAGATCGTGGCAGGCCGAAAAAGTTCAAAAATATTGCAAGTCCCAGCAGGCCGAAAACGATTGACGGAACGGCAGCAAGGTTATTGATGTTGATTTCAATAAACCCGCTCCATCTGTTTTTTGGAGCGAATTCTTCCAGATAAATTGCGGCAAAAATACCGATAGGGAAGGATAACAGGAAACAGACTGACAGGCTTAGGGCCGATCCCATAAAGGCACTCAAAATGCCGGCAAGTTCGGGTTCGCGGGAATCACCGCCGAGGAAAAAGGCAGAGTTGAATACCTTTTCCAGATTGCCTTGCTTCTGTATCGCATCGATCCAACCGATCTGAGCGTTGTTCAGCTTACGGGTCTTTTCATCACGGGAGATATCAATATTCCCCTTGATATACATATCCACATAGTCAGAGGCCGTGAACCAAATCTTTGTGGTTTTTCCTACCAGTGTTGGGTCGGCTAAAACCTGATCCTTTAACTGGAAGGAAGCGTATGGGCTAACCAAACCGTATAGTTTGCGCTTGTCGCGGCGTTTTGTTACATCCGGGAAAGTGTTGCGAAGGGCTAATTTGACCAATGCGTCGTAATTTGCACCCTCCAAATCGTCAACGCTGATGTGCTCGGAAGTAAGAGGAATTTCCAATGCCAGTTTGGTTTGGGTGAAAGCACCTATTCCATTCATCGTGATCGAACCGACCATGAGAAACAGGAAACCTAAAGCAATAAAAATTGCTGAACGGCCGTACCACTGGAAACGGATTTCTGCTGCGTGACGGCGTTTTAAACCGGGTGATTGTTTTGTAAAATCAGTCATATTGTTCACTGAAACGTTTAACGATGAATTGGGCGATGATGTTCAAAACCAAAGTGACAATGAACAATAATAGGCCAAGGGCAAAGGCTGAAAGGGTTTTAGCGCTTTCAAACTCCTGATCGCCCGTAAGAAGAGCCACAATTTGTACGGTAATGGTTGTCACCGCCTGGAGGGGGTTGGCTGTGAGGTTTGCTGCCATGCCTGCGGCCATTACCACAATCATAGTTTCACCAATAGCGCGCGAGGTGGCGAGCAATAAGCTGCCAGCTACGCCAGGAATTGCAGCGGGTAAAACAACTTTTCGAATGGTTTCTGACTTGGTGGCGCCAAGTCCCAGAGATGCATCCCGTAAAGATTGGGGGACCGCGTTGATCACGTCATCTGAAAGGGAGGAGATCAGGGGCACAATCATTATGCCCATAACGAGGCCCGCTGCCAAAGCGCTTTCCGATGCTACTTCGAGCCCGACTTCTGTACCGGTCCAGCGGATGATTGGTGCAACGGTCAGGGCTGCAAAAAACCCGTAAACAACGGTTGGAATACCAGCCAGAATTTCCAAAAGAGGTTTCACAATGTTGCGCACTGCAGGGGAAGCATATTCTGCCAGATATATGGCAGATGCTAAACCCAAAGGAGTGGCGGTCGCCATGGCGATCGCGCTGATCAACAACGTACCAGTAATCAGCGGAACAGCGCCAAACGACCCTTCGGCACCGACCTGATCAGAACGAATGGCAGTTTGTGGGCTCCATTGAAGACCGAACAAAAACTCCTGCAAGGATACAAGTTGGAAAAACCTGTAAGCTTCGAAAGCGAGAGAAAAAACAATACCAATGGTAATGACGATAGCAATTACCGAACAGATCACCATGAAGATTTGAATGGCCCGTTCCAATGGGCGTGCGCCCCGGCTGCCAATTATATCAATTTGTTGCAATTTACGGATTCCATTAACGATTACGCTTGGAGCGTATTGAAGTTATGTAACAGTTTTATGACAGTACGTTAAAGGGGGGGCGATTTTCACGGCGTGTCGTTGTTTATCAACGGTAATTGCACGATGAAATTTGATCCTTCGCCAACCACGCTTTCAACAATCAATTTGCCTCGATGGCGATTTATGATGTGTTTTACGATTGCCAGACCCAGTCCGGTGCCGCCTTTTTCACGAGAACGTCCGCTATCAACCCGGTAAAACCGTTCGGTTAAACGCAGGATATGTTCTGGTGCAATGCCTTCGCCCTGATCTTTGACGCTTACGGTTAAATTCTTGTCAGTTTTGATTGAAATATTGATTTCAGATTTAGCCCGCCCATATTTAATCGCGTTTTCTACTAGATTGTGAAACAGCTGGATCAGCTCGTCTTCGTCTCCAATAATTGTGCAATCTGCCTCTGATAAATCAGGGGCGGTGAAAGTAATGGTCTTACCTATGGCTTCGGCCTGGGGAGAGAGTGTGGCTATCACCCTGGCGATAATTTCAGGCACATTTGCCCTGCTTACCGGGCGAATGCGTTCATTGGTCTCAAGGGTGGAAAGCGATAAAAGATCGCTGATCAACCGGCTCATGCGGCTGGCTTCGCGCTCCATAATATCGAGGAAACGGGCACGGGCTTTCGGATCATCTTTAGCGGCCCCTTTCAGGGTTTCGATAAAGCCGGTGAGTGCTGTCAGGGGCGAGCGTAATTCATGGGAGACATTTGCCACGAAATCACTGCGCATTTGCTCGGCTTCGAGAATGTGGGAAATGTCTGTCAGGGAAATTAGAACCAAAGGGGCAGGTTCGGTATGGTTTTCGAGCTGGCTAACTGAAATTTTATAGGTCGTTGGAATAGGGCCGCTCATTTGGAAAACGATATTTGGCTCCGGCCCAATAGTATTTCCCGCCAGTACTCTATCGAGATGCTGAAGGGCGGATGGGTGCCTGATGGTTCTGGAAAAATCCAGCCCCTCAATCTGGCGCCCGAATAAATCCTGGGCAGCACGGTTTGCCAAGATAATTTCACGCGATTGATCGACCAGTAAAATTGGCTCGTTGAGTGCATCCAGCAGGGAGCGCCGTTCAGATAAATTCATATTTTGTCCTCACGGCGTATCCTCACTTTGCTCGGGCCTGCGCATGCGCGGCGTAGCTAACGCCGGGCGGCTCTTCGCCGCCGGGAGCATGTTGCAAACAATGATACGGGATTAAAACCGCACTATTAAATCAAACTTCGCTGCTGCGCTGGAAACTGAATTCAGCACCGGAACGAATGCCTGACGGCCAGCGAGTGGTCATGGTTTTCAAACGGGTATAAAAACGAACGCCCTCGGCACCATGGATATGATGATCGCCAAATAATGAACGCTTCCAGCCACCGAATGAATGATAGGCTACCGGAACAGGGATCGGTACATTTACACCGACCATGCCGATTTTTACTCGAGAGGCAAAATTGCGCGCTGCGTCTCCGTCCCTTGTGAAGATCGCAGTGCCATTGCCATATTCATGATCGTTGATCAATTGAACTGCTTCATCATAGCTTTCTGCGCGAAGTACTGAAAGCACGGGCCCGAATATTTCCTGTTTGTAGATCGACATATCCTTGGTTACGTTGTCGAACAAACAACCGCCGAGGAAAAAGCCACCCTCGTAACCCTGAAGTTTCAAATCACGACCATCCACAACCAGATCGGCACCCTGTTCGAGGCCTTCATCGATGAAATTATTGATTCGGTCGAGGGATTCTTTGGTAATCACAGGACCCATGTCTGATTCAGGATCGCTATAGGGGGCGACTTTCAACTGGCGAATGCGTGGTGCGAGACGTTTAACCAATTCGTCTGCGGTGTCTTTTCCAACGGGAACGGCAACAGAGATTGCCATGCAACGTTCGCCGGCTGATCCGTAGGCAGACCCGATAAGGGCATCCACCACTTGATCCATATCCGCATCGGGCATGACCACAAGGTGGTTTTTTGCGCCACAAAGAGCCTGTACCCGTTTGCCAGCTTCACAAGCCGTGGAATAGATATAGTGACCAATTTGCGTGGAACCGACAAAGCTAACAGCTTCAATGCGCGGGTCAGTCAGCAATACGTCAACGGCTTCTTTATCGCCCTGAACGATGTTGAAAACACCGTCGGGTAATCCGCTCTCACTCAATAATTCGCCGATGCGAATAGTGACGCTTGGGTCTTTTTCCGATGGTTTGAGAATGAATGTGTTGCCGCAGGCAATGGCGACTGGATACATCCATAAAGGCACCATGGCTGGAAAGTTAAATGGTGTGATACCGGCTACCACACCTAATGGTTGGCGAATGGAATATGTATCTACGCCGGTAGCGACGGCCTCTGAATATTCGCCCTTTAGTTGAGTGGGAATGCCACAGGCAAATTCCACTACTTCTATGCCACGGGCTATTTCACCCTTAGCATCCGGCAAGGTCTTGCCGTGTTCCTGGGAAAGCAATTCAGCCAGTTCGTCCTGATTTTTGAGCAAGGCTTCGCGAAAGGCAAACATTACCTGCACGCGTTTGGACGCAGGTGTTGCGGCCCATGCAGGGAAGGCGGCTTCTGCTGCGGCAATGGCTGCTCTGGTTTCATCAGCTGAGGCCAGTGCTACTTTTGCTACAACTTCACCCCGGGATGGATCGGTTACATCAGCAGTTCTGCCGCTTGTGCCAGCGACGCGTTTGCCATTGATAAAGTGTTCGACATTTCTTGTCATTACAGGCTCTCAACTCTTCTTATTGATGAAAAAACCGAGACTGACAGCATTTTCCAGCAAGATCAATTGCAAAACTTCAAGCAACAAATCGGATTGCTATTTTGCCAGTGCTCTTGCTTCAAGCGAGATGGCCAGAAGGGTGGTGCTAGCCAAGGTGGGAGCTAAAGCGGCATTAGCGCGACAATCCAGACTGGCCTTTTCCAACCGGGTGAGGGTGCGAAATAGTGCGTCGGAGCGCCAGATCCCAAGCGCCCGGATAACTGCTCGTTTTCTGGAAAAATGGATGGGTGGGCGTAAGGTTCTGATCAAATTATCCGGGCTTTGACGCTGGGTTTCCATTTTACACCGGGCATCATGAAGCAGTTGAAAGTGGCGCAGGGCCGAAAGGATGATCATATCCGATGGGCTGCCCGCTTCTCTGGCCTGTTCCAGGCATTCTTCCAGGGTTTTTAGGTCGCCAATTGATGCGGCATCAATGATTTCATCCAGAATCATTTCGGATGTGTCACCAATAATTGCCCTTACTTCATCAAGAGTGATTTCGGCCTGACCATGGGCGTATAACGCCAGTTTTTTTAATTCATTACGTGAAGCTCGCCTGTCAGCACCCAGTTGAGAACGAAGAAAATCCTGGGTTTCGCGATCAATGCGAAATCCAGCCTGAATGATTTCAGCATCAATCAGCGAGTTTAGTGCCGCGTCATTATCCTGATAACAAGGCAGAGCCAGTCCGGATTTTGATTTTTCCACCTGTTTGCGCAAGCCGGAGGATGGCTTCAAATCTCCAGCTTCAATGATGATGGTGCAGTCACTGGGCGGGGTATTTAAGACGGCGGCGACGGATTTTGTCATATCGCGTCTGGTAGAACCGCTGATGCGAATCAGCCTTTTACCACCAAACATGGATATGGTATGGGCTTCATCGGCGAGCCTGCTTTTATCAGCAGCCACATCATCGGAACTTAGCCGGATAAGGGAAAAGGGGTCTTTTAGATCGACACCAGTGGTTTTGGCCAAAATGTCGGCGCGTTCCGATACCAACCCTTCATCCGGGCCGTATAAGAGGATGATTGGAGCATCTTTATTTGGCCGGCTAAGGAAACGATCAACTTCGTGCGCTTTTAACTGACCCATGCCCGACCTATATTGTTCAATAAATTTGTTGGCTAGTTAACCGGAGCACCATATGTGGCGTTGCGGCTAAGGTTGGAAGCCAATGCTAATTTGATTGCCTCGGCGGCCTGTTTTGCGGCGCGGTTTTCTGCATCGCGTTCGGCGCGCAGGTTTGCATAGCTTTGTCCGGTTCGGTCATAGGCTGCATCTGCAAAACGGGTTCCATGACCAACACTTTTTGAAGTTGTCAAATCTATCAAATCATAGCGGACGGTGACCCGCACACTACCGGCAGTTTTATCCTGCACAGCTTGCACATTTGCCAGAGTCTTGGTGACGTATCTAACTTTAAGTTTTGCAAGATATCTTGCCTTGATCGGCGCATTGCCGCCATTCAGCAGGAATAGTAAATGGTTGCGAACCTGCTGCCCGGTACGCGTACTGACATCGCTAACCGAAACATCTGACAATTGCACATTTGAACCGCTACCATAAAGCGGCTGAAGCTGACATGCGCTGAGCAGAAACAGTGTGGCAATTATGGATATAACGGGACCAAATAATTTACTCATGGCGGTTAGACCTACTTCACCTAGTTTAAATGACAACATTCACAATTCTCTTCGGCACAACAATGATCTTGCGGGGAGATTTCCCATCCAATGCTCGTTGTACCACATCCAGCGCCAAAGTTGCAGCCTCAATATCTTCTTTTGAACTATCTACCGGAACGGTGAGTTCACCGCGCTTCTTGCCGTTGATTTGAACCGGCAGGAGTAGGATAGTTTCAACGATCAGTGTCTCATCTGCAACTGGCCAATTGGTGTCCGCAACAAGTCCTGAATTACCCATTACCACCCAGCATTCTTCAGCTAAATGAGGCATCATCGGGGCAACCATCTGGATAAGTATATTTACATTGGAACGAAGTTCTGCAATCTGGCCGGGGCTTTTGGCGGAGGGAATGGCCTTTTCTAAGGCGTTGGAAAGGCCATAAATCTGCGCAACAGCGTTGTTGAACTTCAAATCAGAAATCATGCTATCAACTTTGATCAAGGATTTGTGGGCAAGTTTCGTCAGATCGCCAATATCTGCTGTTGCATCTGATTGAAGTGCTGCGGTTCCCTGAATGATGCGCCAGACTCGCTGGACAAATCTGTGAGCACCTTCAACGCCTGCTTCCGTCCAGATAACATCGCGCTCAGGCGGTGAATCCGATAACATGAACCAACGTGCGGTATCAGCTCCGTAGGCTGCAATGATTTCGTCCGGGTCAACGGTGTTCCGTTTGGATTTGGACATTTTTTCAATGCTGCCAATGGTCACCTGTTCGCCATTATCCAATCGGAAAGCGCTTTTTTCGCCGTCTTTTTCTTCAAAACGAAGCTCTGAAGGTTGCATCCAGCTGCCATCTTTTGCGGCATAGGTTTCGTGCACAACCATGCCCTGGGTAAACAGGCCGTCAAAGGGTTCAGACACGCCTAAATGGCCGGTCTTTTGCATGGCGCGGGCGAAAAAGCGCGAATAAAGCAGATGCAATATAGCGTGTTCAATACCGCCAATATATTGATCTACCGGCAACCAATGATCGGCTGCAGCTTTATCAGTTGGGGTTTTAGCCCGCGGTGCGGTGAAGCGTGCGAAATACCAGGATGAATCCACAAAAGTATCCATGGTATCGGTTTCGCGCTGGGCATCTGCACCACATTTTGGGCATTTGCAATTGCGCCAAGTGGGATGACGATCCAAAGGATTGCCGGGTTTGTCAAAATTAACGTCATCGGGCAAGCGAACGGGAAGATTGGCCTTATCCTCTGGTACAATGCCACATGTTTCACAATGAACGACCGGGATTGGGCAACCCCAATAGCGCTGGCGGGAAATACCCCAATCGCGCAACCGGTAATTTACCTGGCGTTCGCCTTGGGATTTTCCATCAATTTTTACGGCTTCTAAGCGTTTGGCTACTTCTTCCTTGGCGGCCTCAATGGTCATGCCATTGAGGAAATCTGAATTGAATAATTTGCCAGGATCAGTGAACGCTTCATTGGCGACTGCAAAATCATCATCGTCATTTGGGCGCACAACCGCGGTAACATTGAGATTATATTTGCGGGCAAAGTCCAGATCGCGCTGGTCATGGGCAGGACAACCGAAAATGGCGCCAGTGCCATAGCCCATCAAAACGAAATTAGCCACGTAAACGGGCAAGGTCTTACCTTCATCGAAAGGGTGCTTGACTGTTAATCCGGTATCAAAACCTTGCTTTTCAGCGGTTTCCACCGCTTCGGCGGTGGTGCCAATGGCGCGGCATTCTGCAATGAAAGTGGTGAGCTCAGGATTGTTCTCAGCGAGTTTTTCAGTCAGCGGGTGATCTGCAGAAAGTGCCATGAAACTTGCGCCGAACAAGGTGTCCGGTCTGGTTGTGAATACAGCAAGGGACTTTTCCGGCGCACCATCTGAAAGTTCAAAACTGATCTGCATTCCTTCGGAACGGCCAATCCAGTTTTGCTGCATGACACGAACTTTTTCGGGCCAACGCTTCAAATCATCCAGAGATTCAAGTAAATCCTGCGAGTAATCGGTAATCTTGAAGAACCATTGGGTCAGATCACGCTGTTCGACCAGGGCGTTGGAACGCCAGCCGCGTCCGTCAATCACCTGCTCATTGGCCAAAACGGTCATATCGACCGGATCCCAATTTACCTTGGCTTTTTTTCGGTAGATCAGGTCCTTATCCAGAAAGTCGATAAACAGGCTTTGCTGCTGCTGATAATATTCCGGATCGCAGGTCGCAAATTCACGGGACCAGTCAATGGCCAGTCCCATGGATTTCAACTGACCACGCATGGTGGCAATATTTTGATAGGTCCATTCTTTGGGATGAACCTTGTTTTGCATGGCGGCATTTTCGGCAGGCATTCCAAAGGCATCCCAACCCATTGGGTGGAGCACATTATAGCCTTTGGCCCTGCGAAAACGGGCAATCACATCGCCCATGGTATAGTTGCGCACATGGCCCATATGAATGCGGCCGGAAGGGTAGGGAAACATTTCCAGCACATAGTATTTGGGCCGGGAATCATCGATATCATCGCTGGTTTCGAATAATTTCTTATCATCCCATACTTTTTGCCAGCGGGATTCAGTTTCGCGTGGATTATACCGTTCCATTGCCATATCTAATAAAGTCGAATTTCTGGTTGAATGCGTGTGCCGGAGCTTCACCAGAAATTGGCAATTGGGTCAACAGTTCAAGCGCCGAAAGGGCTTAAAATCGAGGTCAAATGTAGTTAAGCAGCATAAAGAGGTTGCTGGTCGTATTGATATGGCCTGTAAGCGTAGTGAACGTGCACCTTCTGAAGTAGAGCTGATTATTGTTTCAAAGACTTTCGGGGCGGAAGATATCACCCCTTTGCTTGATGATAATTGCCGGGTTTTTGGTGAAAACCGGGTGCAGGAAGCGCAAGGAAAATGGGTGGATTTGAAGGAGCAATACTCTGACATCGAATTGCATTTGATTGGCCCGTTACAAAGCAATAAAGCCGAGGATGCGGTGGCGCTGTTTGATGTCATTCAAACCATCGATAGGGAAAAAATCGCCAAGGCGATTGGCAAAGAGATGAAAAAGCAGGATCGTAAGTTGAAACTGTTTGTTCAGGTGAATACGGGCAGCGAACCGCAAAAGGCAGGTATTTTGCCAGAGGAAGCAGTGAGTTTCGTCAAAAAATGCCAAGAGGATTTCGGTCTGGAAATTGCAGGTTTGATGTGCATTCCGCCGTTTGACGAAAACCCCGGACCGCATTTCGCCCTATTACGTAAACTGGCAGGAGAGGCTGGCGTGAGCGAATTATCCATGGGCATGTCCGGCGATTTTGAAACTGCGGTGGAATTTGGCGCGACGTCTGTGCGGGTAGGCAGTGCGATTTTTGGTGGGCGTGGGTGATCGTCTACCGGGATTCAGTGCTTTGTGATTATGCCCGTAGAAAATAGGGTATTCTTGTCTGGGTACCAAAGATTGGTATGAGGTGCTTTAAACGCCTGCTGTAGGAATGCTTTGCTCGCTCCGCGGTTCCTGAAAAACTCGATGTCCTTCTTTTGCTCGTCATTTAGACTGGCTTTCCGTATCGGGTTTTGGATTTCGAATTTGTATCGGTGAAAGCCCAGCTTTGCGTTCTCTCCTATTGTGCGATGATTGCCTGCCATGAAGACGATTGTGCAGGCTGAGGCGCATTGTTTGGTTACTTGGGTATCAAAATTTTTGGCGATGATGGTGTTTGCAAGGGCGCGGGCTGCGTAGATCAGGCCGCCTTCGCTGGATAGGATGACGGTTTTGGCGTTGGGGTATTTGGCAATTGTGTTGAGCAGGGCCGTGTTGGTGGTGAAGTTGATTTCTCCGGTGATGTGCATGGCTTGGCCGTCTTTGCTAACCAGCAACTCTGGTATTGGGAGGTTTTCTTTCCAATAGGCCGGTTTTGAGAATTTTCCTGCATATTGATCAAGCACCTGAAAACCCGTTGCTGTGATGGCGACCAGAAGTGCGCCATAGGCGAGCCACGAAGCCATGGGGTCCCCGAAGGAACCAAGGTTGAACGTGATTGCGCGCCATGTGCCGACGATTTGCCAGATCAGGATTGTGCAACTCAAAAGCACTACTGCAAAAGCGAGAGGGAGGCTTGCCTGAACAGGAATGAAGGCAATTAATAGGGTTATGCCAAGAACTGAAAATGCAATCGTTGGAAGCAGCGCGTTTTGGCCTCGCCAATGGTTAGCAAAGGGGGAGGCCAGTCGATCGACGGTTGCTTTTAGCATGCCTGATCGTAGACCTAGTGGAGGTTTCGGTAAACTCCCAGTGATTTATCTTTTTGCAAACCGTCCCAGAACGAAAATATTGCCCATTAAAACCAGAACAAGGCCTGCTCCGGCTAGTAGGCTCATCTGGTAATCTTCGAGGAAGATTGAAATCACCAAGGCGATTACCGGAAACATCAAGGTTGCATAGCCTGCACGGTCAGAACCGATGCGCCCCAGCAGAGTGAGATAGGCTGCAAATGCGATGACCGATGATACGATTGCGAGGAATAATAACGAGCCGACATAGGCTATGCTCCAGTCAATTGCGAAGCTTTTGCCCTGAACAGTAACGATGGCCGCGCTTATGAGCGCGCCGTAAGTCATGCCCCATGCGGAGGCCGATACGGTGGAAATTCCCTGTTTTTGTAATGATGCTGAAATGAGATTGCCTGTGCAAAATGAAAGGGTTCCCAGCAGACAAAGCGCTAGGCCGAACAGGGCGTATTTGTTGAGGGTTTGCCCGGCGATTGCGGGCCAAAACATCATGGCAATGCCTGCAATTCCCAAAGCTGCTCCCAAAAGCATATTGGATGCGGGAAGTCGTTTTTGAATTATCGCCATGATGAAAATATTAAAAACGGCAACAAGGGAAAATACGACCGATAAAAGCCCTGATGCCAGATGAGGTGCCGCGTAATAGAACAGCGCAAAGTTCATACAAAATATGAATGCTCCCATAGCGAAGAATTTTATGTGGGTTTTGAGCGGGAACCGCAGGGGCTTTTTTGCAAGAAGCGCCCAGATGATCATGATTGCTGCTGCTAAGGCAAAGCGCCAGAATACCGAGACTTGCACGGGCACCACGCCGATTTGTGCTTTTATCGCAATCCAGCTTATGCTCCACGCACCAACGGTGGCGGCATAAAGCATGTAGTCATAGGGGGTCAGAGGCGGGCGATCGGTGACCGATGCATTGGTTGCTGACATAAGAATGGAAACCCTGAATATTCTGGCAAAATTGGATGTAGGTCGGATTTCTAGCCACCGGCTGGGCTGGTTTTTCCCTTATCGCGTGTTCTGAGCCGGATCAGGCCTTCTTGGGCGACAGAAGCAACAAGCACGCCTTCTCTTGTGTAGATACTGCCTCGCGTGAAACCTCTAGAACCCGAGCTGTTTGGGCTGTCTTGAGTATAGAGATGCCATTCCTGCATGTTGATCGGGCGGTGAAACCACATGGCATGGTCGAGGCTTGCAACTTGCAATTCCGGGTCGAATACGGCGCGGCCATGGGCAAATAGTGAGGTATCCAGCAATGTCATATCGGAAGCATAGGCAAGGATTGCCTGCTGAATGGCTTCATTTGCGGGTAATTCGCCTGTGGCGCGGAACCAGATTTGTTGTTTTGGCTCCAGTTTTTTCGAACTGACATAGTGGGTGAGATCGGTTGGGCGTATTTCAATGGGCCGTTCGCGCTGCCAGTATTTGCGCACATTTTCCGGGGCGTGATCGATATATTGCTCAGCTAATTCTTTTTCGCTGGGCAAATCTTCCGGGTTTGGAATATCCGGCATTGGGATATAATGTTCGAGGCCGCCCTCTTCGTGTATTTGAAACGAGGAGGACATGGAAAATATCGCGTGACCATGCTGGATTGCCACAACGCGCCTTGTGGTGAAGCTGCGGCCATCACGGATGCGGTCTACTTCGTAGATGATTGGTACTTTCGGGTCGCCGGGGCGCATGAAATAGCCGTGCAGGGAATGGACTTTTCGTTCTTCAGTTACGGTCCGCTGGGCTGCTACCAGCGCCTGCCCGATTACCTGTCCGCCGAACACACGCTGCCAGCCCACATCAGGGCTTTGGCCACGAAAGAGGTTTTCTTCAAGGGGTTCCAGATCGAGAATATTCAGAAGGGTTTTTACGGCTTTGGACATGAATTTTAAATTTTCTGTTTTAACGGTGACAAAAAAGGCAATTGGCAAAAGTATGAATGCACCCTATCTTTAGAATACATCTTAGAGTTTTACGATTAATGGGGTTTGTTGCAAATGGCAAAACCGGAAAACAACTTGAAAACATGTGATATTTTGATTGTTGGCGGCAATTATGTAGGCCTTTCGACCGCAGTTGCCATATGTGCCGGTGGGCCGCACCTTTCGGTGGTAGTAGTTGAAGCGGCACCCGTGGTGGCAAATGAAAAAGACCAACGGGCTTTTGCCGTGGCGGCAGCGGCCAGCCGGATGCTGGATCAGCTGGGTATTTGGCAGGATTTGCTTGAAGAAGCGCAGCCGATCAACGAGATGGTGATTACCGACAGTAAATTATCCGATGTTACCCGCCCGGTGTTTTTGACTTTTGCCAATGAGCGCAAAACCGAGGACGGTGATGATCCCGCGCCTTTCGCCCACATGCTGCCCAATCGGGTGCTGGTGGAAAAACTGCGTGAAAAAGCGCTTGATATGAAGATTAAACTGATCAATGGCGATAGCGTGCTGGGGTTTAAAAAAGGTCCGGCAAGTGTGGATATCAAACTTGCATCGGGTATTTCATACCGGGCTAAGCTGCTTGTTGCGGCGGATGGGGTTCGCTCAAAAATGCGGGATCAGGCCGGTATTAAAACCGTGCACTGGCCTTACGATCAAAAAGGGATTGTTACAACAATAGCCCACGAACGCCCCCATGAGGGCCGTGCGGAGGAGCATTTTTTGCCCGCTGGGCCATTTGCGGTTTTGCCGCTAAAGGGCAATCGTTCTTCGCTGGTGTGGACGGAGAGTTCCCAGAGTGCCGATCGGCTTTTGGCCATGGATGATTTGTCGTTTGAACTGGAGCTGGAACAAAGATTTGGCCATAAGCTTGGCGAGATTTCTATTGATGGGCCAGTGAAAGCTTTTCCGCTCGGGCTGACCTTGGCACGCGAATTTGTCAAAGATCGGATAGCGCTGGTGGGGGATGCTGCCCACGGTATTCATCCGATCTCAGGGCAGGGGCTTAATCTGGGTTTTAAAGATGCTGCGGCGTTAGCTGAAACCATTGTGGAAGCCGATAGGCTTGGTATGGATATTGGGGCGCTGACTACATTGGAGCGTTATCAACAATGGCGGCGGTTTGATACGGTGCAGATGGGCATCGTTACCGATGTGCTCAATCGGCTATTTTCAAATGATAATCCGCTATTGCGGGCTGCAAGAGATTTTGGGCTTGGCATGGTTGAACGGATGCCGGGTTTGAAAACTAGGTTCATTGATCAGGCGTCAGGGAATTCCAAGAGCGAACCTAGATTGCTTCAGGGCGAAGCAATCTAGGGTTTCTTGTTCTCACGGGCGTATCCTCCCTGTCGGTCGGGCCCTGCGAGGCGCGGCGCATTAGCGCCGGGTTCCCACGCTCGCCCTGCGGGCTCTCATTCATTTCCCATGATAAATTGCGGCCTCTTTCCCACGACAGTCTTTCCGAATATTTCCCTTGCTCGATCCCATCCGTATCTACCGCCGCCTAGGCGGGGAGCGAAGAGCGACCGGCGCTA
>JAESUH010000035.1 GCA_016763155.1 Rhizobiaceae bacterium
TATTTGCACGAATATATCTGCGTTCAACATAGGCAAGTGCTGCCGCCAGAGGTAATTTTTGAGCGGCCGACAAACCGCTTTCCCTAAATGCATGTGCTCCCACTACCGGATTACCACCAATCAACAAATATGTAGCCACGGCTGTCACATTTCGCTCATGAGCCCAGGTTTTTTCGCTGTGATCTGCCAACATGAGTTGGGAAGCCCTCACCAATGCTGCACGGTAATGTTGCAGGGAATTCTCTCCACCTCTGGCAATCTTATCTTGCAGGGACTGGATTTTTCGTATCAAACGCCAAGGCTGATTGCGGCCTTGGGGAAGAGGCTCATAGGAAGTTTCGAACATCTCCTTAGGCGCGTGATCTTCTCCCTCTACTTCTTCTCCATCTTCGCTCTTCGCTTCACCATGTTCAGGCTTGGCTTCCCCGTGCCCCTTTTCAACTTCTTCATGAGATGCTGCAGGCTTGGCCGGTTCTTCACCGTGAGATGAACTGGACGCATAAACCGACGAGACACCACCCAATGTCAAACACAAGCAAGCCAATCCCGCCAGAAAATATTTAAGGCCTGTCCTCATAGAACTTTGAGAAGGATCTCAATCCTTCTATTTGAAGCCGACAGACTATCATCGGGAATTTTCAACTTGGCATCCGCATGCCCCTCAATGCGCGCAACGCGATCTTCATTGAGGCCACCTTTTATCAGCATATAATGGGCCATATGAGCCCGAGCAGTTGAAAGGCGCCAATTGTCATACCCTTGCGATCTATACTGACGGCTATCTGTATGGCCACTAATAGCGACTTTTCCGGGTTTTCCCGCAATAAGTTCGCCAATCTTTGCCATCATATTGACCATGTCTTTTGACGGGCGTGCAGAGCCGATCTTAAACATGCCATGTCTGGCATCATCCGCAAGCCGGATTAAAACCCCTTCACTGGTGTTTTCTACCGTAACCTCAGGACCGGAATAATCGATCTCCCTAGAATACGCTTTCAACTCATATTGAAGTTCACCCACCAGCTGTTCCGCTAATTTGGCACGCGCCTCTTCCATCTCTTTATCATCGCTGGTTTCCTCGGGCCCAACACTCCCACCCTCTGCAATTTCTTTTAGGGCTTTCTCCTGCATAAATGCAGCTTCCATTTCTTTTTCAGTCTCAGATTTCAATTCATCTGATTTGCTGGCGAGTGGAACACCTTCCTTCTCGAAATCGCCAATCTTGCCAATTCCGTTTTGTTGCTGTTCTTTTAGGCCAGCATTGACTTCAAAATCCACGCTCCATGAAGATGGATCAAAGGGATCATGAAAAGCTTCTCCACCAGAAATTCCCAGATTTTTTGATTCACTTGAAGGTCTGCCCTGATCAGACTCGCCGGTTTTCGTACCGGCTCCAGCACCTCCTGCAATTTCGGATAGCACAGAATATGGATCGGCGAACATTTCCACCTCTTCTTTACTCGTCTCCGCAGTAGGGTTGGTTACCGATCTTTTCTGGCTGGAGATAACAGTAGAATCGTCTTCGGTCTCTACTTCACTCGGTTGACCATATTTTGGGTCTCGAATGCCTCTGGGGTTGCTGGTTTTATCCATCAACTTAATCGGGTTGAAGTAACTGGCAACGGCCTTCTTCGTTTCTTCACTCGATGAATTGATCAACCACATCACCAAAAAGAACGCCATCATAGCAGTCATAAAATCTGCAAACGCAATTTTCCACGCACCGCCATGGTGACTATCGTGGTCACCAGAAACGCGTTTGATAATGATGATATCTCCGCGGCCGTCGTCTTCTTTTTCCATCACTTATCCTAACTCAATTGCAGAATTTATCGGCAATTCTAGACAGTTTTTAGTGTATCCCCCTGCAACCACTGACGGATTACATAAGCAGCTCGCTCATCATTTTGATCAACGATTTCAGCTAGTTGGTCTTTCAACTTGGTTTCACGTTCTTCGATATCGGATATGTTGAAATTGTCTCCAGTAATCTCTGGACCATCCATGCGGGAAAGGTCGGCCATTGGGTCACCAATGCCTCCTCCATCGCCAAGCATCCCACCACCCAAATTCGTCGAGAAGTCCATATTACCACCAGGCAATGCTCCGGCTGGCGAGAAATCGCCGCCACCGCCAAGCAAAGTATCATCACCAAATGCATCATCAATTCCGCCACCACCGGCGGCAGCTACTTTCGGTGGAGACAAAAATTTGATAAGCGGTCGAACACCCAACAAGGCCAAAACCAACATGCCGACAATGAGGCCCAGAGCATTCATAATAGAACCAAAATGCATACTGAGGAACGAAGTGGAATTTCCCGCAGAATCGCCAACGGAGGCCAATTCACCAGGCAGAAATTCTACAAGGCTAACTTTAACCGTATCGCCTCTTTCTTCAGAAAATCCAATTGCTGCCTGGATCAACCCTTCAAGTTCTGCAATCTTTGCGGCAATCGCTGCCTCATCAGGGTTTTCACCCAGCGATGCAACAACCCGCTCGCGGTTTACAACGAGAGCTACAGAGAGTTTCTCAATTTGGTATCCATCGCTAACAATCGAGGTTTTCTTCTGGTTTATCTCATAATTGGTGAGCTCTTCACGTCGCTCAGAATTTTCTTTTGAAGTTTGTCCACCGCTGTCACCTTCAGTTTCGTCAGGAAGGTTTTGCGTTATTGTTGCCGCTTTTGTGGATTCTCTGTTTTCAGTATTCCCCAGCTCCTTGACGATTTGAACTGACCGCTCAATGCGCGATTCCGGATCGAATACAGTTTCATCCGTCCGTCTTTTATCACTGTTAAGTTTGGCCGTTACCGTCACACGGAAATTATCCAGCCCCAAATGTGGACCAACTGCCGAAGTAATCTTGTTCTCAATATTCATGGAAAATGTATTTTCCAGATCAATCAAACTGGAGACACCGCCGGAAAATTGGTCGCCTACAGATTGCAACAACGTGCCATCCGCACCAATGATGGTGACATTATTTGATTCCAGCCCACGTACTGCCGCTGCAACCATATGGCGAATTGCCAATGTGGTCTTTTCTGGCAGGCTGCCATAAGATTTCAACACAACCGAAGCTGTTGCCACATCCTGCGAGTTCCGCCGAAACCCATTTGTGTTAGGCATTACCAAATGGACACGTGAGGAATGAATGCCTCTGATCATTGCAATCGTTCGCGTCAGCTCCCCTTCAATGGCTCGCTTATTGGTTACGTTTTGCATGAAGGAAGTCAGGCCCAGCGAATTAACGCCATCAAACAGTTCGTATCCTGTTTTTTCCCCGGAAGGCAAACCAACCTCAGCCAATATCATCCGCGCACTGGCAAGCTTTGAGGCATGTACGCCAATCGTACCCTTATCGCCACTTGCAACAAAATCTATGCCGTTTTCAGAAAGAACACGGCTCATCCGGTTTAAATCGTCTCGTTCAACATTGGTATATAGGGGGACCGTTGCAGGAGTATTTGCAACAACGCTCATGGCGATGCCACCCACTACAAACAAACCGAGTGCAGCGAACAGGGCAATTTTCTTATTTTTGTCTAACCCTTGAATACTTGCAATAAGTGTTTGTAATAATTGACTAAAATTCATACCTGCCCCAATTCGTTGATTCCAACAGAATGCACAAGGAACCTTGCCTGAAAATTGCCAAGCCAGTTAATTCGCCATTCAATCAGGAATAGGCAAAACAAAAAAAGACCCGGAACAATCCGGGCCTTCAAAACTTGAGTTTTACTCTATCCTATTGGAAGAGAGCCAGAATATTCTGGCTGTTTCCGTTGGCAATCGAGAGCGCCTGAATGCCTAATTGTTGTTGCACTTGAAGTGCTTGCAATCTGGTCGATTCCTCATTCATTTCTGCATCGACCAATTGGCCAATGCCTCTTGAAATTGCATCCATCAACTGATTGATGAACTCTTTCTGCAAATCCACCCTGGAAGAAATAGCACCCAGACTTGTGGCCGCATCTGTCATCTCCCTGATAACATCATCAACAGCCTGAATATAATCTTCAAGTATAATATTATCAGCCACAGAATCTGTCAGTGTTCCAATTACCAATGACGAAACAGTCACAGCAGTACTTGAAGTACCAATCGTCCGAATCTCATCAATAATGCCCGTTCTGGTTGCATCAGTTGCTGAATCAAATAGAACCGTTGTTGTAATATCGATATCAACCGTCTCAATCGTAACCGTATTACCGCTACGGTTAAAAGACGATACAATTGATTTTGTCCCGTTATAACCAGCATCCGTGGAGTTCACAGACAACCAGTTTTCACCGGAAAAAGAGGCCGAACTGGAAATCGCTTCCAACTGTTTCTGAAGTTCGCTGATCTCACTTTGAATTTTGCTACGATCAACGCCAGGCTCGCGCGCCGCAACAAGTTTCTTTTTAATTTCGTCAGTGACTTTAATCGCTGATTCCACAGCAGTATATGCAATATCTACTGTCGCAGCACCCAGACCCAGTGCATCCTGCACTGTTGACAATGCTTTGTTATCTGAGCGCATCGACGTTGCAATGGACCAATAGGCAGCATTGTCTTTTGCTTTGCCTACCCGAAAACCCGTGGCAATCGCCGACTGGGTTTTTTCCATCGCATAACTGGTCATGCGCAATGACTGAAGGGCTGTCATTGCAGAAGCATTGGTATTAATACTGGCCATATCATATCGCCTTAAACTGCAGAAAAATGTCACACATCCGGACTGCCCGGAAAGATGAACTGGCATCATGCCACGTCAAATCTAAGTTGACCGCTTCATCTTTGAACCCATCTTTCAAATGGTTGGCCGACCTTGCACAACAAACCTTGCGCGAAAATGACGTACCGTTTGACCAACAACATCACGTTTTTTTTCATTCCAGTGTTTCAAGCATGCTAGTTTTAGGCTTTAAGCCCTGCACAAGTTTCAGTATCTATCGTCAATTGCAGTAATTTCCCGGGCCATTAATCTGATTGAATTTGAAAAATATGAGAATGAACCGAAAGCAAAAACGCGCGGCAAAAAAAGCTAACCCGCCCTCCAAGCAGGTCGAAAAAGATGCCCTCCTCGCCAAAATATTCACGTTGGCAAACCAACAAATGAATGAAGGTCTGCACGCCGCCGCCGCCGAAACCTACAAACACATGCTTCATCATTCGCCGGAAAGCGCCCCGGTTTATCATAATTTTGCAGTGTGTCTTGAACGATTGGGCGAAGATGACCAGGCTTTTGAGGCTTATCGTCTAGCGTTGAAATACGATCCAAAAATGTATGCATCTTATTCAAACATCGGATCTCTTCTGCATCGGCATCAAAAAATTAACGGGGCCATACAAATCTTTGAACACGTAATTTCACTTAGTCCAAATTTTGCCAGTGCCCACCACAATCTCGGAAATGTTTATGCCCAGACCGGAAAACTGGAAAAAGCCATTCAATGTCATAGAAAAGCTCTCGCCAACGATCCAAAAAACATTCCTGCCAAGTTTGAACTATGCAGTTTACGCCATCGCACTTGCGATTGGTCCGGATTGGAGAAAGATACATCTGATGTTTTGAAACATTTGATTCAAAACAACATTCACATAAACCCATTCTCCACATTATCCATGGGAGCAGATCTGGCCGATCAGCAATTGCACAACCAATTATTCGCAAAATTTCTGACAGGAGAAGAAAGCAAGGTTTTCACTTCTTATAAAACGGCACCGTTTTCCAGATATGAAAAGACCAAACGCCGGATAAAAATCGGCTATCTTTCTTCAGATTTCAACCAGCATGCGGTTAGCACGCTCTTGAGCGAATTGATTGAAAAACACGACCGAGCCAATTTCGAGATAATTGCCTATTGTCATAGTAGGGACGACGAATCCGCCACTCGAAAACGAATAGTATCCGCTTTCGATGAACTGGTCCCCATTCATGAAATGACCGATTACCAAACGGCAATGCGAATTCACGATGATGAAGTCGATATTCTGGTTGACCTGAAAGGGTTTACCAAGGACGCAAGAACGCGGATTTTTTCGTATCGACCAGCCCCCGTTCAGGTGAATTATCTGGGGTATCCCTCAACGATGGGTGCCCAATTTATAGATTACATAATTGCAGATCGATTTATTGCGCCAATGGAACACCAACCCTATTATGACGAAGCAATTGTTCATCTGCCTGACACCTATTTTCCAAATGATACCAAACGGAAAATAAGTGATGAAGTGCCCACCAGAGCGCAATATGATTTGCCTGAAGATGCGTTCGTCTTTTGCTCCTTCAACAATGCATATAAAATCAGCGAGAAAACATTCGATAGCTGGATGCGCATTCTCAACGCTGCTGAAAATAGCGTTTTGTGGTTGTTTGAAGCCAACCCTCTTTGCAAAGCCAATTTGCAGCGCGAAGCAATAGCGCGCAAAGTTGATCCAAACAGAATGATATTTTCACCAATGGTGCCAAAAATGGAAGACCATTTGGCCCGTTGTCGCCTTGCAGATTTGTTTCTCGATACGCTTCCCTATAACGCCCACACCACTGCAACAGATGCTTTATGGGCAGGACTTCCAATATTGACTTGCACCGGAGATGCATTTTCCGGCCGGGTAGCAACAAGTCTGCTAAATGCAGTTGGCTTACCGGAACTCGTGACCGATAATTTGGACGATTACGAAAAAATAGCTCTGGAACTGGCAAATGATCCGGCAAAGCTAAAAAATATAAAGAGCAAATTACAAGAAAACATCACATCTAAACCGCTCTTCGATATCGATAAATATGCCAAAAATATCGAACTTGCATATGAAAATATGGTGCATCTTCATAACGAAGGCAAAGGGCCGACACCGTTTGCAGTGAGTGACCTTCCAGATAGAAACCTGAAATAAAAAAGGCCCGGTTAAAAAACCGGGCCATGTTTAAGTCTATTCGGATTAGTTTAACCTCTGAATAGCGCCAGGATATTCTGTCCACTTCCATTGGCAATTGAAAGCGCCTGAATTCCAAGCTGTTGCTGGGTTTGAAGGGCTTGAAGTCGGACAGATTCCGCGTTCATATCCGCATCCACCAATTGTCCAATTCCCCGCTGAAATGCATCCATCAAATCGCTGACAAAATCTTTTTGCAAATCAATCCGCGAACTGATTGCACCCAGACTGGTTGCTCCATCGGCCATGTCCTGGATCGCATCATCTACAATTTGAATGAGGTCTTCTAGTTCTGTCACATCGGCTGTTGAATCCGTCAGGGCAGAAATATCCAGCGTGACAACTGTGTCTGTGGTGGTGCCAGATGTACGATCCTTATCAAGAAGACCAAGTTGACCATTTGCATCAAACAAAGAAAGATCTGTCAGTGTAATATCCGTCGTTCCGATGGATACTACCGCCCCATCACGTATGAAGGATGAAACAATAGATTTCGTTGCGTTATAGCCAGTATCGGACGAATCGACAGACAACCAGTTTTCACCGGTGAACGATGCAGAACTTGCGATTGAAGTCAGTGTGGCTTGGAGTTCAGAGACTTCAGCTTGAATTTTGTTGCGGTCAACACCAGGTTCACGCGCTGCTACCAGCTTCGCTTTGATTTCATCAGTAACTTTAATTGCTGATTCCATCGCCGTATACGCCACATCAACGGTGGCAGACCCTAGGCCCAGCGCATCTTTTACTGTGCTCATGGCTTTGTGATCAGAGCGCATAGTGGTCGCAATCGACCAGTAGGCAGCGTTGTCTTTGGCCTGCGCAACCCGAAAACCTGTTGCAATTGCAGTTTGAGTGTGGGCCATCGCGGCGTTAGTCATTCTAAGTGACTGGAGCGCCGTCATCGCCGCCGAATTGGTATTAAGACTGGACATAATATAGAGCCTATGCACGGAGAATTAGATACATCCGGGGTAACCCGGGAGACAAACAGGCATCATGCCTGCGTCGAAGCGATGGTAAAAAACTCCAAAGCCGCTATGTCTACACAAACATTAGCCAGACATGGTTAACCGCAAGTTAACGAAACTTAAAATTTGCTTACCTAAATCTTAAGAAATAATTACCTTAATGTTTACAAAGGGTTACCTTTGAAAAAAACACAAATAAAAAGGGCCTGGAAAATCCAGGCCCTTCTAATTTTTGTTTGGTTCGTACTATCTGTACTATATTTTTCCTACTGGAATTATCTAAACAGTGACAAGATGTTCTGGCCGTTGCCGTTTGCAATCGACAAAGCCTGAATACCAAGCTGTTGTTGTGTCTGAAGGGCCTGTAGCCGAACTGATTCGGCATTCATATCCGCATCAACCAATTGGCCAATGCCACGGTCAATGGCATCCATCAAATCGGAGATGAATTCGCTTTGGATATCTACCCGTGCACTAATTGCACCAAGAGCAGTACCGCCGTCGGTCATATCCTGAATTGAATCATCAACAATTTGAATGAGTTCTTCAAGTTCTGTCAGATCCGCTGTCGCATCTGTCAGACCAGAAATATCCAGTGTCACAACTGTGTCCGTAGTACCGCCAGCTGTACGATCTTTATCCAAAAGGCCGAGCTGACCGTTGGCATCAAACAAGATGATATCAGCTAATGCAATATCTGTCGTTCCAATGGAAACTACAGCACCGTCACGTGTAAAGGAGGACACGATAGATTTCGTTCCGTTATAACCTGCAACAGATGAATCCACTGACAACCAGTTTTCGCCGGAAAATGAAGCAGAGCTGGAAATTGATGTTAGTGTTGCCTGCAATTCGGTAATTTCAGCCTGAATTTTATTTCGGTCAACACCTGGTTCACGGGCTGCCACTAGTTTCGCTTTAATTTCATCGGCAACATCAATTGAAGATTCTAGTGCTGTATACGCCACATCAACGGTAGCTGCACCAAGACCAAGCGCATCTTTCACTGTACCCATGGCTTTATTATCGGAACGCATGGTGGTCGCGATCGACCAGTAGGCGGCATTATCTTTGGCAGATGCAACGCGGAAACCCGTGGCAATTGCCGTTTGGGTGTGGTTCATTGCTGAATTGGTCATACGAAGAGATTGAAGGGCGGTCATTGCTGACGCGTTGGTATTAATACTGGACATGATACTGTCACCTAAACTCAGAAAATATTTTACATCCGGATTACCCGGTTAGACAAATAGGCATCATGCCAGCGTCAATGCGATGGGATTAAACCCCAAAGCCGCGATGTCTGATCAAAAGGTAACTGAGCGTGGTTAATTTCGCGTTATAAAAGTGTTAAAATTCAACTACTTAGAAGTTAACAATCTCCTACCAAAAAGTTAACAAATTCCCACACCAAAAAATTGACAAAAAAAGGGCCTGGCAAAAGCCAGGCCCAATTCAAAATATCTTCTGTGTGGTTCAGATTATCTGAACAGTGACAGGATGTTCTGGCTGTTGCCGTTAGCAATCGACAGAGCCTGAATACCAAGCTGCTGTTGTACCTGAAGTGCCTGCAGTTTTACAGATTCTGCATTCATATCAGCATCAACCAACTGGCCAATGCCTCGGTCAATGGCATCTATCAATTTGCCCATAAAATCGCCTTGCATATCAATACGAGACTGGGTTGCACCAAGTGCAGCAGCACCATCGGTCATGTCGCTGATTGAATCATCAACAATCTGGATAAGTTCTTCAAGTTCTGTCAGATCACCAGCGGCATCCGTCAGAGCAGAAATATCCAGCGCTACAACCGTATCTGTAGTACCACCTGCTGTACGATCCTTATCAAGAAGGCCGATATCACCATTGGCATCAAACAAAATAACGTCTGTCAACGCCACATCTGTTGTACCGATAGAAACAGTAGAACCATCACGTGTGAAGGATGAAACAACAGATTTCGTACCGTTATAGCCGGTAGCAGATGAATCAACTGACAGCCAGTTCTCACCGTTAAACGAAGCAGAACTTGAAATTGAAGTCAAAGTAGACTGCAATTCGGTAATCTCTGCCTGAATTTTCGCCCGATCAACACCTGGTTCACGTGCAGCAACCAGCTTTGACTTGATTTCATCAGTTACTTCAATGGCAGATTCAATACCTGTATAAGCCACATCGATTGTAGCAGCACCAAGACCCAAAGCATCTTGAACTGTGCCCATGGCTTTACTATCGGAACGCATGGTAGTTGCAATAGACCAATATGCAGCATTGTCTTTTGCAGTTTGTACCCGGAAACCGGTAGCGATGGAATTCTGTGTTTTTTCCATCAATTTGTTAGTCATATTTAGTGATTGAAGCGCCGTCATTGCGGACGCATTAGTGTTAATACTTGACATGGTATGTCGCCTAATTACTCATTTTACAAACATCCGGATTAACCGGTGAAGACAATCAGGCATCATGCCAGCGTCTGGTCTGGTGAGAGTTAGGCACCACACAGCGTTGTCTTCGATGAACAGGTTTTAGCACCGTCATCCGAACACTTCGCTAAGGGGTATGGTTAAGTTTTTATGAAACCGATTTTAGTAATTCGCCGACTATAACGTTCCAGCCATCGATCAGGACAAAGAACAAAACCTTGAACGGCAGCGACACTACCGTTGGTGGTAACATCATCATGCCCATGGACATGGTGACGGTGGCGACAATCAAATCAATGATGAGAAATGGCAGCAGGATCAGAAACCCGATTTCAAAACCACGTCTAAGTTCCGAAACCATAAAAGCAGGTATCACGAGTTTCAGATCAGTGATGTCAGGTTGGTCAGGCGTATCGCTAAACTGAGCAAAAAGTTGCAACTCATTTTCACGCACATGGGCGAGCATAAAATCGCGTATCGGGTTTAGTATCAACGGCATAGCCGCTTCTTGGGTCAGCTGATTTTGCATCATCGGCTGAACACCTTCAGTCCATGATTTTGTAAAAATTGGCGCCATGACAAAGTAAGTCATAAATAGCGATAGGGATATCACTATCAAATTAGACGGCGTCGATTGCAGTCCAAGCCCGCTGCGCAAGAACGACAGGGCAATAACAAACCGAGTGAAACAGGTGGTTGTAACCAGGATGCCGGGCGCCAGTGACAGGAGTGTTAGAAGAACAACACCCTGAATAATTCGACCACTAAAGGATGCATCCCCGGTCGGCACCAGCTGGGATAAATCGAGTACCTGCGCCTGAGCCATCGCAGGAACAAGCATAAACATAACGAGAAGTAGAAGCCGTATCATTCTGCGACCACTGAGAGCACTTTCACATCCACTGCCCTGCCGGATGTTGTCATCCGAACCCGGTCAACAAGATCCTCATGCAAATGAATAAAACCACTCGCTCCCGATAACATATCGGGATCAATCGTGCGAAGGTATGCAACTATATCTGATTGCAGAGACACCTTATCAATATCTCCCTCGTATTCCTTACCTTCTCCAAAAACCACAGCCAACTCAAGGCGAAGCCACAGACCGTTTTGATCTCCAAGGCTGGTTACAATTGGATCCAGAAGAGCAACGGTCGGCCCTGCGTGCGAGCCTGTTTCACCTTCACCCTCTTCTTCACTTTCTTTGCCGTGCGCGTCTTTCTTGTCGTCTTTCTTTTTCTTCTTAACCACAACACTTGCGGTTTCTGTCTCTTCTTCGGTCGCTAATGGCCGCTCTGCAAATCCTGAACCCAGGAACCAGCCAGCACCAACCGCTACAATCGAAATCACTACGAAAGCGATGACCGTGGTAATCAGCCCGCTTTTCTTCTTGGGACCTTCGCCGTCTTCTTCCTCTGGTTCCATTATCTCATCCAGGCGGTTGAAGCGTATTGGCTTGATTTGTGATAGGGGTTGGAAAATAATTTCTTTTGATTGCGGGTGTTATTGCCACCATAAGAAATCCGGGCCTCTGCAATTTTGTCATAGGCAATGGTGTTGTCAGGCAAAATATCTTTTGAACGAACAAAACCCTGAACCGTCAGCACCCGCATTTCGTGGTTTACGCGTATCTCCTGGGTGCCATGCACATACAAATTACCATTGGGGGCAGCTTCGATCACAACAGCGGCCACAGAGAGCTTCAGCACTTCCGAACGATTTACCGTACCTCCGCGCTCAAGCTTGGTATCTAAAGTACCGGTAGCGTCAGCTGTGAGTTTTTTTGCAATATGAGTGCCTAAAGAAAAATCTGTATCTGCCTTCACGCCACCACTAACAGATGTATCCCTATCCGAACGATTTTTAAATTTGGCACGCTCGTTCATTACAATTCGCACCGTCAAAATATCACCAACCTCATAGGCCCGGCTATCGCGGAAATAAACGCCATCCTTTGCATTCCAAAAGGAGTTATTTGTCATCGCATAACGATTGCTAATCCGAATAACTTTTGGTGGGCTTTTAGGCACCAGCCGGTTAGTCGTGATTGCATCACCTGGTGCCGTCAATGTTGGTGGAATACCCAAATCATGAAAAGAAGGGTTACAGCCGGAGAGTGACACCATAAAGATACTGACAAAAGCCCAGGTAGAATAGCTGGTTTTCGACTTCCGAAAGTTCTGCATTTTTATCGCTTCAAAATTCAGTTTGTTCATTGTGTGGTCGTCGTTTCATCATCTATGGCACTGGTAAGCATCGACGTAATTTTTGCCGCATGCTTGGGTTTGATTTCCGCCATAATTGCACTGGAGATTTTTGACTGTAATTTAAGAATGATCGCCGCAGCCAGTCCCACATCCAGTTCTGAAATCTGGCTTGCGGCCGCATCGGGGCGCATGGTTTCAAAGATTGCAACGAGAGACTTGTTGGCACTGCGCATAAATTTGTCACGTCGATTGACCCATCCGGCCAATAAGGCTGTTTTTTCTTCCAGCGCAGCCAATTTGGAAGCCAGTTCGGCTTCTGTATCTGCCATCATTTTTTGAAGAATTGAATTACGCGCTTCTGTTGCTGCATCAGAAATATTCAAACAATAACTCAACATGTCATTGTCTTTCATCACCGCGCCAACAACAAAATTTGATATGTCGTTTTCTTGTTCCAATATATCGATACGCGCAGGTTTTTTCATAAATTCTGCATCATCACTAGGCAGGACAATGGTTTGCGCGCTAGCCTGTAAGCCTGCAAACAGCAACACTGCTGAAAACATCAAAAGCCCAAAGCCTGATTTTTTTACTAACTTCACGTTCTCAAGCTCCTATTGAACTACCAGCTCTGCCTGGATCGCTCCGGCAGACTTAATACCTTGAAGAATTGCAATAATACCCGTTGGTTTTGCGCCCATCATATTCAGCCCCTTAACCAATTGCTGTAAGTCGGGTCCTTCAACAATCCCGATAGCCGAGCCATCTTCCTGAACCGTTAGCAGCGTATTGGGTTCAACAGCGGTGACGCCGTCGGAGAATGGTTCGGGTTGAGAAATCCTCGGCAATTCCGTGATACTCACGGTTAACCCGCCATGGGTAATTGCCACTTTGGAAACTTTCACATTCGCACCAATGATAACCGTGCCGGTTCTCTCATCCACAATGATGCGTGCAGGCGTATCCGGTCGAACCGTCAAATTGCCAATACTAGCAAAAAACCGAGCATTGGTAATAGTCTTTGGCGCTACAATCTCCAGGCTCAGTTGATCCCGCTCACGTGCAAGCTTGCGTCCAAATCTACGTTTCGTATATTGGTTGATACGGTCTGTGATAGAAATCACCGTATTAAAATCCGGATTGGTCAATTGCAAAACCAGCTTTTTTTCATCGTTTAAATTTCCAGGTGCTGCGGTTTCAACACTTGCACCGCCAGGAATTCGCCCGGTCGTCGGTACGTTGGTAACGACACTGGCAGCATCTCCCTCTGCACTAAAACCACTTACTATCAATGCGCCCTGGCTGGCCGCATAGACCTCACCATCTGCCCCATATAATGGAGTGAGCAGCAAAGTGCCGCCCCGCAATCCGCTGGCATCCCCAATGGAAGAAACGGTTACATCAATTTTCAAACCCGGATTTGCAAATGCCGGCAGTTTGGCGGTCACCACCACTGCGGCAACATTCTTGGTTCGCATGCCAACATTACTTTGGCCAATACCAAGCCTGTCCAGCATTGCTTTCAGAGAGTTTTCGGTAAAAGGCGAATTACGCAAACTGTCACCAGTGCCGTTCAAGCCAACTACCAGACCATAGCCGATCAACTGGTTTTCCCGCACACCCTGCAAACTTACAATATCCTTGATACGGACATTCGCCTGCAAATTTCCTACCATCGCCATCAAGGCTATAAGGAAGCAGCTAAATCCGGTTTTAAAATTCATTGTTCTTATCCAGTTACTCATGCCGCCTACCCCAAAATTCCCCATCAAATTTCCCTAATGTCCCATTGCAGTAATTGTGCCATTCGCCTGGGCAATCCCATTTACAATTACCCCGGTAGAAAGATTACGCGCCCGCACATATCCACCAACTTTTGCAGAATTCATGGGAATAACCTCGCCTGTAATGTGAAGCTGGCCAGTAGAAAAAACCATAATCACCGGCTGCCCCGCCTCGATAACGTTTGCTACAACAACATAATTTGTGGGAATTGGCTGATTTGGCATCAAGGTAGTTCTGGCCACCATTCCCGACACTTGATTTGCATTGGTGACAACACTGACCTGCAACAGGTATTTCGCCGGAACACGACGCTGTTTCAGCAAATGGCCCTCAATGCGCTGACCCGCATAAATTACGCTCTTTGGAACTGGAATTGTCGCCACTTCAATTTTACTCGCAGCCCAACCAAAACCTCCACCGCAAATGGTAATTGCAAAGGCAAGCAAAAGAGAGGAGATTTTAGGAAATGACATTATCTAATCCCTTTCGAAACAGTACTCGACATTTCATCGGCAGCCTGAATGACTTTGGAGTTCATCTCATAGGCTCGTTGAGCAGCAATCATTTGAGTAATTTCTTTGATTGCATCCACATTTGACGATTCCAGATAACGCTGGTTCATGGTTCCAAAGCTGGTTTCACCGGGAATTCCCGTAACAGCGGCACCTGATGAATCGGTCTGTGAAAACAGGCTGTCACCGCGAGGCTCAAGCCCTGCTTCATTGGCAAAATTGGCTAAGGTCATCTGGCCTAATTCTTCCGGGATAACACTTCCTGCCAACAATGCTGATACAACACCAGAAGAGGAAATGGTTATGCTTTTTGCATCCGAAGGGATCGTGATTTCAGGATCAACCAAAAGCCCCTTCAAAGTGACCAATTGTCCGTCTTCGTTCAAGTTGAAGGCACCTGATCTTGTATAGAGCGTTTCCCCGTCGCCGCCGGTTACCTGAAACCAACCGCTACCATTGATTGCCACATCAAGTGGATTGCCGGTTTCAGTCAGCACGCCTTGAATATGAATATCACGAATAGCGGCAAGTTTTACCCCAAGTCCCAATTTGGCACCTTCAGGAACAAGCCCTGCGCCGGCCTGTTGGGATATGCCTTGGCTTCTCACGTTCTCATATAGCAAATCAGTAAATTCAGCCCGGGCGCGCTTGAAACCGGTCGTATTAATGTTCGCAATATTGTTGGAAATGACTTCCAGATTTGTTTGCTGGGCGGACATTCCGGTTGCTGCAATTGCTAGTGCCTTGAGGCTCATCTTGTTCTCCTGTTCAACACTAATTTTCGCCAACATATGACATGTGTTGAAAGCTGGTTTCTAATCTTTGTTAAATCTGCATCCGGCTAATTTCGAGATAGGCCTGCACAACTTTGTCGCGCACTGATATTGCCATTCGAAGAGATTGTTCCGCTTCCATCACCGCCGTTGCAACATCATGGGCACTGGCTTCGCCCTTAATGCCCTGAATGGAAGTTGCTTCAGCATTTTGCAAAGATGTGGTTGTCTTGTTCACCATATCCTTGACCATCGCGCCAAAATCGATCTCGCCAACTGCCGAAGAAGCACCTGGCGTTAAAGAACCCGAACCTACATTTGAAAGTGCCGTAGGGTCGGCAAACGGTTTCAGCAAACTGATTTGTGTTATAGCGCTCATGGCTAACCCCTCATCATATCAATGGCCATATTTATAAGATCTCTGGCCTGTTTCATCGCCTGCATGTTCGCTTCATATGCATGAGCAGTTTCACGCATATCTGCCATTTCGAGTAACGGATCTACATTGGGTTTTTTCACCATGCCTTTATCATCTGCGGCAATATGAGTTGGATCATATTCGGTAACGAAGGCGGCACCATCGTGCCCAATCTGCCGCACTTTCACTAGATTGACACCAAATGCCTTGTCCATCTCCGATGAAAAAGTGATGGTTTTGCGCTGGTAAGGATCAGAACCAGCCGTAGTTCCTGTAGTGAAGGCGTTGGCAAGGTTTTCTGAAACAATGCGCATTTTCTGGGTTTGGGCCTCTAGACCCGAACCTGAAATCGCCATAGCTGCTTTGAGTGAATCTACCATATCCTAATTTCCAAACGCCGATATCACCATCCGGTGAAAAGCTTTCATGACACCAGTGTTCAATTGATAGGAAGTTGATACTTCCCCAGCCTTGATCATTTCCTGTGGCAGACTGATGTTTCCGCCAGAATGGTATGTTTCCCAAGCTGTACCCGATGTAGTCCCCACCCCGTTCGTATTTCCCAACCCTGCAGAAATATGGCCTGTTTTGGTCGTGGCAACATTCAACCCCGCATTACGAAAAGCATCAGAAAACGGCTTAACATCAACAGATTTGTAACCTGGTGAATTTGCATTCGCGATATTTCCAGCAATCAATGTCTGGCGAGCGGACAACCAGGCTGCGTTGCTGCCAGCGAGTTTGCTAAGATAGATATCGGACATGCTACCCTCGGAACCAAAACATTACGGATAGCAAAATCCTAGGATCATTAACTTGCGCGAGGCTTGTAGTTAAGGATTTGTTAAGATCTCAAACACCTGATTGTGAAGTTCAGGCTTTCGCGGAGTGGATGGCATCTTTCAGCAAATTCGTATTTTCCACTGGATCATTTCCCGCCGTTTCAAAAGAGATATGGTTTATCTCAACAGACGATTCATTGCCGCAAAGATAGAGCCGGAAAAAGGCAAATACGCCAGCGTGCAGGAGTTCAAGGTCCAGTGCCACAGTAAAGCTACCTGCCCATGGCACGGCGCACTCACCGGTAAATTCGAACGAAACCGTGTTGGGTTTAAAATGGTTTTCAATAAGGTCTCGAAGCTGTTCTGCGATACCGAGTGTTTGACCGGAATAAAACACCATTACAAATTGCACCGGATCGACTTTTCGCAAGGCAGCAATCAGATCATGGCACCCCTCAAACAAAATGGTTTCTCGTTGAGAGTTGATGCTTTCGCTCGAATTTGTCTGCATGATTATTGAACCATCCCAGGAATTTTCTTGCCCAATGCTTTGATAACCGCAGCAACCGGTGCGTAGAATTCAACAGGTAAATCGCCCTCCACCTGAACGATTTTATATAGGGCCCGCGCCAGCGGCACGTCTTCATATACAGGGATGTCGTTTTCTTCGGCAATTTCACGAATTTTCAACGCAATCAAATCCTGCCCTTTGGCCAGGATTTTTGGCACAGCATCCACCTTCGGATCATATCGCATTGCCACCGAGAAGTGGGTTGGGTTGGCAATCACCAGCGATGCATTCTGGACCTCCCCCATCATCCGGGAACGGGCCCTGTCTCGTGCCAATGATCTAGCTTTTGCCTTAAGCGTCGGATCCCCTTCAGATTGTTTCGTCTCGTCCTTAACTTCCTGATGGGTCATCTTAAGATCATCAAACCAATCTTTTTTCACCCATACAAAATCGACGGTAGCCAAAACGACGGTCATCAGCAAAAGCCCCATCAATATTTGCATGAAGATTATCCGGATACCGAAAGGAATTTGCCCCGCTTCAACATGCATTGAATTCAAAATCAAATCCTGTTGCGAAAGAAAAGCCAGAAAGGCAATAAGACCGGCAGCAGAGAATTTGAAAATTGATTTCACAAATTCGCGCATGCCCTGTTTTCCGAAAAGTTTTTTGAGCCCGCCTGCCAGAGATATTCGGCTGAACTTCGGCTGAATTCTGTTCCCGATAAACCGTGGCATATTTTGAGAAATTGCCGCTACAAATCCAAATGCCATCAGGATTAGCAAAAGCGGCGCTATCGCTTTTCCAGCTTCCTTTACAATCATAAAAATCACACTGGACGCATCTTCAGGGGTATGCATTGGCAAATCACTGATATTGCCCAAAAGCAGGCGCAGGGATTGAGAAAGCTCACCAACAATATGAGGGACAAAAAACCAGGTTGCCATTAACAGCGCAAGAACAGAAGCCGCTGTGGTAATCTCCTTGGAAAAGGCCGTATTACCCTTATCAAGCGCATCGGTGATCTTTTTGTCGGTGGGGTCTTCGGTTTTGCTGTCTTTGTCAGAATCTTCTGCCATGATCTCTCTCCTAGGCCATGACCTGAGTAAAGTCGTTTATTATCGAATTACTCAAAGACTTCAGTCGTTGAAGTTTCTGCACTCTCAGTTTGATATTTTGCTTTGCCATTTTTTCAGTTTCTTTCAAAGATCTAATTGGTCTCTGGAAGATTGATTATTTCTTCTCTGGCAAGGTTCAGTGCAATCGCTGTAATTTTCTTCTTATTGGTATTTACGTATTCCTCAGAAGGTTTGCTGCGGGCAAGTTCTGCCTCCACCATACGACGGTTTCTCTGGCTGAGCACTTCCATGACACTGTCTCGTAGTCCTTCGCTTGCCTCAAACAAGGATGCCACAATTTCATCAGACTGGACGCCATCAAACAGTTTGCCGCGCTCTTCCTTGGTAAGCAATTCGATGTTCTCGAAACGGAACAATCGTTTTTGAACCATGCTGGCCGTTGAGGCATCATTTTCCTGAATGAAATTGATCAAATCACTCGCCGCATCTGCCGAAATTTGGTTTATTAACATCGCGGCAGTTTCCACTTCCCGCCGGTCGGTATTTTCATCAATCGTTGGGGTTAATATCCCTTGCAATTGCCGCGCAATCGCCGCTTCAACTTCCGGATCAAGGTCTTTCTTGTTCAACAATCTGCTGATAATCTTGTTACGTTGTTCGCTTTCCAGCAGATCAAGCGCCGATGCAGCTATTTCAGAATCCAGTTTGTCCAGCAAGAACGCACTTAACAATGGGCGTTCATTTTCAAAAAACTTTCTCACGGTCTCAATATCGGGACCGTTAAATGTAATATTCTCTCCTGCCTTAAAGCCTTCAGATTTCTCCCCGCGAGCTTCTTTCTCGGCCAGCGATTCAGCAGGGCTCATGGCATTGCCATTTTGCATTTGAGAAAATAATTCAGTCACAGCATCAGGCGAGGAAAATAGAGTGGTATTGAAAAAATCTCCGCGAAACTCGGAGGTTAGATTATCGATTTCTTCATATCCCAGATCAGGAAGGCTGGTTGCGGCATCATAGATAGATTGCAATTCTGCTTTGGAAAAGTATTCCGCCATTTTAACGGCTGTATCTTTCCCCATCACCAACATCAGCGCAGCAGCTTTTTGCGCGCCGTTGAGCGATGCATTGGATAGAATTATTTCGTTACTTTTCGAAACCATTTTCAGGAATCCACCACTTCGTTACTTTAGGTTTTTCCGCCTGACACAATTTCCGTCAGGGTAATTCCAAAACGCGGCTCGTCTTCCTCTTCAAGAACAACAATTTCCCCCCGCGCAATCAACTGGCCATTTGCCAATAGATCAATTGCTGATCCAATTTTGCTATCAAGCGCAACCACATCATCTTTTTTCAATGACATCAGCTGGGAGATTGGCATTGATACCCCGCCCAGCACGGCTTGCACCGTAACCTTAATGGAGTGGATCGCTCCAATATTAACAATGCTATCGTCTGCCAAGCCTCTAACCGCTGCAGTTGCGATTGGAGCCACACTGGCAGAAATTTCAGGCGAAGAAACCGCAGCCGTCGCCATTACATCGGGCAATTCTTCCCCGCCCGACATCATGTCAGACATTACTCCACCGGGTTCATCACCCATGGAAAGGGCTTGCATCCCCATATCCGGAGACAAGGCATCTGTTGCTAAATCCATCTCACCGCCACCAGGTGTCATATCGAGCGCTGGAGCTTCTAATCCACCTCCACCGCCCAAATCTGGCAGTTCCCCATCCAGCTTTGGCAATTCCCCATCCAGCGACAGATCAGCGCTCAAAT
The DNA here is from genome assembly GCA_016763155.1 of Rhizobiaceae bacterium. Lineage (GTDB taxonomy): Bacteria > Pseudomonadota > Alphaproteobacteria > Rhizobiales > Rhizobiaceae. Next base: position 20,158 of record JAESUH010000035.1, read on the forward strand.
CAACAGTGGGTGCAGCCCCTAAATCAGGCCCAGCCTCAAGCGACAGATCAGTTGACAGGTCGTCAGTCGGAGCGCCCTCCCCAATTGGTCCACCTGGTAATGTTAGGTCGTCGTTTTCCACATTGCCCTCTTTCTATTCATACCCGAATTTAAAATACTCGGAACCTTAACCGGCAGAAACTTTTCTAACTCTTTCGACACCAACATTTCCACCACTTGCCCTGGCTGCAGATCTCTGACGATTGGCAAATATGGATGATAGTTTCGTAATTTTTTCGGTTTTTTCGTCACGTGCTGATGCGCGTTGTTTTTCCTGTTTAAGCAATTTGCTCATGGTAACGACGCCACCAGTATTGCTTCTCGCAGCTTTCTTTTCCCTCTGTTGGGAAATGGCTTTGGGTTGCTTTTGAGCCAACGGTTTTTTCTTGGTGGAGGCAAAGCCGTCATTGGCGACAATTTGCGCTATGCCATTTTCCAGATACTCGTCCAGATTGCCAAGCAACCCCTTCTTTTTTGCAATCGCTTCGCTCAACTTTACCCGTCGCGCCGTTATGCCAGGATTTTCCAATTCAATTTCAGTAGCAACCGTAGATTCAAGATTTTTGATCTGCTGATTAAGTGAGCTAAGCAATACGCGCTGATGTTCCAGTGCCTTGCGGGTTTCAATTCGTACCCCGTCCACAATTTCAATATTTTCGCGGATGTCGCGGGTGTTTTGATAGGACGCACGGATCATCAGCTGGATACGTTTATCCACATGCTTAATCATGCGGTGTATCACGTAACCGGCCCCACCCAGCCCAAGAATTATCACCCCTGCAATTGCAATCTCAGTTAAATAAATCATGTTCTACCCCTTTAGCTTCCTGATACTGCCGGTTACTCGAAATTGGCTTTTCCCCTCAAGCCTTTCCAAATCGGCACAAAATAACAAATTTCCTTCAAAATCAGATACTGGAACGTTTCGCATTGAGAGCCCCACATCCAGATTTTGTCCTGGAACAAGACGCCCTATCTCACCAAGGCTTAATTCTGATTGAGCAAGAACCATGCGTAATTCTACTCTGGTGCGATCGATTGCTTTATTGAGATCCTGAACCCAATCCAGGTCCAGCACGTCCTCTTGTTCAGGTTCATCTGATTGCGGTGCAGCCCGCATCGGCTCAAGCATTTCAATTGGAATAAATAGCAGAATGGATTCAACAAAACTTCCCAACTGAACCGACAATTTGATGGTGATGAGCTCACTCACCTCAATCCAGTTTGCGACTTCTTCAATGTTGCCAGCTTCACCGGACACCAATTCGTTCAATTCAGAATATGCGGAAATTCCAGAATGGAGCGCATCTGCAATATTTTGGCAGAACACATAAAATACCGCTGTTTCCGCCTCACTAATCTGCATGCCCCCGTTTGTAATTGTATCCTCGACATCTCCGCCAAAGGCAGTTTCCATAAGGATAAAAAACAGCGACACCGGCACGACAAGCGCACAAACAGGGTTTTCTTCGATATCGTATAATTGCACGGGAAGAACGTTGCTATCGTCCATATTTTCCGGATCAACAAAGTCTTCAATCGAAAATACTTTAACGTCTTCAAGCTTTGTTTCGACCTCAAAATTAGCAAACCGTGACAGTTTCTCGCCAACTTCGCGCTCGATTTCCTCAAGCACTTGGTCAAGGCTACCATAACTATCCAGAGAAAACGCCGTTTGGCCACGCAAAAGGCCAATCAGATCACTATCGCTTCCCGCAATTCCTTCAGCCTGACCTTGTGAAGTAGCTGCGCCCACCATTATTCAGCTGCCACTGCGACGTTCATGGTCTGCTCTTCAACCTGCTCAATGGTTGGCCGATCTTTCAAGGATACAACCTTGCGGCCATGCTCAACTGACAAATGAGGAGTTGCGCCATTCATATGGGCAATCAATATCTGCTTCACAACAACATAGGGACGAACTTGTTTTTCCCGAACAACTTTCACTGCTGTAGCAAGCGGCCCAACCATGCCGTAGGCCATGAAAATTCCCGCCATCGTTCCAACCAACGCAGAACCGATCAAATGACCCAGCACTTCTGGCGGTTGATCCAGCGCACCCATCGCCTTGATGATACCCAAAACAGCAGCAACAATTCCCAGCGCAGGCAAACCATCTGACATCGCGGTCAATGAAACGTAGGGTTTCCCCTTATCCTTGGCAATTGTGTTAATTTCATCTTCCATCAAGGCTTCAATTTCATGCGATCTCGCACTTCCAAGAAGGATTAAACGAAGATAGTCGGTCATGTAGTTCAATAATTCCGTATCAGCGAGAATTTTTGGAAAAGCAGAAAAAATTGCAGAAGCTTCTGGCTCATCAATATGAGCTTCTACTTCTGCTTTCGTTTTGCTTTTGATTTCCTGCATCAACAAGAACAGCAAGCCGATCAAATCCAGAAAGTCTTCTTTATGAGGAACTTTGTTTTTGAACGCTTCCCCGATAGCCTTACCGGAATCTTTGATCACCGCGATAGGGTTCGCAATAATGAAAACGCCTATTGATGATCCGCCAATGATGATAAATTCGAAGGGCTCCATCAGCACTGAGATGTGCCCGCCCATTGCCGCAAAACTACCAAGTATACAAACCAGAGCAAATACGAAACCAATTACGATAGTCAATGTGAAATCCCCGGTACGATAGACGCATCCAAATAAATTAGTCCCGAATAACGAATCTATATGGTGCATGATTCAATATCATTGGATCGTATGAACCGGGCCTTGCGCGAAACTGGACGCACCTTTCCAAATGTCCCAAATTTCAGTCATGAGATCACAAACCAAAACGTGCCTTTAAAAAACAATGACCGATCTTAAGGTTCGCGTAAGGCATGGGGGGTAAATTTGAACGATCCGTGAACTGTTTGGGAACATGACCGATGACAGCAGTATCAACATTTCGACTATATGCATCCGACACCCAAAGAACGCTTGATACCATATCACAGCGCCCCCGGATCAGCCGTGATGTGGAATACTACAAGGAGAACATCAGCAACATTAAGTCCCTGGAAGACTTCATGGGTGACAGCAGGATATTTTCTTTTACCATGAAGGCCTATGGCCTCGAAGATATGATCTACGCCAGAGCCTTTATAGAAAAAATCATCGAAGGCGGCACGGAAGACACAAAATCTCTGGCCAACCAGTTGACAGATCCGCGTTATAAAGAACTTGCATCTGATTTTGATTTTCATCGGTATGGTTCCGCCACCACATCTTTTTCGCGGGTCACAGAAGATGTGGTAGACAAGTTTTACCATCAGGCGATTGAAGTAGAGGCTGGAAACCAAAGTACCGGCGCACGCCTTGCGCTCTATTTCCAGCGAAAAGTAGAGAACGTCGAAAAAACAATATCTTTATTGGCTGACCCGGCATTCCTCGAGGTGACACAAGTAGCACTCGGCCTGCCAGCATCAATGTCTGCGACTACCATAGACAAGCAAGTCGCCATGATTGAAGAGCGTCTTGATGTCGAAGACCTCAAGGACCCTGAATTTCTGGCTAAATTCATGGAACGTTTCACCATACTCTATGATTTGAACAACCCTGAAAGCATCGCAGTCCCATCGATTGTTCCGCTATCCAGTAATTCATATCAAACCATTTCTTACGATCTTCTGGCTTCAATCCAAAATTTGAAGCTGAACGTCTAACATTCATTTACGGGGTAATTCTCCATGCAGTCAGCCATTTATGTAGCAACATCGGCCCAGCGGGTAACCCAGACCCAATTGGTGACGATTGCCAACAATATCGCAAATGCCAATACCGTTGGATATCGGGCCGAAAGTGTCGACTTTAAGTCTCTCGTTTCAAATTCAGGTCGAGATTCTGTACATTTTCCTACGGTTTCCAAAATGCACTCTTCTCCTGTCCAGGGCACCTTGATGAAAACAGGTAACCCGCTGGATGTATCACTTGCCGGCGAAGGATGGTTCGCCATTGAAACCCCAGCTGGCACGGCTTACACTCGAGACGGACGAATGCAGATGACAGCATTTGGTGAGTTGCAGTCAATCAATGGACACCCCATGCTTGATTCTGGTGGTGCACCCATTCAACTTGACCCGAGCGGCCCTCCACCAGAAATCGCATCCGATGGCCGGATTCTTCAAGATGGTCTTCAAGTTGCAAATATTGGCATCTATGAAATCGACCAATCCAATTTTTCCAGCAGATATGAAAACTCTTCCTATTTATCAAAAGTTGCCGGCATTCCTATCGCTGCAGGTAGTACAACAACCCTGTCGCAGGGTTACACGGAAGCATCCAACGTTAATCCGATGCATGAATTGGCCAAACTTATTGCCGTTACACGAAATTTCGAGCATGCCACCTCGACAATCGAGAAAGCTGATCAATCTATCGGCGCCGCAATCCGCACCTTGGGCGACAGCAACTAATAGCCTTCCCAGCGTTAATGATCTGAATTAACCTCATCGCTTAATTCGACTGGCACACGACTTGCTTCACTCCTTGTACACAATACAAGGGTGTCAAAATGATTAGCTGGAAGAATACTCCGATAGATAATTTGTCTAAAAAGGACCTTCAATTAGCCTTGGCCGAATCCGTCACACACATGATGCGTGGCCGTCCGGTACAAAATTCTGACACCGTTGCATTTGCCTTTTTCTTTGGAGCCGTTTCGAGTGCCACTTTATTTGCATTGATATTTCTGGTCATGTTTCTAACAAGATAGAGCTGCATCTATCCGCGCAGCCGTCAGTTTTTACGGGTTTTCATAATATTTCCCAAAAATAAATCGCACGGTTTTCCTGCACCAATTGTCAATAGAAAATACCATTATTCTTTGATAAATTATTGCATTAAAACACAGGATCTGTTGGCGTAGTCTAGATTTTTTATTTATATGTGGTATTCTGATAGGGTATTTATCGGGTAAATTTATCAATATTTTCCAACCCGATAAAGGGGGGGTTATGCGGAATGAACCCGCTAGTAAATTGAAATCGGACTATTTTGATTATATCGCAGAGGATTTGATCAATTGTGAGGGGTTGGATGGTGTCCAATATGTGCTGGACAGCCTGCTATCCAAATACGGCTTCGACAATTATGTGATTTTTGAACGCGACAGGTATTCAAAAACTCCTGATCATTTTTCCGTGCTCATCTCCAACACAGATTTGAATATTGACCAGCAAAACGCTGGCCAAACAGTTGCGGATCAAACAAATGTAAACCGATCTGCTTCAGAACTGCCGATTTATAATTACGCCAATCAATTCGTTGATTTCGTAAAATCGACCACGTCACCAATGCATTGCCCATTTGTTTGGATACCAGATACTTCTTCTGAAAATCGAGAAAATTCGGCAGAAGACACTGATGCAAGTGAAAAATTGCAGCAACCGCCATTTCGGGCCGTGGTTATTCAGTGCAATCCAGATAAGCTCAAAGACTATTTTTTCTTCTTTTATGGGACACATCGCGTCACCTCTCATTCAGAACTTGCTGAAATCGGGTATTTAGCGCAGCTAGCAAGCGACTTATTAGCGGCCGAACACGCCCAAAACCTTCGCAAAAACCTGACTCTGGGCAATCGTGAACGTCAGTGTCTTTCGTGGACTGCTCAGGGTAAAACCAGCTTTGAAATATCCAAAATTCTTGGTCTGTCTGAGCATACGGTCAACAATTACGTCGTCAGCGCAACCCGAAAACTTGGCGCCTCAAACCGCGCACACGCAATCGCAAAAGCCTTGCGTCTTGAGTTGATTTAGAGAGTTTTTCGGCTTTCCGCGATCAAGACACATGCAGATAAAATTGGCTTCAAAGTCAAAATTGCATGCGCATCCAGGCTGAAAAGCACTTAACTACAGCAGACTTAGGGCCAAAACTTGTATTGTTTCAATGCCGTTTACTGGTAAATTTATGACCCAAAACAATCGCATGGTTCAAATTCTTTGCATTCAAGGACTTCACAGCAGATTGCAATATCAAAGCAATACTGTGCTCACTCAAGCTTAATTCAGCACCAATATCTTCATAGGAAAGCCCATCGGAATACATTCCGAGTACCTTGCTTTGTAAAATATTTAGAAAACCGGTATTCGTCTCGGACGATTGCCGCATAACTACCCCCTCGCTGAAGTCACAGCGAAATTAAAGAGGGTCAAACGCATCATATCAATATATCCTTTAGCATCAAGTCCATTTTCCTAACCGGTTGAATAATACCGAGAAATGGTCTTCATCCAAAGATGAAGGGCCCTCAATTAACCTTAATACCTCAATATTATGTCAATTTTTCTTATACCCTGTATAATAAAAACAAGTTTAGCGATATTTATAGTCATCTTCTGCGAAAAGAGATCAGGTAAAAAGCCATTGTTCAATAGAAAGACCACCGGCCATCTCATCTGACTTGAAGGTCTGTTTGGAATAATTGAATGATTTCTCAGTTAATTACACAGTTCAACGAACTATCTGACAGTATAGAATCCGCAGTACTAACAGATGATCACACGCTCATTACTGCGCTTGATGAACAGATTAGTAATGTCTGGAATCAAGTATTGAACTATGAACCTTCCGATGAGAAGAAATCATACCTGCTGATTGAGTTTTTACTGAACCATCTGGTAGAAAAGCGTGACGTTCGAGAAAGTGAAAAACACGCTAAACACAGAATTCTGACCATTCTGAACGACCATTTCGAGCAGTAAAATCATGCGCAATCAGGTTTGCAACCTGCAAACCCAATCAATATCAATGGTGTGCTAAGGTTTGCAGGCTCCATCTTTCTCCGTCTTCCTTGCCAAAAAAGCAGCCTAACAGTTGACCCAGTACAGGGTTTATTGGCAATATACAGCTGACTGCTACGCATTCTGCGAAGAGATCGAAAATGCTGAACCCAGCGCCTTTATTGTGTTTGTCCTTGCTATTTTCAATGTCGCACGCCAGCATTACACCAACTGCGAGCGCACAGGAAACTTCCGCTCTCATTATGACCGGAAGATCGATATCCAAAATACATTGTACACGCTGCCATGTGGTTGCAGATTTCAATCCACATGGTGGCATTTCATCAACTCCGTCTTTTTCCCTTTTGGTAAATCAGCTAGAAGACTGGGAGGTTAGATTTTTGAGTTTTCATACAAGGCGACCGCATCCTGTGATCATCCGCTTCAAAGGCGAAGAAGTAGACTCGAATAATCCGCCGCCTACCACACCCATAGAACTTGAATATTCAGACATTGAAGCCATTACGGCCTTTGCAAAAACCTTGAAGAAATCAGCCCCAAATGAATGATATCTGGCTAGGGTTGCTAAACGCTGTCCGCCTCCTAGTGTCCCTCGATGCAGACCTGTTTGAAATTGTCTTGCGCTCCCTGCAGGTAACAATCACCGCTGTAATCATCGCATCCCTGATTGGCTTTCCGATCGGAGCATGGCTGGCGGTAAACCGCTTTCGCCATCGGCGTTTAGCCATAGCACTGTTAAACGCGCTTATGGGGCTTCCCCCGGTAGTCGTTGGCTTGTTCGTTTATTTGCTATTATCGCGCTCCGGTCCCTTTGGTGTTTTGAACCTGCTCTTTACACCGACCGCTATGATCATAGCGCAAGTCATCATTATCACCCCGTTGATTGCTTCTATTTCCCACCAGGCAATCCGTGATCTTTGGTCGGAATATCATGATTTGCTGATCTCCCTTCACGCCACCAAATGGCAGCGCATGAAAACTCTGATTTGGGATGCGCGTCGCTCATTACTGACCGCAACTCTTGCAGGATTTGGCCGCGCCATTGGTGAAGTGGGCGCAATCATGATCGTTGGCGGTAATATTGATCACCTGACAAGAGTGCTTACCACCGCAATCACTCTTGAAACCGGCAAGGGAGATTTCGCCCTCGCCATCGGGCTCGGCATCATTTTGGTGGGACTGGCAATCATCATCAATCTGGCAATCCACATTATCTCAAAAACCGAGCGAGCAGGCACATGGTAAAAGCTATTCTGCCAATGAGATTGCAGGACATTTGTGTCACCAAAAGCAAGAAGCCGATCCTTACTGATATCAATCTTGAAATTGGTGTCAGCGGATTTACCATCGTTCTCGGCCCCAATGGCGCAGGCAAAACAACCTTGTTGCGAACCATGCACGGGCTGGATCGCACCAGTGCCGGCACGATAGAATGGCTGGGCCAAAACAACGATATTCGCAAGCGTCAGGCCTTCGTCTTCCAAACCCCGATCGTCATGCGTCGATCAGTGATTGATAATCTGGCATACCCCCTCCTCCTCAATAACATAGCGAAATCGCTGGCCTTGGATATGGCGAAAAAACGCGCCATATCAATTGGCCTTGGCCAAGCCTTGGAACAAAATGCAGGTTATCTATCGGGAGGCGAAAAGCAGAAACTTGCTCTCGCCCGCGCATTGATCATAAACCCGGAAATACTGTTTCTCGACGAGCCCACAACCAATCTCGATGGTGCTGCCACAAGAGAAATCGAAGACATGTTGCTCAAGGCATTCAACAACGGCACCCGTGTTATTATGACCACCCATGATATTGGCCAAGCCCGTCGACTCGCTACAGATATTCTGTTTATATATCGAGGTCGGTTGCATGAAACATCTTCCGCGACCGCGTTTTTTGAAAACAGTAAAACGCCGGAATCTCGCGCGTTTCTAAACGGAGACATTGTAGAATGAAGCTAGGTCCAATCAGACTGGCATTTTTAATACTAACATGGTTTGGAATTTCAACTGCACAGGCAAGCGATATCAAGCTTGCTGTAACGACCTCTTTTAATAATTCCGGCCTTTCGGATATTCTAATTCCGGAAATCAAAAAAGACCTTGGCATGGACGTCCACCTTTTGGTGGTTGGTACCGGACAGGCATTGAAACTTGGCAGAGCAGGTGATGTGGATGCGATCCTCGTTCATTCAAAAGCTGCAGAAGAAAAATTTGTTGCTGAGGGCTACGGCACCCATCGTCGGGAAATCATGTATAATGATTTTGTCCTCATCGGCCCATCTGATGACCCGGCAAAAACCCATGACGCAAAAACCATCGCCGATGCTCTCAAGGAAATCTATGATGCAAAATCGATTTTTGCCAGCCGTGGCGACGATAGCGGCACCCATCGCAAAGAGCTTTCACTGTGGAAAGCTGCAGGCGTTGACATTGAAAAACTCGATGCCAAATGGTATCGTGCAGCCGGTGCTGGCATGGGCGCAACTCTCAATACCGCAAGCGGCATGAACGCTTATATTCTTGCCGATAGAGCCAGTTGGTTGAAATTCAAAAACAAGGGCGATTTGAAATTATTGTTTTCAGGTGACCCGGTTTTGTTCAACCAATATGCTTTTCTTCCGGTTAATCCAGCCAAACATGCACACGCAAAAAATGACCTAGCCCTACAGCTCGAAGAATGGCTGACCGGTAAAAAAGGTCAAAAAATGATTGCGGATTACAAGCTTGAGGGCGAAGTTCTGTTCACTCCCAACGCAAATAAAACTGACCCGCAAGGATAATTCGTTTGGACGACTTTAAAACAAACCGCAAACAACGTCGGGCGTCTGAAGCCAAAGGTGAAAACCCTTCAATTTCGGACGCCCGGTTTATGAAACTCGCTGATAAGTTCATCGACGTGGCGAATGAAGAAAATCAATCCATCAATGCTACCGAATTGCATATGATTTTTCTCTACGCCGCCGCGCGCTACAATGCTCACGTAGCAAAGAATGTTCTGGAAATCGATGAACATGAACCTTATGTCACCGAGATGTTGAAAGCCTATCAGGAAATGCTGCGCAACCATCTGGCAGACCCAAGCATCTAACTATCCAGCATCAGGCGATGGCGCAAAGAAACCTTGGGATGAGGTGCCTCTTCCTCGATAAATTCTGAACCATCGATGTCGACTGGAGTTTCTGTTTCCAAAGTCTCCACAGTTTCCATCTCCGCTTCCTCGTCCTCGTCAGCCACAACCTCTTCATCAATTGGGTCTTCTTCTGACACAACATCATCGGCTTCGACGGGATATTTATCCGCAAGCTGATCTGGCTTCTCATCATCCTCTTCGATTTTATCCAGATATCCTTTGCCCACCTGATAAGCTGACTCGAATGTTTTCATAATCAAATCAGGACTGCCAAAATCGTCATCATAATCTACCAGACCATCCACATTAGCGAAGATAGGATTGGTTCGCCACAAAACCGCCATGGCAGATTTCTTCAACAGTTCCGGCACACCGTCCTTCATAAAAACTGAAAAATCAGTATCCTCATCAAGGGTCTCCAGATCGACGGCTTCAGCCGCCAACCGATTGGTCTCATGCTCAGCCGCAAGGGCTGCGGCAGCTTCAGCGTCCTCTTCGACCACTCCCTGCGTTTTGATCTCTTCAGATTCTTTTGCAACCGCCAGTTTGCGTTCGGACCAACGCGATAATCTGGATTGGGTTTTATCTTCACCACTCATTATTGCACCTTGGGATGCTGCGCAAAAATCGGGGTCTTACCAAATTTCTGCTCTTCCAGATCAAGCTTGTCCCGCCGCCTTTTTATGAATTTCTCATCCACATGATGCTCCTCCACAAAGGCCTGAATGAGTGCCGCCACGGCCTCTGGCATAGCAACTTTTTCA
>JAESUH010000036.1 GCA_016763155.1 Rhizobiaceae bacterium
GACATGAAATGGGCAAAGAAAATTCGCATCAAGGATGAGAAAAACCGCACTGCCAAAAAGGTGAATGACATCCTTGAGGTCGGAGATGTGATATTTGTCGAGGCTATGGAAAGGGATAATCCCGATACTCCCAAATATCGCTTACGGCAAAAGCCAAAAGTTTCAGGTGCATTTGTTGCCATGGATCCGCACACGGGCAGGGTACTTGCCATGGTTGGCGGGTTTTCGTTCGCTGACTCTCAGTTCAACCGGGCAACTCAAGCCTATCGTCAGCCCGGATCATCCTTCAAGCCATTTGTATATGCAGCGGCTCTGGATAACGGCTATTCGCCTTCATCAGTTGTTCTTGATGCCCCGATCAAGATTGATCAGGGTGGTGGCCTTGGTTTTTGGGAACCTAAAAACTATGGCGGAAAGTTTGCAGGTCCGTCCACTTTGCGTCGCGGTATTGAAAAATCCCGAAACCTGATGACTGTTCGTCTGGCTAAAGATATGGGAATGCCGCTGGTTGCTGAATATGCCCAGCGATTTGGAATTTACGATAAAATGTTGCCGGTGCTCGCCATGTCGCTTGGGTCCGGAGAGACAACCGTTATGCGTATGGTTTCGGCCTATTCAGTTCTGGCAAATGGCGGCAAGCAAATCAGGCCGTCGCTGATTGATAGAATTCAGGATCGCTACGGCAAGACAATATTTAAACATGAGGCCCGTATTTGTGCCGATTGTAATGCCCAGTCCTGGCAGCAGCAGGAAGAACCCGTGCTCGATGATACCAGAGAGCAGGTTCTTGATCCGATGACCGCTTACCAAATTACATCAATGATGGAGGGGGTTGTGCAGCGTGGCACGGCAAGGGTAGTGCGCTCACTAAATGTGCCTGTTGCGGGCAAGACTGGCACCACCAATGACTATAAGGATGCATGGTTTGTTGGCTATACACCCGACATGGTTGCTGGCCTCTATATTGGTTATGACACACCGAAATCCATGGGCAGGCGCGCCACAGGCGGCGGCTTGGCAGCACCAATCTTCACTAATTTCATGGGTGAGGTGCTTGAAGGCAAAAAACCTGTAGATTTTCGGGTACCTAACGGCCTGACACTTTATCCCATCAATGCTAAAACCGGATTGGAAGCGCCAGCTGATGCCCCCGGCATTATCATGGAAGCTTTCAAACCGGGTACAAGGCCGCCAACTACTTTTTCCGTTATTGGATTTGGTGAAGAGTTCGGCGTTGAAGGTTTGGCTGTTTCCCCCGATGCAAATCGTGCCGTGATATCGGGAACTGGTGGGCTGTTCTAGAAAACGTGTGGTTGTCGACAGCCCGTATTTACATCTAACGAGCGGGTGACTATGGTCGCGTGAAATCAGGCAAATCATTTGTCTCTCGACCATCACTCAACCCCCTCAGGAATGTTTCATGCGCGCGGAAACGCAAACAATTATCGATGATATCAAACAAGCAGTCAGCCTGCTGAGGAGGCATCTTTGACTGGGATAAGGCGCTTGCACGGCTTGAGTTTTTAAACGGTAAAGCCGAAGACCCTGAATTGTGGAATTCACCTGACGAAGCCCAAAAATTGATGAAAGAACGTCAGCAGCTGGAAACCGGTATTGCTGCGATCAAATCAATTGAAACAGAGCTTTCAGATAATATCGATCTGATTGAAATGGGTGAGGAAGAGGGCGACGAGGAAGTTGTTTCTGAGGCAGAATCTGCAATTGTTGTGATGAGCGAGGAAATGGGGCGCAGGCAGACTGCGGCCCTGTTATCGGGTGAAGTCGATGGCAATGATTGTTATTTGGAAGTTCATTCAGGTGCAGGCGGCACGGAAAGCCAGGATTGGGCCAACATGCTTTTGCGCATGTATGTTCGCTGGGCTGAACAAAACAAATTCAAGGTTGAAATACAAAGCACGACGCCGGGTGATGAAGCTGGCATTAAGAGTGCGACGATTCTGGTTAAAGGGACAAATGCTTTTGGCTGGCTGAAAACCGAATCCGGTGTTCATCGCTTGGTGCGTATTTCGCCCTATGATAGCCAATCCAGACGGCATACGTCGTTTTCGTCTGTGTGGATTTATCCGGTTATCGACGACAATGTGGAAATTGAAATTCTGGACAAAGATATCCGCATTGATACTTATCGCTCTTCAGGGGCAGGCGGCCAGCACGTCAATACCACTGATAGTGCCGTTCGTATTACCCACGCGCCTTCTGGTATCGTGGTGACCTCATCGGAAAAGTCTCAACACCAAAACCGCGCAAATGCCATGAAAGCGTTGCGGGCACGCCTGTATGATATTGAAATGAAAAAGCGTGTTGAAAGCATTCAGGACGCGCATGATTCCAAGACTGATATCGGTTGGGGACATCAAATCAGGTCATATGTGCTGCAACCTTATCAATTAGTCAAAGATCTGCGCACAGGGGTTGAAAGCACATCGCCCGATAGCGTGTTGGATGGTGATCTAAACCCATTCATGGAAGCAGCTCTTGCCCATCAGGTTGGCGGCTCTGACGGGGTAAAGGTTGAGGATATCGAATAGGGTTCGACTAAAGCATGTCGCGTTCATTGGCATTCGCCCAACGTGCTTCGTCATTTTTTTTAGCGTGTCTTTTGTCCCAAAACCGGTGCCCACTTTTGGGAGACGCGCTTTAAGAAACCGTAGCGCTACCTTCGCCACCGAAACGGGTGGCGAAATAATCGGCAACCAGTCCCACAATTGCGCCTTCGACAACAACCCACAGGGGTGAAGTCATTCCCAACATATTTACGGAAATCAAAATGGCCTGAATCTGGTCATAGGCAATCAGCGCAAGCACAAAGTTCATCCACCCGCCGAAAATTAATCCGCGCAGCCACCATGGAAGCGGAAACTTGATAACTGGGTTTTCCGTGAGAACTCCGGCAAAGCCGACTATCGCGCCAATGGTTATGTACCAAAACATGATCCCGAAGCGGATATGCAGGCTGGCATCGGGGTAGAATATGGGCAGCATGAAAAACACGGCAAGGCCAAACAACAAGCCAACAATTTTTCCGACACCAATTCTAAGTGCAAGCGATGGTTTCGTTAGTCCAAACACCAGAAATCTCCTTATGCCATGCTGTTCTTTATGATTATGGCATGTTTTTCAGAGGCTTGGTAATGTGGCGAGCCTGAACTAACATCATTGGTTCAACGATATGCCCTGTTTTCCGGCAGTATTTTGAATAAACTGCCACGCAACACGTCCCGAACGGCTGCCCCTTGTGGTTGCCCATTCCAGCGCTTGTCGGCGCAATTCTTTTTCTTCCATGCTCAATCCGAAATGATTGGCATATCCGTTGACCATTTCCAGATATTCGTCCTGGCTGCATTTATGAAACCCAAGCCACAGGCCAAAACGGTCTGACAGGGAGACTTTTTCCTCGACTGCTTCGCTTGGATTAATGGCCGTTGAGCGTTCGTTCTCAATCATGTCGCGTGGAAGTAAATGGCGGCGGTTTGAAGTTGCGTAGAAAATCACATTTTCTGGACGGCCTTCAATGCCACCATCCAGCGCTGCCTTCAGTGATTTATAAGAGGTATCATCATTATCAAATGATAGATCATCACAATAAAGGATGATGCGGGCAGAAAGTCCGCGCAATATATTGAGTAAACTTGGTAGCGAATGAATGTCTTCGCGGTGGATTTCGATCAGCTTCAACTCAGCAGCCGGTTTATTGGCGTTGATATGAGCATGAACGGCCTTCACCAGAGATGATTTCCCCATTCCCCGCGCACCCCACAACAAAACATTATTGGCTGCTAATCCTGCGGCAAATTGTTCGGTGTTTTCTGTTAGAATATCGCGAACCCGGTCAATCCCCTTCAGCAATTCCATATCTACCCGATTGACCTTGGGAACTGGCTGCAACCAGTTCTTTTCAGCGTTCCAGATAAAAGTTGCTTCTGCATCGATATCATTTATTGCAGGAATCTCAGGAACTGCCCGTTCAACCAGTGCAATCAGGGTATCCAGCTTGCGATTCAGCGCTTCAACGGGATCATTTTTTGGGGGGGTATTCAATACTAGCTTCCTTCATTTGCTGCGCGAAACCAGATACCATGGTCGGTAATTTTTGGAAAGTGTTGATGTACACCAAAAAATGTTCAGAAGCAGCGTGTTGGGGATTGCATTTTAATTAAAAAAGCCCCATTTGCATTCATCGCGGGGATGGCTATAGTCCGCGCGACTTCAAAGATTGTTCGGTATCTATCGTACAGTCTATCAAACGCAATTTAATTCAGGAGTGCGGTCCATGTTTGTGACCCCGGCCTATGCTCAGTCTTTCGGTGGCGGTTCAGATCTAGTAGTGAGCTTGTTACCATTTATTCTAATTTTCGTAATCATGTATTTTCTTATCATCCGGCCTCAGCGCAAGGCTGCGAAGACCCGTGAGGCAATGCTTGGTGCAGTGCGTCGTAATGATTCAATCGTTACCGGCGGTGGTCTTGTTGGCAAGGTGACGAAAGTTATCGATGACAATGAGCTGGAAGTTGAAATTTCCAAAGATGTCAAAGTGCGCGTGATGCGGGCAATGATCGCTGATGTTCGTGTAAAAGGTGAAGCAGCGAAAAGCTGATTTCACTACTTTCATTTCGCTAACTCGTTTCTGGAACCTGTTTCATGCTTTATTTTTCCAAATGGAAAGTTGTCTCTATCTTTGCATCTGTCGTCTTGGCTTTGTTGTTCACGGCGCCTAATTTTTTAAGTAAGGATACAGTCGCTAGCTTTCCTAGCTGGATGCCGGCAAGTCAAATGAAACTTGGCCTTGATCTTCAAGGTGGTTCTCATCTGCTGATGCAGGTGGATGAAGCGTCCCTGATCAAGGAGCGGCTGGAATCTCTGCAAGGAGATATTAGACGCATTCTTCGTGCCGAGCGTATCGGGTACCGCCTTTCAAATAGCGGTGCAAGATCAATCAATGTGCGTTTGCGCAAGGTTGAGGATGCGACCAATGCATTGGAAAAACTTGTTGATTTAACCCAACCGGTAGCCAGTGGCCTGTTTGGACGTACAGCAATTTCTGAAGTTGAAGCCACACAGCCCGAAGATGGGCTGTTGGTCTATTCGCTTACGGATGCAGGTCTTGAACACGGACTTCAAACAGCAGTAACCCAATCGATTGAGGTTATTGGTCGACGGATTAACGAACTTGGCACTAATGAGCCGGTAGTTCAACGTCAGGGAACTGATCGAATTTTGATCCAGTTTCCGGGCTTGGACAATCCTCAGCAGCTTAAAGATTTGATTGGTACTACTGCAAAATTGAGTTTCCATCTCGTGAGTAACGAAATGGACCCCAATGACGCGCTGACTGGACGACCTCCGGCTGGAACCAGAGTGTTGTTTGAAGACACCGATCCTCCAACGCCGTATCTAATTGAGACCCGGGTGATGGTTGATGGTGAAAACCTGGTTGATGCTCAGGCGGGTTTTGATCAGCGAACCAATGAACCAATTGTCTCTTTCCGTTTTGATACCAAGGGCGCAAGTCGTTTTGGTAAAGTGACACAGGATAATGTTGGCAGACCTTTTGCCATCGTGCTCGATGATGAAATAATTTCTGCTCCGGTTATCCGGGAAGCAATTCTGGGTGGCTCTGGTCAGATATCAGGAAGTTTCAGTGTTGAAGGTGCCAATAGTTTGGCAATTCTTCTGCGTGCTGGTGCACTTCCTGCGAAACTTACCATCATTGAAGAGCGTACAGTTGGCCCGGGACTTGGTGCGGATTCCATTGAAGCAGGAAAAATCGCTGCTATTGTCGGCGCCTTTGCTGTGTTGGTATTCATGATCGCGACCTACGGCACGCTTGGCCTGATCGCCAATGTGGCGCTGATTGCCAATATTTCGATGATTGTTGCTCTTCTATCTATATTGGGCGCAACGCTAACCCTGCCAGGTATTGCCGGTATCGTTTTGACGATGGGTATGGCGGTGGATGCCAACGTTTTGATTTATGAACGTATTCGAGAGGAACGGCGAAACGGGCGCAATATGATCCAGTCATTCGACGCGGGTTTCAAACACGCATTGAATACAATTATGGATGCCAATATCACGACCTTCATTGCTGCCGTTATCCTGTTTTATCTCGGTTCCGGCCCGGTGCGTGGTTTTGCCATCACCTTGGCAATCGGTATCATTACAACAGTCTTTACAGCGTATACCTTCACAAGATTATTGGTTTCCATGTGGGTTCGTATTAAGCGTCCTACAGAGTTGCCCAAGCGGTTGTTCAACCTTCTACCTGAGAAAAGTTCACTCCAGTTTATGCGTAATAGGGTGTTTTCATTCCCTCTCAGCGCCGTTGCTGTGGTTGCATCAATTGTTCTGTTTTTTGCGGTCAGCCTTAACTATGGCATCGATTTCAAAGGGGGGACGCTGGTTGAGGTTCAGTCCAAAACTGACGTTGCAGATATCGCCGATATTCGCGCTCGGCTTAGTGAAATCAATGTCGGCGATGTGCAGGTTCAGGAATTTGGCGCATCTAATGAAGTTTTGATCCGGGTTGAAAGCCAGGAAGAAAGTGACAACGCTGAACAAAGCGTTGAGGCAAAAGTTCGCTATGCTCTTGAGGGGGATTATGATTTCCGCCGGGTAGAGGTGGTTGGCCCAAC
Organism: Rhizobiaceae bacterium; assembly: GCA_016763155.1. GTDB lineage: Bacteria > Pseudomonadota > Alphaproteobacteria > Rhizobiales > Rhizobiaceae. The sequence continues at coordinate 6,654 of JAESUH010000036.1, forward strand.
GGTTTCCGGTGAATTGGCACAAGCTGGCGCGATTGCCGTTGCCGCGTCACTGCTTGCCATCATGTTTTATATCTGGATACGCTTTGAGTGGCAGTTTGCTCTCGGCGCTGTTATTGCGACATTGCACGATGTTTTGATAACCATCGGAATGTTTGCGATTTTCCAGATAGAATTTACGCTTGCATCTATCGCCGCAATTCTCACGATTGTTGGGTACTCGCTGAATGATACGGTGGTGGTCTATGACCGAATCCGTGAAAACTTACGCAAATACAAGAAAATGCAAATTCCACAATTGCTTGATCTGTCGATCAACCAGATGCTGTCGCGTACGATTTTGACATCGGTTACCACTTTGCTGGCATTGAGCGCGCTCTATTTCCTTGGCGGAGAGGTTTTGGCTTCCTTCACTTTTGCAATGATCTTCGGTATTTTCGTCGGCACCTATTCATCGATATTTATCGCGGCTCCTTTCCTCATCCTGTTCAAGCTTCGGCCTGGTCAGGTTGCTGGAAATACGGCCTCAGGTGACAAGGAAAAAGCGGCAACGGCAAATACAATGCCTGTCGATTTTGAATAGACGTGGCTGGAGATTTTGATCCCACCAGAGCAAGCAAGCTGGAACTGACGGAAGCCCATTTCCCTGGCCGCGCTCCTATTGATGCCTATGGCAATGGTGGATTTCGGTTTTCCGATATGAGCCATCAGGGCAGTTTGCTTTGTTTGCCATCGGGAATTTATGGTTGGAATGTTGCAACACCTGAAGATTTGACCCCGGAGAATTTTGAAAAAATCTTTCAGGAAGCTTCCGAGATTGAAATATTGCTGGTTGGCTCTGGCGTTGAATTAATGCCGATTAAACGAGAATTACGTTCCCGGTTGCGCGATTGCCAAATTTCAGCAGATCCTATGAGTACCGGCGCAGCGGTTCGCACATTCAACGTCTTGCTAGCCGAGGGCAGGGCAGTTGCTGCAGCATTTTTGGCAGTTGAATGATGGCGCAGGCCACTGGAAGCGCCGATGAAAGCGCCAATGAAAATGCAAAACCCTTCTGCCTGAATCAATTGCGCGAACTCAATTATGATCGCTATCTGGCTTGCCTCTATTTGCCTGAAAATATTCGCGGGCTGGCCATTGCTCTGAACGCATTTGACGCAGAAATTCAAAAGATTTCGAATGCAATTTCCGAACCAATGACCGGGGAAATTCGCATTCAGTGGTGGCGCGATACTCTGGCCGCAGGGATTTCAGGGACACCTACCCACAATCCACTTGCAGATTACCTATTGTGGGAAATGGATGCCCATAAACTCCCACTATTGCCGCTCGACGCCTATCTTCAGGCCCGTATTTTTGATTTGTATCATGATCCAATGCCCGATCTTGGTACTCTTGAGGGCTATTGTGGAGAGACAGCCTCGGTGGTGTTTCAGCTGCTCACAATGGCTGCAAGTCTAGAGCAAAATACTCAAATGGCCGACATATGTGGCCATGCGGGTATGGTCGCGGGACTCACTGTAATTCTGAATTCGCTTCCCCGCCACACTGCCCAAAACCGCCTATACCTTCCCAAAGAATTGCTTGAGGCAAAGGGCCTTGATCTCAAACAGTGGTTTTCAGGGAATAATGAATCGACTCATCTGGACGTAGTGAAGCACACGCTTGATTTGGCAGAAAACCATTTGGGCAAGCTACGCAGTCTGGTTAGCGAATATTCAGATGAGAAAGCCGAGTTATCCCTGATTTTACTTCCTATTGCGCTTTACAGCTCATATCTGAAAAACCTGCGAAAACTGGACATTAAGATTTTTGATCCAGTTGCGCCGATGTCGCCCCTCAAAAAGCACTGGATTTATTGGCGCAGTGCCAGGTCCAGAACATTCTAAACCTATGGTGGCGGTGTGCCTCCATAGGAATTTTGGAACTTCAGATCATGATCTCTGCATGTTCCGGAGAATGACATACCCGGCCATTAATTTAGGCCTGACTATCAAGCCAGCTTTGGCAATCATTGAGCGCGCGTATGGCCATTAGCCGTTTTTTGGCAATGGATTTTTCCTTGCCGCGAAACCGCTTCACCCCTTCAGGTTTTTGAATGGCACCTTCGGGCAGAGGTGGGAAAAGGCCAAAATTGATGTTCATTGGCTGGAAAGATCGTTTTCCCCGTTCGTCATTATAAGATACATGCCCGCCGGTAATGTGGTGCATCAGGGCACCAAAGGCTGTTGTCATTGGAGGAACGCTAAACTCGCGACCTAGGATTTCTGCTGCTGCAAACCGGCCGGTCATCAGGCCAATGGCCCCACTTTCCACATAACCTTCGCAACCGGTGATCTGACCGGCAAAGCGAATATCAGGGCGATGATTGAGCCGCAGACTTTCATCCAGAATTTTTGGCGAATTGAGATATGTATTGCGGTGCAGGCCGCCGAGCCGCGCAAATTCCGCATTTTCAAGACCGGGAATTGTTTTGAAAATACCGGCTTGTTCGCCATATTTCAGTTTGGTCTGGAAACCGACCATATTAAACAGAGTGCCGAGGGCATTATCCTGACGTAATTGCACAACTGCATAAGCTTTTTCGTCTGGTTTATGAGTGTTGGTCAAGCCCATGGGTTTCATCGGGCCGTGGCGCAAGGTTTCGCGCCCACGTTCCGCCATCACCTCGATTGGCAGACACCCATCAAAATATGGCGTGCCTTCCCATTCCTTGAATTCGGTCTTTTCTGCCCCAAGCAGTGCATCGATAAAGGCGTTATATTGCGCCTCATCCATTGGGCAATTGATATAATCCTTGCCATTGCCACCGGGGCCAATTTTATCGTAACGAGATTGAAACCAGACCGTATCAAAATCAATCGAATCAAAATGAATGATCGGCGCAATCGCATCAAAAAATGCTAAAGCGTCCTGACCGGTTTCCTTGGAAATCTCTTCGGCCATTGCAGGTGCTGTGAGAGGCCCCGTTGCAATGATGGTTTTGCCCCAATCGGCAGGAGGGAATGCTGTGACTTCCTCGCGGATAATCTCGATTTTGGGGTGATCTTCCAGCGCTTTGGTTACCGCATCTGAAAATCCGACACGATCAACAGCAAGTGCTGAACCGGCAGGAACCTTATGTTCTCCACCGCAGCGCATAATCAATGAATTGGCCAGCCGCATCTCCTGATGCAATACGCCAACCGCATTGGACTCATGATCATCAGAGCGGAATGAATTGGAACAAACCAGCTCGGCCAGTCCCTCGCCCAAATGGGCTTCAGTGCCGCGAACCGGTCGCATTTCATGCAGGACTACCGACACACCCATATTGGCTGCTTGCCATGCAGCTTCTGTTCCAGCCAGACCACCACCAATTACATGTAATTTTTCGCTCATTTTTTCCGCCGTGTATTTTCAATATTAGGTAAATGACAGATCATTTAAATAAACTCAATGCCCATACAACAACACCCGCAGCTTGTGAGCTACGGGTGTTGGTTGTGGGGCCGTCTTGGGAGGAGATATGGCCCCAAATTTCCGGAATTTCTGGGAGGAGAAGAGTTCCGGAAAAGCTGTATTAGCGACCGCGACGTGCAATCATTGGGATCTCATAACGAGAAATGCCCAGATCATCCAACTCACGTGAAGTCAGCGTATTCAATTCATTTACAGTACGACGATAGCTGCGCCACTGTTGAAATTTACCTACGATGTTCATAATAATTTCCTTTCGGGTGTTTGGGCCGTATGCCCGTTATTTTTAAAACTGTTTAGGACCGCTCGTCCTGTACCGCTGATATAGGGCTGCTTTCGTCATATTACGAATGCGATTTTTGAATATCTGATATGCAATTATTGCATTGCACAAAATTGTGATACAAACGTTGAAAAAGTAAGGTTGTGCGGGTTTTGACTCCGTTACCCCTTGGTGGGTAGACTTGAATTCAGAAAGAATCTGTTCCGCCGAGGGAGAATAAATTTGCAACTGGGATATTTTTCTCGCCTAAAAACCGATAGCCAGCGATGGATTGAAAAAGGCATCATTGATGCGGATGCTGCAAAAGCAATTCTGAGTGAGGTTGAATCGCAAAAACGCGGATACTCTTTCACCTCCGTCGTGATCATGCTTGGGGTCGTTTGTTTGGCCTTTGCTGCCATGACTTTTGTTGCGGCTAACTGGGATGCAATGCCAAAATTTTTGCGCGTCCTGTTATTGCTTGTATCTATGTGGCTGGCTTATGGCGCGGCCATTGTTGCAAACCGACGTAATAGTGTTGCGATTGCAGATTTTCTCGTCATGCTTGGTAGTGCAATATTTGGTGCCACAATCATGCTGGTTGGTCAGATATACCATCTACAAGGTTCAACCCAGGATGCTGTATTGCTTTGGGCGTGTGGCGCGCTTCTTGCGGCGCTGCTCTTGCGGTCCAACTCATCTCTATGGTTGGCAATTGCCTTGTTCACCTTGTGGTTCTGGCTTGGGCTCAATTTTAATTTATTTGGTAGCAACAAAAACGAGATCAACCTGCTTTATCTGGCTTTCTGGGCAATGTGTGGTGGTGCCGCTTACTGGTTGGAGGCTCGAAAATCGGCACATTTGTTGATGCTTGGCATCCTCTTTTGGCTAACCATAACCCTGATGATTTATTCAGAGCGCTACGAAACAATTGCATATTTTCTTGGTGCTTATGCTGCCTTTTATCTTTGCATCGCATTGGCGATATTCAGTCTCGAAAAATGGAATTCCATGCGGGAGTTTGAGGCGCCATTCATTGCTTATATGGTTATGTGTATCATTGCGCTGACGTCTATCTGGGTGGGAATCCTGACCTTTGGCGATGCGTCAGATATAGAGAGGATGTTTAATACATCCAATCAAATTCCAGTGGCTATCTGTCTGGTTCTTACTCTAGTCGTGTTTTTATATGGCTGGAACCAGAAAATGCATGGGGTTTATGATGTGGGGTTCTGCGGGTTCTGGATTGCGGTTTGGATGTTGGCAACTTCTTTCTATGGTGCGCAAATACCCTTTATTAATGAAGCGGCTTCCCTTGGCCTTTCTATCTGGCTCATTCGCATGGGGGAACGCCAAGATATAGCCAGTGTGGTTCGTTTGGGTTATCTGGCCTTCGCCATGGTGATGTTACTGATTTATTTCCGCACCGCTGGCACATTGCTTGGAACAACCGCGTTCTACCTGATCTCCGGTATTTTACTGGTTCTGGGAGCGATTTTCATACCCCGGATATTCAGATTATTACGCGGGAATAAGGAGGCGTCAGCATGAGTAGAGGCAAATTTTTAATTGCAGCAATTCTGGTGGCCCTTTTACAAACGGCTGCAATTGCGGGGATAATGTATAAACGTGCCCATGAAATCAGCACTGGACAGGAAGTGATCCTAGAAAGTCGGTTTGTTGATCCTCGTGATCTGTTCCGTGGTCATTATGTAATCTTGAACCTTAATGTTGGCCAACTGGAAAATGCCACAACCGAAATTGATTTCACCTTCAAACGACAAGAGGACGTGTTCGTTGAATTGGAAGAGGGCGAAAACGGGTTCTGGGTTGCGCGGAAGCTCTGGCATGAAATTCCCAGCGACCATATCTCGGTTTTCATCAAAGGCAAAATTTTAAGAACTCCCTTGAAAAAAACTGACCGATATCAAATTAATTTCCCGCAAGATCGCTATTTTGCTCCAAAAAAGCGAGCCAAGGAACTTGAGAAGTTCAGGCGGGATCAGCAATTGGGCGTGATATTGTCGATAGCGCCAAATGGTGCTGGTTACATTAAGGGCATTACAATTGCCGGTGACAGAATATATGATGAGCCCCTCTGGTAGGGGCTCATCAAGCCAAGCACTCAAGCCTGTTATTCTGCAGCATCTGCCTTGTTTTGTGGTCGCCGTTGGAGCAAATCCTTCAAGAATTTTCCGGTATAGGAGCGCTCAACCTTACAAATAGCTTCCGGCGTTCCTTTTGCCACTAATTCGCCGCCGCCATCACCGCCTTCAGGGCCAAGATCAAGCACCCAGTCGGCCGTCTTGATGACTTCCAGATTATGTTCAATCACAACAACCGTATTGCCCGTATCAACCAGTTCGTGCAGCACATCGAGCAGTTTTGCCACATCGTGGAAATGCAGCCCGGTCGTGGGTTCATCCAGAATATAGAGCGTTTTACCTGTGGCCCGACGCGATAATTCTTTGGCTAGTTTCACCCTTTGGGCTTCACCACCAGAAAGCGTGGTTGCCGGTTGGCCAACCTTGACATAGCTCAGGCCCACTCGTTTGAGCGTTTCCATTTTATCACGCACAGAAGGAACCGCCTGAAAGAATTCCGCAGCTTCTTCCACTGTCATAGCAAGTACATCGGCGATGGACTTTCCCTTGAAAACCACTTCAAGGGTTTCGCGGTTATAACGCTTGCCATCACACACATCGCAGGTCACATAAACGTCCGGCAAAAAGTGCATTTCGATTTTGATCAGGCCATCACCCTGACAAGCTTCGCATCGCCCGCCTTTCACGTTGAAGGAGAAACGGCCCGGCGCATATCCGCGTGCCTTGGCTTCGGGTAGGCCCGCAAACCATTCCCGGATCGGGGTAAAGGCCCCGGTATAGGTGGCAGGATTTGAACGCGGCGTGCGTCCAATCGGGGCTTGGTCAATGTCGATTACCTTATCAAGATGCTCCAGCCCTGTGATTTTATCGTAAGGTGCAGGAACTGCTCTGGCGCCGGAAATACGCCGCGCCGCAGCCTTATAAAGCGTTTCAATCAAAAACGTAGATTTGCCACCGCCAGATACGCCGGTGACGCAGGTAAACAGGCCAAGGGGAATTTCAGCCGTGACCTTTTTAAGGTTGTTGCCAGTCGCTCCATATACTTTAACTTCGCGGCCCTTTTTGGCCTTGCGCCGTTTTTCGGGCAAAGCAATAGCCAGTTTGCCGGTAAGATATTGCCCGGTCAGTGAATTGGGATTAGCCATAACTTCACTAGGCGTACCTTTGGCCACCACTTCACCGCCATGAATGCCGGCAGCCGGGCCAATATCAACAAGGTAATCAGCTGTGAGAATGGCATCCTCGTCATGTTCAACCACAATCACCGTATTACCCAGATCGCGCAGATGGCGAAGGGTTTCCAGCAGCCTTGCATTATCGCGCTGGTGCAGGCCGATTGAAGGCTCATCGAGCACATAAAGCACGCCGGTCAGTCCGGAGCCAATTTGCGATGCAAGCCTGATGCGCTGGCTTTCACCACCCGATAATGTGCCGGAATTGCGCGATAGGCTCAAATACTCAAGACCCACATCATTCAAAAACCGCAAGCGTTCGCAAATTTCTTTCAAGATGCGTGATGCAATGGCGTTTTGTTTCTCATCCATGTGGTTGGGTAAATCTTCGAACCACTGATAGACGTTCTTGATTGATTGCACGGTCACCTGTGAGATGTGCAGTCCGTTCAATTTAACTGCTAACGCCTCAGGCTTTAGCCGGTGCCCTTTGCAGGATGTGCAAAGGCTGGCGGACATGAATTTTTCGATTTCATCACGCACCCACGAACTATCGGTTTCCCGCCAGCGCCGCTGGAGATTGGGAATGACCCCTTCGAAGGTTTTGCGGGTTTTATAGGAGCGCAATCCATCGTCATAGGTGAAATCAATCTCGATTTTTCCGGTGCCGCGCAGTACGGCCTGTTTGGCTTCGTCGGATAAATTACGCCAACTATCGGATAGTTTAAAGCCGTAATGGCGCCCAAGAGCTTCAAGAGTTTGGGCATAATAGGGGGAGGGCGTTGAAGATTTGGACCAGGGTAGGATTGCCCCACGGCGCATGCTCAAACTATCGTCAGGCACCACCATTTGCTCATCAATGTCTTTCTTGGTGCCAAGGCCGTCACAAGTGGGGCAGGCGCCGAAGGGATTGTTGAAGGAAAACAATCTTGGTTCAATTTCTTCGATGGTAAAACCAGAAACAGGGCAGGCAAATTTTTCCGAAAACACAATCCGTTCGTGGGTATCGTTTTTTGATTTATTGACCGACCCGGTGTTATCAATTGGCTTATCTGCCAGTTCGGCAACTGCCAGACCTTCCGATAGTTTCAAACACGTTGCCAGACTATCGGCGAGCCGCGTTCCAATATCTTCACGCACCACCACACGGTCGACCACAACATCAATATCATGCTTATATTTTTTATCGAGTTTTGGCGCATCCGCAATCTCGTAAATGCTGCCGTCGATCTTGACCCGTTGAAACCCTTTTTTGCTGAGTTCGGCCAGTTCCTTGCGATATTCGCCTTTACGGCCACGCACGATCGGCGCGAGCAGATATAGGCGTGTTCCTTCATCAAGGGTCAAAATGCGGTCAACCATCTGACTGACCGTCTGACTTTCAATTGGCAGACCGGTGGTCGGAGAATAGGGAATGCCGACCCGGGCATATAGCAGCCGCATATAATCGTAAATTTCGGTGACCGTGCCAACGGTTGAGCGCGGATTGCGGCTTGTGGTTTTCTGCTCAATGGAAATTGCCGGCGAAAGACCATCAATCTGGTCCACATCCGGCTTTTGCATCATTTCCAGAAATTGCCGTGCGTAAGCCGAAAGGCTTTCCACATAGCGCCGCTGGCCTTCCGCATAAATCGTATCAAAAGCCAGTGAAGATTTGCCCGATCCAGACAGGCCAGTGATCACAATCAACTTATTGCGTGGCAGATCAATATCGATGTTCTTCAAATTATGCTCGCGCGCACCGCGAACCGAAATATGCGTTAACTCAGCCATATACCGATTATTCCATTAAACTCGGATTTCCAATTGCAGCATAAAATGCTGCCCTCATAAGGTATCTCATTTCTAGATGGTGTCTCCTGCCAATAATAGTCAGGAGGGATGTTCTCCTGCACAAAACTAGCGAAAATTATGTGCAAAACTTGGCAGTCACAGAATCATCCATTAATTGACAATATCAGAGATAACAATATATGAGAACATAATAAGAACAAAATATTGATGTGGACATCATCTGAAAATAGCGATTTACGGCGAAATATTGAATATGATGGCTGCAATCTCAATTCAGGATCGGCGTGGATAAACGCAAATCTGGTAAGCCAACAGGGAATAATTTGATGGCAGGTAGTGTAAATAAGGTCATTTTGGTGGGTAATCTGGGTGCAGACCCGGAAATCAGACGCACCCAGGATGGACGGCCAATCGCCAATCTTTCGATTGCTACATCTGAAAGCTGGCGTGACCGTAACTCTGGTGAACGCCGGGAAAAAACCGAATGGCACCGTGTGGTAATTTTCAACGAGGGTCTTTGCAAGATCGTTGAACAATATCTGAAAAAAGGTTCAAAAGTCTATCTTGAGGGTGCTTTGCAGACCCGCAAATGGACCGACAATAACGGTCAGGATCGCTATTCAACCGAAATTGTGTTGCAGGGCTTTAACTCCACTTTGACCATGCTTGATGGCCGCAGTGAAGGCGGCGGCGGCGGTGGTGGCGGAGGATCTTGGGATCAGTCCGGCGGCGGCGGCAGTGGCGGCGGTGGAGGAAACTTCGGTCAGGGTGGACCTTCCGGTGGCCAGTCTGGCGGCGGCGGTGGTGCTCCACCAATGGGCGGCAATGATATTGACGATGAAATTCCGTTTTGATCCGATAATCGCTAGATACTAACTCTGGCCTTGCCCGATATTGATTATTTCAACGATATTGTATAATTAGTATTTGTCAGGGCCAAGTATAGCCTTGGCTTGTTTGATTGTTGATGCGGCGGAAACGGAAAATACTATGCGTGATCGCCTGTTTGTTGCCTCTGCCCAAGTGCTTGGGGCAGCTTTCCTGATAGCCCTCGGCTTTACTGCCATATCAATCCTGCTTCCTGATGGGCGTGAAGCAGTGCTCACCATTGGTGGCGTTTATCATCCGGATCAAATGCCACAAGCTCAAAAATTAGCGTTTTTGGTGGATTCCGCATTTCTGATTTTTTATGGCGCGGGTCTGATTTGCCTGACTGCTGCCCTATCTCAAAGGGCCGCGCGGCCTTTGTCTCGTGTCTTAATTCTGGCGATCCTTATTCTCGTAATATGTGATATTGCTGAAAATCATCTGATAATGAATGGTTTTGCCAGTGCTGATGGCAGGGCAGCTGTGACTTCAATTGTAACTGGTGTGAAATACAGCCTCGTTGGGCTTGTTGCCATCGGACTATCTGTAATTATCCCGCCTGATACCGGCTTTCACAAACTGTTGGCGCTGGTCTTGAGAATATTCTTTCCGCTGTTGATCGCCGCACATGTGGTGATTGGTGGAGATGGCACAATTGCGGGAGATATTGTCAGCGGACTAACCAGCCTGTCCTTCCTGTTATTGCTTGCTTCTTTATCATGGATTTCTTGGCAGGCCCGCGAAGTCAGCAGTGAGCAGACCAAGGAAATAGTGGAAACTCCGACACCTGTTTTAGAAGAAACAATGCCTGAGACAGTTGAGGAATTGGTGCAAATTACTGAAGCCGAACCTTCCTCTGAAATTGCTGTTGTCGTGGCTGAATTAGGTAGTGTCGAACCGGTGACTACGGTGACGGAAATGACCGAAGTGGCTGATATCAAGCAACCGAAAAAGCCTGCAATGAAGAAAAAGAAGTCAATAAAGAAAAATTCCAAGAAATAAATCTATTGAAGCGGGGCTGGTTTTCTCATTCCATTGTCAAAACGCCGGTTGACTTGTCCCCGTCCATTGGGTTTACCAAACGGAATGCAAAATTCTGGATAATTTACCATGTCAAATGACACCCAAAACGAAATTTCTGAACCAACGCTGGCAAAGAATTTTGATGCCAAATCTGTAGAGCCTCGCATTGCGAAATTGTGGGATGATTTGGATGCTTTTGCTGCAGGAGCGGGTGCCAAGCCTGACGCTGATCCATATTGCATTGTTATTCCACCGCCAAATGTTACCGGTTCCCTGCATATGGGGCACGCTCTCAATAACACTTTGCAGGATATTTTGATCCGCTTTGAGCGCATGCGTGGCAAGAACGTTCTATGGCAACCGGGCATGGATCATGCAGGCATCGCCACCCAAATGGTGGTTGAGCGTCAGTTGGCGGAAAAACAAATCCACCGTCGTGATATTGGCCGTGAAGAATTTGTCAAAAAAATCTGGGAATGGAAAGAAGAATCCGGCGGCACGATTTTCAATCAGATGAAACGCCTTGGTGCATCCTGTGACTGGTCGCGCGAGCGCTTCACCATGGATGAAGGGCTTTCAAAAGCGGTGCTTGAGGTATTCGTATCGCTCTATAAAGAGGATTTGATTTACAAGGACAAACGTCTGGTAAATTGGGACCCGAAACTGCTGACCGCCATTTCCGATTTGGAAGTTGAGCAGATCGAAACCAAGGGGCATTTGTGGTATTTCCGCTATCCGCTGGAAGATGGGGTGACCTATGAGCATCCATATAACCTGGATGAAGAAGGCGAAAAGACCCCGTGGAAACCATCCGATGGTGATCCGGCCGGTTATGAAACCAGAGACTATCTGGTCGTTGCCACCACGCGGCCTGAAACCATGCTTGGCGATACAGGCGTTGCCGTTTCTCCTGATGATCCACGCTACAAATCTCTGGTTGGGAAACATGTGACCCTTCCATTGGTCGGGCGGAAAATTCCAATTGTTGCCGATGAATATCCTGACCCTGAAGAGGGCACTGGTGCGGTGAAAATGACACCTGCCCATGATTTCAACGATTTTGAAGTTGGCAAACGGCAGAATTTGCCTGCAATCAATATCCTGCATGACGATGCTTCCATTTTCCTCGCTGGAAATAAGAAGTTTCTTGAAGGGTTGGAAAGCACAACACAAGTAGAAACACTCATTGCAGAACTGGACGGTAAAGACCGATTCAAAGTGCGCGCATTAATAGTCGAGATGTTTGAACAAGCCGATCTGCTCGATAAGATCGAAGATCACAAGCATCAGGTACCCCATGGGGACCGTGGCGGAGTGCCGATTGAACCCTATCTCACCGACCAATGGTATGTGGATGCGGCCACTCTCGCAAAACCTGCCATTGCATCAGTACGTGAAGAACGCACCAATTTCGTCCCGAAAAACTGGGAAAACACCTATTTTTCCTGGATGGAGAATATCCAGCCATGGTGTATCTCTCGGCAATTGTGGTGGGGTCATCAAATTCCGGCATGGTATGGACCGAACAAAGATGATTTGTTGAATGATGCTGCGGAACATAGAATTGAAATATTCGTCGCTAAATCTGAGGCGGAAGCTATTGAGCAAGCTCAAGAATATTACGGAAAATCTGCCGCGATATCCATCACAACAAACCCAAATTTCAAACTGTGGGGCGTTGAGTCTGAAAATATCACTAAAATTGAACTCAGGCGCGACGAGGACGTGCTCGACACTTGGTTCTCCTCAGCTCTTTGGCCGTTTTCTACTCTTGGCTGGCCAGATCAGACTGCGGAGCTTAAAAAATATTACCAGACCGATGTTCTGGTAACCGGTTTCGATATCATTCCGTTCTGGGTTGCCCGAATGATGATGATGGGCCTGCATTTCATGAAAGATGAGGATGGTAAGCCTGTCGAACCTTTTCACACAGTCTATGTGCATGCGCTGGTGCTCGACAAGCATGGTGCAAAAATGTCTAAATCTAAGGGCAATGTCATTGATCCACTGAATCTGATTGATGAGTATGGGGCTGACGCCCTGCGTTTCACAATGGCCATCATGGGCGGTCAGGGTCGGGATATCCGGCTCGATACAACTCGCATCGCAGGTTACAGGAATTTCGGCACCAAGCTTTGGAATGCTACCCGCTTTGCCCAGATGAATGGCGTGAAGCATGGAATTGCTATTGACCGGGCAGAAGTGAAACTCACCGTTAATCGCTGGATTTTGACTGAGCTGGACAAGGCTGTAGCAGATATCACAGCAAATATTGAAAAGTATCGCTTCAACGATGCTGCGGGTGCCGCCTATAAATTCGTCTGGAATCTTTATTGCGACTGGTATCTGGAATTGTTGAAACCGGTATTTGCTGGCGATGATGAAGATGCGAAAGCCGAAGCGCAGATTTGCTGCGGCTATGTGCTGGATGCAATCTACACATTCTTGCATCCGTTCATGCCGTTTATGACTGAAGAGCTATGGGCTGAAACTGCGGAACGTGATGTCATTTTGTGTCACGCTCCTTGGCCAAAGCCTGAAACGCATGATGATGGCGCAGCCGATGAGATTAACTGGCTGGTTGGCTTGATCACCGAATTGCGCTCAGTTCGTGCTGAAATGAACATCAAACCCGGTGCTTTCATTCCGTTGATTATGGCGGGTGCCAATGATGTGACCAAAGCGCGGCTTAAGACCCATGCAGCGGCACTTCGCCAACTTGGGCGGGTTGAAAATATCGAACTGGCCGAGGACGCTCCCAAGGGATCTGCGCAAATTGTAATTGGCGAAGCGACCGCGTGTTTGCCATTGGCAGGGTTGATTGATCTTGGCGAAGAAAAATCTCGCCTTGAAAAAGAATTGAAGAAACTTGACGGTGAAATCAAACGGTTAGAAGGTAAATTGGGCAATCAAAGGTTCGTTGCCAATGCGCCAGCCGAGATTGTTGCCGAGGAGAAAGGCAAACTGGAGGAATACAAAGCTCAAAGAGTGCGTGTAGCAACGGCCTTTGAGCGAGTGGCAGAAGCGGTGTAAATTGCCGCTTCAAAAGTGACAAAATTACAACAGCAAGCGGCATGTTTTTCGACTATTGTTGAAAAGAGTCAAAATGCCGCTTTTCGGCCATAAACGAAGCCCATCAAATCTTTACCTTTTCGCGGCATATATGGGCTATCGAAAATCGATTTCGTGTTTTTGCGAATTCGGTGTTTTAAAATTTGCCGCTGAATCTGGAAGGATCCTAATAAATGGACGCAAAAGTATTTGATAAGAGCAAGCTCCCCAGCCGCCATACGACGGTTGGTCCGGCGCGTGCACCGCACCGCTCATATCTCTATGCGATGGGACTTTCCAAGGAACAAATTGCCCAGCCACTGGTTGGTGTTGCGTCTTGCTGGAACGAAGCTGCGCCTTGTAATATTTCCCTTATGCGTCAGGCGCAAGTTGTGAAAAAAGGTGTTTCGGCTGCTCATGGCACCCCTCGCGAATTTTGCACCATTACCGTGACAGACGGTATCGCTATGGGCCATCAGGGCATGAAATCCTCACTGGTTTCGCGCGATGTGATTGCTGATAGTGTGGAACTTACCATGCGCGGCCATTGTTATGATGCGATTGTCGGACTTGCCGGTTGTGATAAATCTCTGCCTGGAATGATGATGGCAATGGTTCGGTTGAACGTTCCAGCCATATTCATCTATGGCGGTTCTATTTTGCCTGGCACATTTAAGGGCCGTGAAATCACCGTTCAGGATGTGTTTGAGGCCGTGGGCCAGCATTCTGTTGGGGATATGTCAGATGAGGATCTGGAAACGATAGAGCAGGTGGCCTGTCCATCAGCTGGCTCTTGTGGTGCTCAGTTTACTGCAAACACCATGGCAACCGTTGCTGAAGCTATTGGGTTGGCCTTGCCTTATTCATGTGGTGCTCCGGCTCCTTATGAAATTCGTGACCGTTTTTCTTTTGCTTCCGGCGAAAAAATCATGGAATTGATTGCGCGCAATATTCGCCCGCGTGATATTGTTACTCGTAAAGCTCTGGAAAACGCAGCGGCTGTTGTTTCTGCTTCTGGCGGTTCAACTAATGCAGCGCTTCACTTGCCAGCGATTGCCCATGAATGCGGCATTAAATTCGATCTGTTTGATGTGGCCGAAATCTTTGAACGCACACCTTATATTGCTGATTTGAAGCCAGGTGGAAAATACATCGCAAAAGATATGTTTGAAGCTGGTGGCATTCCGCTTTTGATGAAAACCATGTTGGATAATGGCTATTTGCACGGCGAGTGCATGACTGTTACCGGTCGTACCATTGCTGAAAACATGTCTCATGTGAAATGGAATGACAAGCAGGACGTTGTGCGCGAAGCGAGCAATCCAATTACCGTCACTGGCGGTGTTGTTGGCCTCAAGGGCAATCTTGCAACTGATGGCGCCATTGTGAAAGTGGCCGGTATGGAACGCCTCGAATTCACGGGTCCTGCACGTTGCTTTGATTCTGAAGAAGACGCTTTTGAAGCAGTCACTAACCGTGATTACAAGGAAGGTGAAGTTTTGGTCATCCGCTATGAAGGACCAAAAGGCGGTCCTGGTATGCGCGAAATGCTTTCAACCACTGCAGCCCTTTACGGGCAGGGTATGGGTGGCAAAATTGCGCTGATTACCGATGGGCGCTTCTCAGGTGCTACACGCGGATTTTGTATTGGTCATGTGGGGCCAGAAGCTGCTATTGGCGGGGTGATTGGTTTGTTGAAAGATGGCGATATCATTTCCATCGATGCAACCAAGGGAACCCTTGATGTGAAACTGTCAGACGAAGAATTGGCAGAACGCAGAAAAACCTGGGAGCCACGCGAAACGGATTCTACATCCGGCGTAATCTGGAAATATGCCCAAACAGTAAGTTCAGCCCGTGAAGGGGCTGTTACCCATCCTGGCGGAGCAAAGGAAAAGGTTTGCTATGCAGATATCTAGGTCTTCATTAATCCTGACCGCATTTATTATGTGTTCACCGCTTGTTTTTACAAGCGGTGCAGCACTTGCTTTTGATGCGTCAAAGGTTCTTGAAGGCAATGCGCCATCCAATAAGGTCTTTGGCTTTTTCCGCTCTTTCCGTAAGGCAGGCAAAAAAGACGAAGCGCTGGATGTGCTGAAGTATGCTGCAGAAAATGGAAACCTTGCAGCCCAGTGGAAACTGGGCCGCATGTACCAAACAGGCGATGGTGTGCCGCAAGATCCGCTTGCAGCGTTCAATTTTTTCCAAAAACTGGCTGAGCGTTACCATGGTTTGCGGCCAAATTCGGCCGATTGGCAGTTTAGCGCCAATGCTTTTGTGGCGTTGGGACATTATTATAAAAATGGTATTCCAGACACGACTGTTTCGGCGGACTGGAAGCAGGCTCGCGTAATGTATACGACTGCAGCTCTGGTTTTTGGCCACCCCGAAGCACAGTTTGAGCTTGGCCGCATGGAGCTGAATCAGGCAAGCGGCAAAGTCAGAAGCAAACGTCGTGCCCTTAGAATGTTGCGCGCAGCGCATCGAAAGGGACATGTGGGAGCGCAGGCGCTGCTTGGACATGCGTTATTTCAGGGTGAGTATATGAAACGCGATGCTGTGCGTGGATTGGCAATGCTTTCTCAAGCCCGCGAAAATTCAGGCCCGCGTCATTCAGAATGGATTACTGCCTTGCAGGAAGAGGACTTCTCTCTTGCTTCTGAATCCGAGCGCCGTCGTGCAGGTGTATTAATGGCAGCTCAAAATTAGCCATTTTCGAGAATTTGATTTAATCAATTTTCGATTAAAACCAACTAGTTACCCGAGTTTTTTAATTTGATTTTTTAAGTGATTTGCATCCAGTGGCGTTTGATTTAACTCACTGTATGGACAAGGTTGATCTGAAAATTTCCAGGATGTGTTGTTTAAAACCCAATCACATTTGGCCATTACAAAGCCTTGCGATGTTTTCATGCAAATTGTTTTGCCTGTTGCAATATCTTGTCCCTTGTAGCGACAGGAGCAATCATCTCCAGCCTTTGCAAGGTTTGGCACACTCAAAATTGCGACCACAAATACAGTCGAAAAAACAGAGCGAATTTGATTCCGATATGTTCCCATGCACAATGCATAGCACGAAATCTAGAAAACCCAAAACCGACCACTGTCAAAGCAAAGAGATCAGCCGCCGGTTGTGCTCATATGGCGAGAAACAGACGGCTTTGCATTGCGCTCAATGATGAAATCATGGCCCTTTGGTTTGCGTGAAATTGCTTCATCAATGGCACTTGATAGCAATTCATTGCCCTCGGAGGCTCGAAGCGGTTCACGTAAATCAGCGGCGTCATCCTTGCCGAGACACATGTAAAGTGTGCCGGTGCAGGTCAAACGAACCCGATTGCAGCTTTCGCAGAAATTATGGGTCATCGGCGTGATAAAGCCCATTCGTCCGCCGGTTTCTTCAATTTTCACGTAACGTGCCGGACCACCGGTTTTATAGGGGATATCCGTCAGCGTATAACGTTCTTCCAACCGGCGACGCACGGTGGAGAGCGGTAAATACTGATCTGCGCGATTTTCTGTGATTTCGCCAAGGGGCATGGTTTCAATAACGGTAAAATCAAACCCTTGTTCATGGGCCCATACCATCATGGATTCGATTTCATCCTCGTTCACACCTTTCAGCGCGACGGCATTGATTTTGATGGCCAGGCCTGCAGCTTTTGCAGCTTCCATGCCATCCAGAACCTGATGCATCCGGCCCCAGCGGGTAATTTTGGTAAATTTATCGTTGTCCAAAGTATCGATCGACACATTGATACGCCGAACTCCGTAATCATACAGTTGGGTCGCGTATTTGGATAGTTGGGAACCGTTGGTGGTGATGGTCAGTTCTTCAAGCTTGCCGGTTTCAATATGTTTGCCCAAGGCTTCGACCAATTGCATGATACCACGGCGCACCAGTGGCTCGCCGCCGGTCAGCCGAAGTCTGCGAACGCCTTTATCGATGAACACCGCGCATAAACGCTCAAGCTCTTCCAGCGTTAACAGCTCTTTTCGGGGCAAGAAGGTCATGTCTTCTGACATGCAATAAACACAACGGAAATCACATCGGTCAGTGACCGACACCCGCAAATAGTTCACTTCACGACCAAAAGGGTCAATCAGTGATTTTTCAGGCAATATTAATCCCGATGCGTCAGGAAATCCAGATTCTTCAACCAAAGCCATCTCCATAAAAAAGCACCCGTGAATATCCACGAGTGCTTATATTTTAACAACAAAATAGTCACAAATGCCAGTGATTTCGCTAATCAAATCAATCAACTTGGCCAGAAAAACCGCTAAGGCCTAGTGTTTTATCACGACTTTCGTGCCGATTTTAACCTGGGCATAAAGATGTTCGACATCCTCATTTGCCATTCTGATGCAGCCGGAAGACATTGCTTTTCCAATTGTCCAGGGCTGGTTGGTTCCGTGAATGCGGTAAATTGTTGAGCCTAGATACATGGCACGAGCGCCCAGTGGGTTGTTTGGTCCACCTGGTACGTATTTCGGCAAAATCCGGCCATTGCGTGCTTCGCGACGGCGCATTACTTCAGGCGGTGTCCAGCCCGGCCATTCAGCTTTACGGGTGATTTTATGTTTTCCAGTCCAGGTAAAGCCTTCACGTCCAACCCCGATACCATAACGTACCGCTCTTCCTTCGGCGACCACATGATAAAGTCTGCGCTGGGAAGTGTCGATGACAATGGTTCCAACCGGATAATCATCTTTAAAGCGAATTTTCCTACGAGGAATCGGCGACTTATTGGAAAAGTGGCGACTGCGAAGCTTCGGATTTTCGCTCATGGGACGCCATCGCATTTCCGAATAATCGTAAAAACGCTCTGCTGCAGCCTGTGCCTCGCCCGTTGAAATGGGCGATTGCTGCAGGCCAAACATAAATGCCATGGCAAATGCCATGATCATAATTTTTTTCATGCTGTCCTCGATTGTCTAGTATTCATGGGGAAATCAACTAATTCTACTCGAATCTTATTGTCACATATTTGAGCGATTTTCCAGTCATTTGTATTTCCTATCGTGATGCGAGAGCGGCTTCGAAACCGCTCAGCCCAGATTTAGCTCTTTGAAAAAGTCATTTCCCTTATCGTCAACAATGATGAATGCAGGGAAATCCTTCACTTCGATTTTCCAAATAGCTTCCATGCCAAGTTCTTCATATTCGACTACTTCAACGCTTTTGATGCAATCTTGGGCCAGTCTGGCAGCAGGGCCACCAATTGAACCCAGATAAAACCCACCATGGCGTTTACAGGCATCGCGGACTTGTTTGGAACGATTTCCTTTGGCCAGCATCACCATGGAGCCACCAAATGATTGAAACTGATCCACAAAAGAATCCATCCGGCCAGCGGTTGTTGGTCCAAATGAACCCGATGCATAGCCTTCTGGCGTTTTTGCCGGTCCAGCATAATAGATTGGATGATTCTTGAAATATTCCGGCATCTCTTCACCAGCCTCAAGCCGTGCGCGGATTTTTGCATGTGCCATATCCCGGGCAACAATGATGGTGCCATTGAGGGAAATACGGGTTTTGACCGGATATTGGCTCAGAGTTTTTAATATGTCTTCCATCGGCTGATTGAGATCAATTTTTACTTCCCCGGCGGACAAAGCCTCCTCATCGACTTCAGGCATATATTTGGATGGGTCGGTTTCCAGCTGTTCCAGAAATACGCCTTCCTTGGTAATTTTACCAAGTGCCTGACGATCGGCAGAACATGAAACACCCAAGCCAATCGGCAGGGAAGCACCATGCCGTGGCAGACGGATGATGCGCACATCATGACAGAAATATTTGCCGCCAAATTGTGCTCCGACACCCATTTGCTGGGTACGTTTATGAATTTCTGCTTCCAGTTCAATATCACGGAAGGCATGGCCAAGCTCTGAACCTTTTGTTGGAAGGCTATCCAGATAACGGGTCGAGGCCAGTTTGACGGTTTTTAAATTGAATTCAGCGGAGGTTCCGCCAATAACGATTGCCAGATGGTAGGGAGGACAGGCGGCTGTACCCAAGGTGAGGATTTTTTCATGCAAAAAATCCACCAGACGTTCCTTGGTCAAAAGGGAAGGGGTTCCCTGATATAAAAACGTTTTATTAGCCGAGCCGCCGCCCTTGGCCATGAACAGGAATTTATAGGCGTCTTCACCCTCATGATAAAGTTCGATCTGAGCCGGTAAATTATCCTTGGTGTTTTTTTCTTCAAACATCGAAAGCGCTGCTAATTGGGAATAGCGAAGGTTTTTCCGCTCATAGGCATCAAGCACACCTCTGCCCAATGGTGCCTCGTCTCCGCCGTCAGTCCATACATTACGACCCTTTTTGCCCATGAAGATGGCTGTGCCGGTATCCTGACACATAGGCAATATTCCACCGGCGGCGATGTTGGCGTTCTTCAACAAATCAAAAGCCACGAAACGGTCATTGTCAGTTGCGTCCGGATCTTCAAGAATATCGGCTAGCTGTTGCAAATGTCCCGGGCGTAAAAGGTGGTTGATATCGCTGAAAGCTTGCTCTGATAAAAGGCGTAACGCTTCTTTCTCTACAACGAGAATTTCCTTTCCGCGAAAGGTGTCCGTTGAAACATAGTCTGCCGTCAATTTCTTGTAGGGCGTTTCGTCTTTCCCAAGAGGAAACATTTCAAAAGCTGCTTTGCTGGTCAATTTGGTCATTGCTATCTCGCTGGTATTCGAATTGCTGAAAGGAAACCTGGAATCATTCTAGAGACATTAATCAGTTGATTAAAGATACTAACCTCTTTGCCATAGATTTATTAACCATCAATCGTAATTGCCAACCAATTTCAGAAAACATTTCACCAGTTTACTATCGGGTCATCATTTCCGTTTAATACAGAACAATGCTCCGGTAATGAAATTTGGACCGGCAAAGGTGAGTTGTTATGATGACAAGACTACGTGAATTTGGCCTTGGGCCGCGCGTATGGTTTTTAAGACTGAGTGCAGGATTCTTATGTGTTTCATTGCTGTTTTTTGCAGCATGGGTATTTTCGTGGGAATTTCTGGCGATATTCAGTCGGGATTCCATAGGTATATTATTGATACTTTTTTTCTGTTTGTTGGGTGTTGCGGCATTTGTCGCGTACATCACCAAACCTCTGCGTCGATTGACGCGGGAAATGAACGAGTTTTCTGCCGGAAACCTCAAAGGTGACATAAAGATTGAAGGGCTTGGCGAACTTGGCCGTGCCTTTGTATCTATGACTTCGAATGTTCAGGGCAAAATGGACGATATCCACAAACTTGCCTATGTGGATAGTGTTACTCAACTGCCAAACCGCGAGTGTTTTCGCAAGGAACTCGAAACAACGATTGCCAGTGCAATAGCAGACCGCTCTTCGGGGGCGTTGTTATTTGTTGATCTGGATGGATTTAAACGGGTGAATGACACAATGGGTCATGATCTTGGCGATAAATTATTGTTCCTTTTTTCCCAACGTATTGCCGGCATTTTGAGAAATGAGGATTTGGTTAGCTTTGGAAATGTCGAAAGTGACCCTTCTCCGCTTGCTCAAGTCCCTGGGTTGCTTCGCGAGACCAAAGAAGCGCTGGCCGATAGAAGGGCACCAGTTAAAAAACAAATGCTCGCACGCCTGGGTGGGGATGAATTTACCGTATTACTACCCCAAATCAGAGTGGAAACCGATGCAGCAACCGTTGCCCAGCGCATTATCGAAGCGACAAATGAACCTTTTGAAATTGATGGCGCACATATATCCATTGGAGCCTCCATTGGTATCGCGACATTTCCGCGAGATGGGGCTGACTATCGCAGCGTTGTAAAAAATGCCGATCTGGCCATGTATAAGGCCAAGGAAGACGGCAAAAATAGGTTTCGGTATTTCTCTGAAGAATTGAATTTACACGCTAAAAACCGTCTTCGGATGGAAGCAGATTTACGCACGGCCTTGAACAATAACGATCAATTTGTGTTGTTTTATCAGCCGAAGTTTGATTGCAAAACTGGCATCGTTGTTGGCGTCGAAGCGCTGTTGCGCTGGAACCATCCTCAAAAAGGGCTGCTATATCCAAATGATTTCATCCCAATTGCCGAAGAATGCGGCCTGATTGGAGGCATCACCGACTGGGTGCTACATGCTGCGTGCCGCGAACTTGCAATGTATGACCAGTTCGAAGTCGAATTATCCTTGGCGGTCAATATTTCCCCAATCCTGATGAACCACCCTGAATTTGCAGACAATGTATTGGCCATAATACAGTCAACTGGCGTTGATCCTGCAAGGCTGGAACTGGAAATTACAGGCAGCTTTCACCCGGGCAATATGAACGCCGTACAGCCCAATTTCACCAAATTGGCAGAACGAGGTATTTGCTTTGCGGTTGATGATTTCAAAGGCGGGGTCTCTGGCCTTCTTGATCTGGCAGAATTACCGTTACACATCTTCAAAATTGACGATGATCTCGTCGCGTCTTTGGAAGATACTGACGATAAACGTGCCGCTTCAATCATTAAATCTCTGCTGGTAATGGCAAAAAGCTTAAATCTAAAAACCGTTGCCGAAGGTGTTGAAACGGAAAAACAACTAGAGTTTTTGATCGAGCACGGCTGTGAATATGTTCAAGGGTTCCATCTTTCGAGACCGAAACCAGCACCAGTACTGGCAGAATGGATGAAGATAGGAAAAGTCGAGAACAGTCCTGGGCAACAAGTAGCCTGATGGACGTCAGAGAAGCTCAACCGCTGCAGATTTTAGTTCGCTATAATGTGAAATAACGCGGTCTGGTGATAATTCTCGAACCGGAGTTTCTGAATATCCAAAATCAACGGCAACGACTGGAACATTGCCAGCTTTTGCGGCGCTGATATCGGTAATAGAGTCGCCGACCATTATGGCGTTATCTGTCTGACCACCAGCCAATTCGATGGTTTTAAGGATGTGTGCTGGATCAGGTTTGCGAAATTCAAAAGTGTTGCCGCCTGTAACAGCTGCAAAACGATCAAAAATATCCAGTTCTTTCAGCAGTTCCACAGCAAGAGAATCGTGTTTGTTTGTGCAAACAGCAAGGTTCCAGCCATCATTTTGAAAATCTGAAAGAGATTCAATCACCCCGTCAAACAATACTGTATCTACGCAGATGTTTTTTT
Source organism: Rhizobiaceae bacterium (assembly GCA_016763155.1). Classification (GTDB taxonomy): domain Bacteria; phylum Pseudomonadota; class Alphaproteobacteria; order Rhizobiales; family Rhizobiaceae. The sequence continues at coordinate 29,520 of JAESUH010000036.1, forward strand.
CGTAATCGACCAAAAAATGCTCGAACAATTTTTCCAACATGTCGTTTGAAAGAGCTTTGTTATGAAAATCGAAGGCTTTCTGAATCATCGCCTTTGCTCCATGTCCCACAACATGGCCCACTTCTGTCATATGTATTGGCTCAAGACCAAGGCTCGCCGTTGTTCTGTTGAGAGCGGGGATCAGGTCACGAATGGTATCGGCCAGTGTGCCGTCAAGATCTAGTACGAGAGTTGGAGAGGTCATTAAATGGCGGCCAATGATTGATTGCAATATGGCTGGTTTAACGCTGAAAAATCACCAATACAAGTTGGGATCTATTTGGCTGGAGATAAAGCGGTTATTTGCTTGATTTTCTCACCCTGACTGGCATAAAAACTCCTAATCAACAACACGTATCAGGCTCGCACAGGGCTTGAGGTCAGGTCGAAATTATGAGCCAAAATTTGAAAATAGATGCAGCGCGCGCCGCCCTTTCTCTGGTAAAGGATGGCATGAAACTTGGCATTGGAACCGGGTCGACGGCAAATGAGTTTATTCGACTGCTTGGCGAAAAAGTTAGCGACGGGTTATCAATCATCGGTGTGCCAACTTCTGAAAAAACTGCTGAATTGTGCCGCGAACTTTCAATTCCCCTGACGACCCTTGAAGAAACCCCTCAATTGGATTTGACCATTGATGGTACTGACGAGGTAGATGAACATCTGAATTTGATTAAAGGTGGAGGCGGGGCTCTCTTACGCGAAAAGATCGTGGCTTTTGCCTCCCGCGAAATGGTGGTGATTGCAGACAGTTCAAAACGGGTGGCCCAATTGGGTCAATTCCCACTGCCGGTGGAGGTCAATCGCTTTGGTTTGAAGGTGACCAGACTGGCGCTGGAAAGCATCATGGAAGAAATTACGCCCGGTGGAAAAATTGAATTGCGGAAATCTGGTAGCGAACCATTTGTCACAGATGGCGGCCATTTAATTCTGGATACATTTTTTGGCCGCATTCCAAATCCAAAAGAATTATCCAGTAATTTATTGCAGGTGCCGGGGGTCGTGCAACACGGATTGTTCCTATCTATGGCAAATCAGATATTTATTGCAGGTGCTGATGGTATTACCCATTTGTCACGGTAACCTTAAAGCTCGTATTGGCTGGAAATGCAGCGATCGGGCTTGGAGAACTCTGGCAAATACTCTATCATTGGGGCAACAACAGTTGACGCCTGCAAAACAAGAAAACACTTTTGGAGAATAATATATGAAACTTTCAACTTCGCCCCATAAAGCAATGGGTGCCATGTTTGGTGCGTCGGCTCGATTTGTAAAATGCACGGCTGTTCTTATCCCCGTTTTGATGATGTCTGTTGCCGGAGTATCGGCGCAAGAAGCTACTCAAGCACATCTTGATGCAGCAAAAGCTGCAATCAACGCTTCAAAAACGACAGTGCCTTTGGATGGGATTTTGCCAAGTATTGCCATTAGAACCAAAACTACGTTGATTGATGCTCGTCCGGATTTGGCTGATAGAATTAGTGATGTTGTAGACAATGCTTCCATTGAACTTGCCTCGCGGCGGGGTGATTTGGAAGGCGAAATCGCGCACATTTACGTGCGTGTGTTTACCGAAAAAGAATTGACAGAAATTGCAAATTTTTACGGCTCTGAAACTGGCCAAAAATTACTTTCTGAGGCGCCAATCATTGAACGTCAGATTAAAGAGTCTTCACGGACCTGGGGTGCTGGCATTCAACGTGATTTGAACCAGACGGTTTCAAAAAAACTTAAGGAAATGGAAAAAAAGCCAAGCGAGTAATTTTTCCATTCTCAGTCAGGGCCATTTCGACCCTGCGATTTCTCTTGATTTAGACTTTTGGAGCGCCAGTAATGAGCCAGTACGATTATGATTTGTTTGTTATTGGCGGCGGCTCTGGTGGCGTACGTTCGGGCCGAATTGCTGCAACGTTAGGCAAAAAGGTCGGGATCGCAGAAGAATTTCGCTATGGCGGCACATGCGTCATTCGCGGCTGTGTGCCAAAGAAATTGCTGGTCTACGCGTCCCATTTCTCAAGTGACTTTGAAGCAGCCAAGGGATTTGGCTGGGATGTGGGAGACAGTAGTTTTGACTGGAAAACGCTGATTGGCAGCAAGGATCAAGAGATCGACCGGTTGGAGGGGCTTTATGAAAAAGGCCTCAATAATGCCGGTGCTGAAATTTTTCGCACCCGCGCTGTCCTGGAAGGCCCCCATGAGGTTCGTCTGGTCAATGAAGACCGGGTAGTGAGTGCAGAAAAAATCATCATTGCCGTTGGTGGTACACCAAACCGGATGAAACAAATGTCTGGTTGGGAGCATTGTATTACTTCCGACGAGGTATTTGATCTCGAGCAGTTCCCGAAAAATATTGTTATTCAGGGCGGCGGCTATATCGCTGTTGAATTCGCCTGCATTTTGGCAGGTCTTGGTGCCAAGACGACCTTGGTTTATCGCGGAGAAGAAATTTTACGTGGTTTCGATTGGGATATTCGTACCCTTCTGCATGAAGAAATGGTCAGGCGGGGCATCACGGTGATTTGTGGGCGCACATTAGAAAGTGTGGAGAAAATCGCAGATTCTACCCTCAATGTTAATTTGTCGGATGGAACACAAATTCAGGCAGATCAGGTATTGCAGGCAACCGGGAGACTTCCTGTCACCGAAGGTCTGGGTCTTGAAAAAGCTGGCGTTGAAGTTGCATCCAATTATTCCATCAAGGTCGATGATTATTCCAAAACCAATGTGGATAGTATCTGGGCGCTTGGGGATGTGACCAACCGGGTGGCATTAACTCCGGTCGCAATTCATGAAGCCATGTGTTTCATTGATACGGAATATCGTGGAATTCGTACCAAGCCTGATCATGCGCTGATTGCAACTGCTGTATTTACTCAACCGGAAATCGGCACCATTGGCCTCAGCGAAGAAGAGGCTGGCGAGCAATATCCAAAACTTGATATTTACCGCGCCCATTTCCGGCCAATGAAGAACACGCTCTCCGGTAGTTCTGAAAAAATGTTGATGAAACTAATCGTTGATAGTGAAACCGGAATTATTGTTGGTCTTCACATTATGGGTGAGGCGGCAGGTGAAATGGCGCAGACTCTGGCAATTGCCATAAAAATGGGGGCAACCAAAGACGATTTTGATCGTACAATGGCGGTGCATCCCACAGCTGCCGAAGAGCTGGTCACAATGTATCAGGCTAGTTACCATGTCATTGATGGAAAGCGAACTGACTAGGTTGGGATAACATATGGCGCAAGCGCCTGTTTTTAATGTGGATATGGATGCTTTTTGGCATGATCCATATCCCGTGCTTAAACAAATGCGCGCTGAAGCTCCCATTTGCTATGTTCCCCAACTAGATGCGGTGTTGATGACCCGCCGCGATGATATCGCAATTTCTGAAAAGAACATTGAGGTTTTTAGTTCGCATCAGCCCGCCGGTTTGATGAATACCCTGATGGGTCACAATATGATGCGCAAGGATGGGGATGAGCATCTTGGTGAACGAAAAGCCATATTCCCGACAGTTTCTCCTAAAACCGTGCGCGACCACTGGAAATCCAGTTTCGAAATGGATGCAGGGCGACTTCTTGATGGTTTGGCAAAAAAGAACAGCGCGGATATCTGTCAGGAATACGCCTTGCCGCTATCTGGTGATGCTCTAAGGGCAATCACCGGGCTGACAAATTTCACCCCAACTGAAATGGATGCCTGTTCTCAGGCAATGATTGATGGTGTTTCAAATTTTGCGGGTGACAAGGAAATTGAAGCGAAATGCCATGCTGCCACCGCCAGAATTGATGCTGCCATTGATGAAATCCTCAGCAATGAGCAGAGCGAGCTGGACCCAAGCCTGATAAGCGTTATGTCTGCCGCAGGCCTGAGCGATGAAAGCATACGGGCCAATATAAAATTGGCGATTAGCGGTGGGCAAAACGAACCACGCGACGCAATTACCGGCTGTATCTGGGCTTTGCTAAGCCACCCTGAACAACTTGCGATGGTTCAAGCTGGAGAAGCGAGTTGGCAACAAGTGTTTGAAGAATTTGCCCGTTGGATATCGCCGATTGGCATGTCTCCGCGACGCGTAGCCAAAGCCCATAGTATTGGCGGGATTGATATTGAGCCGGAAACCAAAGTATTTTTCATGTTCAGCTCTGCCAATCGTGATGAAACTTATTTTGCAGATGGTGATAAATTTGATATCACAAGAGACTGTGCCAAAAGCATTGCATTTGGTGCTGGGCCGCATTTTTGCGCCGGTGCATGGGCTGCGCGTTCGCTGATTGGTGAAGTGGCGCTACCAATGATTTTTGATCGTCTCAACGGTTTGAAGTTGGCAGATAATGAAACAAAATTCGGCGGCTGGGCCTTTCGTGGGCCGCTGCAACTGAACCTTGTTTGGGATAATTAGAGGAAACAATAATGGCACATCATCACCACGACGAAGGTTCTGCTCTTGAAGAAAACCCGTTGCGGGTAAAGGCGCTGGAATCGCTATTGGTTGAGAAGGGCTATGTTGATCCGGCTGCTCTCGACCAATTAATCGATATTTATGAAAACAAAGTGGGGCCGCGAAATGGTGCGGCTGTTGTGGCGCGTGCTTGGGTAGATCCGCAATTTAAGGCTAAATTGTTGAGTGATGCTACCAATGCCATCAAGGAGTTTGGCTTTGAGGGTAGGCAGGGCGAACATATGGAAGTGAAGGAAAATACTCCTGGTATCCATAATATGGTCGTGTGTACTCTTTGCTCCTGCTACCCTTGGCCAGTGCTTGGCCTGCCTCCCGTCTGGTACAAGGCCGCGCCATACCGTTCGCGTGCTGTATCCGAACCTCGCGCCGTTTTGGCTGAGTTTGGCGTTACTCTCAGTGATGATACCGAAGTCAGAGTTTGGGATTCAACGGCTGAACTTCGTTACCTCATTTTGCCTATGCGACCAGAAAATACCGATCATTTGAGCGAGGAAGAACTGGCGCTTCTTGTCACCCGCGATTCCATGATTGGCACTGGCATTGCCCTTGAAGAGGAACCGAAATGAACGGCGGACACGATTTAGGGGGTAGGCACGGCCTCGGCCCGATTAACCCGGAGCAAAATGAACCGGTATTTCATGGAGAGTGGGAAGAGCGCGTATTTGCGCTAACCGTTGCCATGGGATTTTGTGGCGAGTGGAATATTGATGCGGCTAGATATGCTCGCGAAAACCGAAATCCTGCTGATTATATTCAGGCGAGCTATTATCAAGTCTGGCTTTACGGCCTGCTGGTTCTATTGCAGGAGCGAGACCTATTGCTTGAAGGTGAACTGGAAACCGGAATTGCGCAAAAAACGCGCGCCACAAAGTTTGCGCCCAAAGCCGAAGAGGTTTTATCCAAACTTGCACTTGGTGGCTCCTGCGCCCGTGAGACGTCAGCCGCACAAGAATTTTCAGTTGGCGATAAAATCACGACTAGAAACATCAACCCCAAAGCCCACACGCGCTTGCCTTCCTATACCAGAGGGAAGACTGGCACAGTGGCCGCAGTAAACGGCGTTTTCGTTTTTCCTGATAGCAACGCACAATTTTTGGGAGAAGACCCGCAATATTGTTACAGCGTTCGCTTTGAAGGTAGTGAGCTTTGGGGAGAACAGGCCGAGCCAAATTCGTGCGTTTATCTGGATATGTGGGAGCCCTACCTTGAACACGCCTGAACTATTACCAAACCAGCCCCATGATCATGAAGGTCCTGTATTTCGGGAGCCATGGGAGGCACAAGCCTTTGCCATGGCGGTTTCTCTGCATGCGAAAGGTGTGTTTACGTGGACGGAGTGGACTGAAACAATCGGCGCATTGATTGCAGCCGATAATGAACCGGATGAAACTGGTGAGCGCTATTACGGATATTGGCTTGCAGCACTGGAGCAATTGGTGGCTGCTAATACTCCCATTTCCAGGGAATTGCTTTCAGACAGAAAAAACGCCTGGGACAAAGCCGCAAGGGCAACGCCCCACGGCGAAGCAATTATATTGGGTCGCAATAAGGTTTAGCGTTCAAGTCTAATAGAAACTCACCAGCAATGTACCAGCCAGTAATATGGCGATCCACAATACCATTGCCCCTGTTGGCCAGACCCGCGCTATGCGGCCTTCTGGTCCATGGGAATGATAGAACCCTTCAACAATCCGGTCGAATGTCCCAAGCCAGAATGTGGTTTGGTATGTCCAGACAGAGCTGAAAACTGCAGCAATTTTTGTGATGACCATCGGCGCAAATTTGCGGTAGGTCCAATCGCTATCGAGATTGATGGCACGAATTTCCGGCGGATGAATGCCTGTGCGCATCAATACGCAGAACGCCAGTAATGCAAATAATAGCAGCTGCAATTGTCCCACCACATGGCTTGTGGTGTAGGGTTGGAAATCCACCGGGTATGGCAGCAATGCATAAAGAGGCTCAGGGAATACGCCAATGAAAATGCACAAGAATGCGGTGAATACCATCGCTATCAACATGTGGGTTGGCGCTTCTTTGGGACGCTTGCCACTGTCATGGGCGAAGAATGCAAAGAACGGTATTTTGATGCCCGAATGGCTCAACACGCCAGCGGAAGCAAATACAAGAGCGATCCACACCAAAGTGTAACCGTTGGAAGCGGATGCATCCAGAATGAGGGATTTTGATACAAAGCCGGAAAATAACGGGAAAGCCGAGATAGACGCAGCTCCTACCAAACAGCAAATGGCTGTTATTGGCATGGTGCGGTATAGGCCACCAAGTTCAGATGCTTTTGATGTGCCTGTTCGATACATCACCGCACCCACGCTCATGAATAATAGGCCCTTATAGAGAATATGGGCGAAGGCGTGAGCTGCGGTTCCGTTTAGCGAGAGCTCGGTACCAATGCCGATGCCGACCACCATAAAGCCCAATTGGTTGTTGAGGCTATAGGCCAGAACCCGACGTAGATCATTCTCTATCTCGGCAAAGAATATCGGGAACAAGGTCATTACTGCGCCGATATAAATAAGGATTTCCGTGCCGGGAAAACCACGCGCCAATGCGTATACCGCAAGCTTTGTGGTAAAGGCGGATAGAATTACCGTGCCGGTGATCGTTGCTGCGGGATAGGAATCCTGCAACCAGTTATGCAATAGCGGGAAGGCGCATTTTATGCCGAAGGCAAGGAAAATCAGCCAGGTAGCCAAGCTGCCAAGTGTCATTTTTTCAAAGGTAATCGAGCCGGTTTCGCCGTGTAGCAGAACAATGCCAGCAAGCAGAATAACGCCTGAACCAACCTGTATGATCAAATAGCGAAGGCCTGTATAATATGCGCCTTCTGTGCGTCGAGCCCAGATCAGGAAAACAGAAGCAAGTGCTGTACCTTCCCAATAGATGAAAAGTGTCACCAGATCGCCAGCAAATACCGCGCCAATGGCAGAACCTGCATAGAGGAGCGCTGCAACCTGTTGCACCGTGTCACGCACATGCCAAGCATAGAGATTGCCGATAAAGGAGGCGAGACAGAATACCAATCCGAAAATGGTGGAAAGCTTATCAACCCGCATCATTTCCATAGGCAGGCCAAAGAATTCAACTTGTCCGTAAACGCCAGGCTGTAAGTTCCAAATCATCCATGCGGCGAATATTGGCACCAGCATGGTGAACGAGACGCGCCCACGCCCTTGCGGGATGAATGCTACGATCAGGCCAGCAATGATGAATAGAAACGCAATTGGAAATTGTTCAGGCATCATGATCGAGCCTTTCCGTATCCGCTTGCGGATATTCTTCGCTATCAATGGCTTTTGGTGCGTAATAATCCTCAGGCCGCTTTATGATGGTGCGCAACATTTTTGCAACCAGAATAAGGGCCGTAAACATCACGAAACCAAATATGCCGTAAAAGCCGGGGATGTTTTCCACGGCCACTATAACGTGTTTGTGGAAAGTGAATTCAGATAGAAATAGCAGGGCACACACTACAGCTAAAATCTTGAACAGTTTGTCAGCACTGCCGGGTTTATCAACCCAAAGCAGCTTGCGCGAAATCCATGAGAGGGTTTCAGGGTCTGTTTGTTTTGCCATTTATCCCTCCCTAGTTTTTCGCTACAATTGGCATGAGAAATTCCTGTATATCGCCTGCATAAAAGAACAGGGCAAGACAGCCAAAGGCTGTGAGTACTGGTGGTAGAACGACCAAAAATGGTGCTTCTGCCATTTTGACCGGAATATTGATATTGCCTCCGGGAGCTGCGAGGAAAAATCCTCGTCCGACCAGTGGCAATAGATATGCGATGTTTAGCAGCGAGCTAATCATCAATACGGCAATCATAATTTTATGGCCGCTATCTGCCGCACCGACCATCAATAGATATTTGCTCCATGAACCACCCAAGGGGGGCAGTCCGATGATTGAAATAGCGCCGATCAGGAACGCAACAAATGTGAAGGGCATAGCTCGGCCGAGCCCCTTCATATCGCTGATATTTGTCTTGTGGGTTGCCACATAAATAGAGCCTGCGCACATGAAGAGTGTGATTTTTCCCATGGCATGCATGGCAATGTGCAAGCCGCCGCCCAATGCGCCCATGGACGTGGCAAGCGCCATGCCAAGGGTGATGTAGGATAGCTGGCTGACCGTGGAATAGGCGAGCCGTGCTTTAAGATTATCCTTGGTCATCGCAATGATTGAAGCCGCAATAATTGAGAATGCGGCCAGCCACATCAGCCATTCGGATGATCCGGTTTTGGCCAGAAAATCAATGCCGAAAATATAGATGCCAACTTTCAACATGGTGAAAACGCCAGCCTTCACAACAGCAACCGCATGAAGAAGTGCGCTAACGGGTGTCGGCGCGACCATTGCCGCTGGTAGCCAACGGTGGAAGGGCATCAATGCCGCTTTACCGATACCAAAGGCGTAGAGCGCCAGAAGCACGGCAACCAGAGGCCCTGAAATATTGCCATCGAGAATGCCGCCGGGTTTGAAATCAAGTGTTCCGGCAATGTGATAGGTCCAGATTACTGCCACCAATTGCAGGCCAATCGAGGTGCCAATCAATATGCCCAGATAGGTTCTGGCACCACGCTTGGCTTCCTCGGTCTCCTTGTGGGCGACCAGCGGATAAGTGGAAAGAGTTAACAATTCATAGAAGATAAACAGGGTGAACATGTTTGCCGCAAAAGCGATGCCCATCACTGTGCCAATGGCAAAGGAAAAACAGGCAAAGAACCTTGCGTGTTTTTTCTCGTTATTGCCCCGCATATAACCAATGCCGAAGATGTGGGTGATAATCCATAGGCCGGACGCCACTGTAGCAAATAGCAATCCAAGTGGTTCGACGTTAAAGGCAATCGTCAGCCCCGGCATGACGGCGAACAGGACGTGGGTTGGCGTTGGTGCGCCACCGGTATTGGCATGAATGATCAACACCAAAATGAAGGTGATAACGGCTGCCATAAAAGTCAGGCCATCACGCAGATTATCGTGCTTGCGCAGAAGCATATTGCTCAACGTGGCAAGCGTTGGAACCAACATGGTCAGCAATATGGCGGTAGAAGTTTCAATCATTTATCTGGCCACTCCCAGCAGGCTTTCGGCAGCAGTGCTGGCCGCTGTCAGAGTGACATCCGTGTTTAAACCAAAGAAGATACAAGCCAGTGCCAATATCCAGATCGGGATCATCATTGTAAGCGGTGCTTCGCCCTTTGTGATCCCGTTTGCGGGTTCACTGAGGTATAATACTTCGATCAGTTTCCAAACATAAATGACAGCCAGAAGCGAAGAAGCGACTACGAGAATGGCGACCCACCACCAGCCTTTTTCAATTGCGCCTTCAACCAAGACCCATTTGGAGATGAAGCCGGCAGTACCTGGAACACCAATTAAGCTTAGTCCTGCAATGACGATTGCGGCACTGGTCCACGGCATGAGTTTGCCCATTCCGCGCAGGCGATCCAGAAAGGAGCTGCCGGTTTTAAGCGTTATGGCACCAAGCGCCATGAATAGGGCACCTTTGGTAATTCCGTGGTTGAACAGATGAATAATTGTAGCGGTTAAACCGGTTTTCGTGACGATGCTGATGCCCAGCAACATGTACCCGATTTGGGCAATGGAAGAATAGGCAAACAGTCGTTTCACGTCATTTTGGAATATCGCCACAAAGGATGCTGCAAACATTGCAATCAGGGCAAATGGCAGGATGATGAATTCCAGCGTGCGGGCTTCAAACAGATAGGCTGGTTGAAAGATTGTGAACATAAACCGAAGCAGGACATAAACCGCAACTTTGGTTGCTGTGGCTGCAAGAAAAGACGTAACCGCAGATGGTGCGTAGGTATAAGCATTTGGCAGCCAAAGATGCAGCGGATAAATTGCGACCTTCAGACCCATGCCCACAACGATAAATGCTAACGCCGTTCGTATCGTTCGATTGTCACCCTGCTCGGCAATGCGCACGGCCAGGTCGGCCATGTTGAGCGTGCCGGTGCTGACATATAAGAGCCCGATGCCAATTACAAAAAATGTAGCACCGATGGTTCCCATGATGAGATAATCATAGGCCGCTGTCAGTGCGCGCTTGTCCCGATTGGCACCCAAAGCTACCAGCACATAGGTGGAAAGGGAGGAAATTTCCAAGAACACAAACACATTGAAAGCATCGCCCGTTATTACCACGCCAAGCATGCCAGTGAGGCATAACAAATAGCAGGCGTAAAACAGGATATGGTTTTTTGGAGCAATTTCAGCTTCAACGCTGGCGCGCGCATAAAGCAATACGATGGCACCGATGCCGGAGACAATCAGCAGCAAGAACGCATTGGCCGCGTCGACCCGGTATTCGATACCCAGAGGCGGTGCCCAGCCACCCATGTGATAGGAAATGACCGAGCCATCAATGACCTGAGCCAGCAACAACATGGATATTCCAAAGGCAGCAATGCTGGCAATAAAGGCAATCAACCAGGCCAGAGAGCGACTATTCAGGAGCACACACAAAGGTGCCGCCACGAACGGAACCATAACCTGAAGCACAGGCAAATGGCGTGAGAAATCTGATATGGCCGAAATTTCAATAGACACTAGCCCCGGCCCCCCATGGCTTCGCCATGTTCGCGGTTTTCTTCGCGTACCATCTTGCTTTCAATTTCCAGAATATCGTCTTCCTCAATCGTGTCGTATTCTTCACGAATGCGAACAATTAGCGCCAGCCCCAATGCTGTTGTCGAAATTCCAACCACAATCGCTGTCAATATGAGTACGTGAGGAAGGGGATTTGAATAAATGACATTTGGGTCGATATTCATATCAACGGGATAAATTGGAGCGGTTCCGTCTTTGATTTTTCCCATGGAGATATACAGCATGAACACTGCCGCCTGAAAAATATTCAACCCAACAATCTTTTTAACCAGATTGCCTCTGGCAACCACAATATAAAGTCCGGTCATCATCAAAACGATGAATAGCCAGTAATTTATGTGGCCAACAACGAATTCCCAAGTGAAGCCGGAGGTTGCGAAA
>JAESUH010000004.1 GCA_016763155.1 Rhizobiaceae bacterium
GCAACGCGTTGTTGTTGACCACCTGAAAGTTCGCTTGGCAGACGCGGGCCATAATCAGCAAGTCCCACAAGGTCCAGACCGGCAAGAGCCTTTTCACGTGTTTCTGATTTACTGAACCCGGAAAATTTCAAACCATAAGATACGTTTTCCATCACGGTCATATGAGGAAAAAGCGCGTAGGACTGGAACACCATAGACACATCACGGTCTGTTGCCGGAAGTTTTGTGACATCGTTTCCACCGATTAAAACCTTGCCGGAGGTCGGCATTTCCAAACCGGCAATCATGCGGAGGGTCGTGGTCTTGCCGCAACCAGATGGCCCAAGCAAGGTTACCAGCGTGCCTTGTGCGATCTCGAGCGAAATATTATCTACCGCCCTGACATCGGTTCCGTAAATTTTTGTCACCCCTTCAAAAACGACAGAGGCAGCTTTTCCTTCGATATTGGATTCCATTCAAAGCCTCTCAAACATTGGTACGTGACTGGTTTAAACGGCGACCGATATTGGTGCGTCCAACCAGATATTGCAGGATGCCGACAACGATCAACATGACCACAATCAGCGTGGTTGAATAAGCAATTGCCAGCCCATAATCATTATTTTCCACCCGACCGATAATATAACTGGTAGCCATATTATGCCGTGCACTAACTAGGAATATCACCGCCGATATGGCGGTCATCGCACGTACAAAACTATAAACGAGAGCGGCCAATATCGCAGGGCGTAGCAGTGGCAAAATCACATTAATGAAAGTTTGCCAGGAATTTGCACCCAGCGTCAAAGACGATTCATCCAGGCTCTTATCGATTTGCGACATAGATGCCATACCCGCCCGCACACCAACCGGCATGTTGCGGAAGATGAAACTCACCACAAGGATCACACCCGTTCCTGTGAGCTCAATCGGCGGTACATTGAAGGCAAGAATATAGCTCACTCCAATCACAGTGCCCGGAATGGCGAAACTCAACATCGTGCCAAATTCAAACGCATTCTTGCCTGCGAAGTTCTGGCGTGTCAGCAAATATGCGGTCACCAGACCAACCCCTGCGGTAAGTGGCGCAGAGATGATAGCGATCTCTAATGTTGTCCAAAATGAATCCCATGCCGACCCCGTCCATCGTAAGCCATTGTCATCAAAGGCAATCGAAAAGGCGGTGATATAATGCTTGAAAGTAAGCTCGTTGCGCACGCCCCACAAATCAACAAAGCTGCCATATACGATCATCAGATAGATAACCGCAATGAACAGGGTCCAAAGAGTTGCGATGACAAAAACCGGAATTGCTAACCCCGATGGCAAATGAGGGTGTACGCCAGAATCACCTTTACCGGTCATGGTGGTGTAAGATTTTTTGCCCAGCCAGAACCTTTGGGCATAGAATGCGCTCAGGGTGAAAACAAGCAATACCATGGCAAGAATTGCTGCGCGGCCCTGATCATATTGCGCTCCCACAATGGCAAAGAAAATCTCTGTCGAGAGCACGTCAAAATTGCCGCCGAGTACCAGCGGGTTGCCAAAATCGGCCATGCTTTCGATGAAGCCTAGTAAGAACGCATTTGCCAATCCGGGCCGCATTAACGGCAGAGAGATGGTAACAAATGTGTGCCATTTGTTAGCCCGAAGGGTCTGTGCTGCCTCTTCCATCGAAGGGCTGACACCTTCAACGACGCCGATTAATACCAGAAATGCAATCGGGGTGAATGCCAGTAATTGGGCGATGAATACGCCCGGTAATCCGTAGACCCAGCGGGTTGGAGTGATGCCGAAAATGTCGGAGAAGAAAACGGTTATCGACCCTGACAATCCGAATAACAGGATGATCGCAAGGCCGATCACAAAGGGTGGCGTGATGATTGGAAGCACCGTAAGTGCCCGAAGCGATTGCTTAAAGCGGAAGCCTGTGCGCGTTACAACCAGCGCAAAAACCAGCCCAAGGATCGTGGTAGACGCTCCAACCAGTATGGCCAAAATTAGTGAATTCCACGCGGCCCCACATCTTGCCCCATAAAAACACCCAAGTCCCCAGAGCCTCTTATCGGTGAATTTATCGAAGAAAACACCGATCGAATATCCGTTATCTTCGGTGATAAAGGCCGATGTCAGCATGTTGACGATCGGGTAAAATACAAAAGCTGTAACGATGGCAATGACAAAGCCGATGGCTCCCACCACAAACACATCGCCGTTTACGGCACCACGCGCGGCAATGCCTTGCGTGAAGATGAATAAAAAGGCGCTTGCCACCAACATGGCCCCATAGCCCATGCCGAATTGTCGGTCACCCAAAGGACCAGCCATAGTTTCGAGCCAGCCGAATGTATAGCCGCGCAGGCCAATGGCAAAACCTTGCGCTATTAGCCAGCCAAAACCAAGCGCACCACAAATGATCAATATTTTGGCATGTAACGGATCTGTTTTGGGGCGTTGAAATACCAATAGTGGCACAATAAGCAATGGCAATAATGGAGCCAGCCAAAGCTTCTTGCCGCTCAATATCAGGAACAGCGCCGGGGCATATTCCGCTTCGAACGGGTAGCCATTGAGGAGCCATTCAAGCGAGAAAAAGCCGTCTTCAATCCCGTACCAGGGGGTAAGACAAAAGCCAACCCACCCGACAATCAACCAGAGGAAGGATGTCGGGAGGGTGGTTTTTTTAGTAGAAGTACCGCGCATCAATTAAGCAAACTTCTGCTTATTGCGGCAGGGTAGATACATCGTCATCCCACTTTTTCAGCAGGCGTTTGCGCTCGGCACTGGAGCCATATAATTTGAAATTGTAATCGATCAATTTAATGGATGACATATCCGGTGCGGATGGAGAAGTTTTAGCGCTCTTATTGGAAGGAACCTGGAAGGCGTTAACTTCCAGTGCGCGGGACTGAACATCAGCAGTTAGCGCCCAATCGTAGAATTTCTTCGCGGATTCAGGATTGCGTCCGTCCTTAATAATAGACATGGAACCAATTTCAAATCCGGTGCCCTCGCATGGAGCAACAACTTTGATCGGGAAACCGGATATTGCCTGCTTCACCGCATCATGCATGAAGACGATACCGATGGTATTTTCCCCACGACCCGCAGCCTTAATCGGCGCGGAACCAGATTTGGTATATTGGTTGATGTTCTTGTGCAGGCCCTTCATGAAGGTAAAGCCTTCTTCTTCGCCAAACAATTGCACGATGGTTGCCAAAGTGGTGTAAGCTGTACCCGATGAATTCGGATTAGCCATTTGTACATGGCCCTTATATTCAGGCTTCAGCAAATCTTTCCAGCAAGCCGGTGCTGCCAGATTATTGTCGGCCAGCAGTTTGGTATTATAGCCATAGCCAAGAGCGCCGGAATAAACGCCGATGGTCTTGTCGTCGGCCGAGGCTGCTTGATCGAGCGCCCATTGATGCAACTTACCGCGCATTGGCGAGATGTAGGGTGCAGTCAAGTCTTCTTCAGCCGCCTGTAAATGTGGGTCGCCCGTGCCACCCCACCAAATATCGCCCTTTGGATTGGATGATTCGGCCTTGACCTGAGCAAATGTTTCGCCCGAACTCTTACGCGTCATGGCAACATCAATGCCTGTAGCTTCTTCAAAACCACGAGCCATAACCTGGCACCAGTCCTCATTAGCGCTACAGTACAAAGTCAGTTTTTCAGCATTTGCCATGCTGGGCATTGCAGTAAGTGCTGCCACAACGCCAAAAACAGTAAATCCAATTTTCTTCATTTTCCAACTCCCATCAAATACAAGCATTCTCAAAAATGCATGTAACAACTCTTCGCGTATAAATGAAAAAAGTCAAATATTTTTACCAGTTGATATAAATTTTGGAAAAACTGTGTCGTGACACTTCAGCTTAACTACCCCACAAGTATGTCGGGACAATACCTGATGTGATTATTTGAGCTAAGTATTTAAAAGAATACGTTCACTTTAAAACGAGTAAACTTCTGTTTCGAGTGCGGGCCTTGAAGCTTGCTTTGTCGGCGAGTGAAACAGAAAGAAACCTTCCAATTGGAATCACGAAAACTCCAATATTTCGCGGACATCACAAGCCTCGGGTCAGGAAATTAGCGCAAATATTGGGAAGAGAATTTTTTCGAATCAAACAAATACGGTGCCGATTTACGTCAAAGTTGTTTTGAATATTAATTCATTATTAACCATGTTTGCTTAGAATTTCTGTATAACAAAGAGGCGACAAATGCATATACTTAAAAATATCAAAGAAAATGGAATATCAGTTTGGTACAGTTCTCTATCGCTCCGCCAGCAGGAGTATGTGGACTTAAGCATCCTTGGCGTCACAGCTCTTCTGGGGACAGTGGTTATATTTGAGCTCACCACCATATTGCTGAAAAGCGCAATATAGTGTTAGCCCCGGTTTAGCGCACTGCAAAAACCAACTTGCCGGGCATTGGTTTCAGTCAAACAGTATTTTGCGCTCTGATGAAAACAGGTAGTCGATCCGTATGGTTTGGCTGCTTTTTTGTTCGTTGAGCCAAACCTCAAGCTCATATGTGCCCGGTGGAACATATTGTAAAAACCGCTCTCCCTTATACGTCAACTCCTTATCGCCGCGCTTTAAAACCCAAACGGTTTCCGCATTACTTCCCGCAGCGCTGGCACGAATTGGGGTGCCGGTGAGATTAATTTTAATTCGCTTATCTTCCTCAGCAAGCAGGGTGAAATTAAAACTCTCATTGGGCACTGCCTGTTGGTTCAACTTGATTGTATATTGTGAAGCGGCCATCTCCATCTCTTTACGCGGCTCAACTATGATTGAGCGATCGCTGGAATTCACCAAAGAAATTTCAGGTAATGAAATATTATCTCCAAAGGCGGTGTATTGATTGGTGAGTTCCACCAGAACAGTGCCATTTTTAAGCTGAGGCGCGAGCGGCTTGGGTGCGGCGGCAATTCTGACAAAGCTGAGCTCGATATTATGCAAAGCATCACTGCCGGGCGTGACGCGGAAATTGATCTTGCCGGAATAATCCAAATTTTTTGCCGATACCTCATAGCTGCCAGGAAACAATTTGAAAATTGGTGTCCTTTTGTTTCCGGTACGAAAAACCGTGCCGTGGCCGGTGATTTCCCAATTTAGAATTTCAGAAGAATCTGGTCCTTCCGGCAGAGTATGCGTCAGTTGAATTTTTTGAATCGGTAGCTGGATGTCGGCACGTTTAGAGTTGTTACGTCCTCGCTTAAGCGCCACGCGATAGGTTTTTGATTGGGAAGACAGCTTCACCGGAAAGGGGCGCAAATCATCATAGAGTTTTCTGTTCTGTTTGATGCCAAGGGTAATCACTTCTGTCCGCCTGCCGCTGCCAAAATTAACTGTAACTTTCTGTTGCCAATTGAGTGGCGTAATATCTGCATCAGATTGCGCAAGTGAGATATTCAAATGGGCAGGCGTTGAAATGGTGTCATGATCATCTATCACACTACGGCCAATATCCCGGGGGTTGTCTTTAAATTCGATAAATTTTGCACCGGTGCAATTTGCAAATATGTTTAAATTATTTCCGTTTTTTGTCTGTCTGGGCAAAGCCACGATATGGCGCAAAACAATGCCGCGCGATTCCAGCTCCACGCTCAATTCTTTTTCCCAAATGCTACAGAGTTCCTGCGGCCCACCTTTGGTGCAAACATATTTATCCATATCTGAAATCAGAATAATAGACCCGCCATTCTTCATTGTGGCTGAAGCTCGGCGGATACTTTCGATAATGGGGGTATCGCCAAGCACCGGCCCAAGGCGTTTGAGAATGTCTTGTGAGTCTAGATCACGTGACCTAATTCGCTTTTGTAAATATGTAATATCTGCGCATGATTTTGCTTTTTGTACCGGATCGTTTTTGGTGCTTCCCTGTGGATGATGAGTACCAAACTGCAGCACTGAAATATGGCCATCGCCATAAATTTCCTTTGCGCGGTTCAATAGGGAGCCAAGAATACCTTTCCCGATCGAGGCGGCTGATTCACCTGTATCGGGGTAGATGTTACTGTTCATACTGCCGGATCGATCCATGATTATGGCCAATTCCTTCGGTACCAGAATTTTGTCCCGGCTTGTTTGCGAGGCCGCATTGCCGCCAGTAATTACAGCGATGACAATCCAAAGCGCCGCAGTAAATATTTTTTTGGTAGCGTTCATTTGAGCTTCACTTTCCCGATCAGCTTAACGACCGGTTCGCATGGGGCCGGGCCGAAATGGAATGATAATTTTTGCCCCTCCTGAATGTCATTACCAAAAACATTCACATCAGTTCCGATTGTCAAAATTTTGGATTTGTCGCACCGCCCGCTGGTTGCGGTAAATAGCGCATAAATATCGAGCAACATTCCGTCTTTCAAAGCACGAGATCGTCTGGTTATTCTGTTGCTTGCATTGCTAAACGCGCCAATATCGACCTGCTTACCCGATGCAACCGCCAATATTTTAACGCCAACTCCCTTGGTGGCCGTTGCAATGGCTTTGAAACCACTTCCACGGTTGGGGTTGGGGGCGACTCCTGAAACCTCAATCACCCCTCCGCTTCTCTCCCTTGCTGAAGCAACCAGATACGGGCCATTTGGTGTGCGTTTGGGAACTATTACAGGCAAAGTAGGTGCTACTGGTTCGGTAATTTTTGGTTTTGGTTTTGTCTTTGGCTCAGCTTTAGCTTCAGCTTTTGAAATTATTCTTGACGGCTCAGTCGTCTTTTTAGGGGCCTTCAGCTTAGGTTTAAGCTCAGTTTTGGGCTTTGATTGAGGGGCCAGCGGTGCAAGCTTTGGGTTTTTCTGACCCTGTTGTTTTTTCGATTTTGGTTGGGTGGACGCTATGTGAGTTTGGGTCAGTGTTGTTTTGATTTTTTTGTTAGTGAAGATGTCATAAATATCCATCCTGGGGGTGGCTGAGCCCCCATCAGCTACGCAAATTGGCGGTAGTTTCGCTGGTGTTTCGATTTTGTTGTTGCAGGTCTTCACCAGGTCACTCAATTTCTCAAGGTCATAGGAAATGGTTACATCGCTGGTTTCTTTGCAACCGATGCCCACATAATCCGAATTTTCAATTTTTATCTGAGCAATATCTGTGCCGGTATTCTGGTGGTCGACCAGGCCCATACTGATGAGGAAATTTGCAATATCATGAACGTACCAACGGGTGGGGATGCCATCCGAGGCGAAAAGAGATCTCTTTTGATGGAGGATGATTTTTGGCATTATGGTGAGTTTTACGTTCGCGCCAATTTTCTTGCGCAATGCCAAAATGTGTTTCCAGGAACTTCTGGCCCAATTAGCACCATAGCCGATGGATACGGGTTTATTGCCGCCACAAATTATTCTTTCATGGGGGGACAGCTCGGGTCCAATGGGAGGTTGCCCGGCAAGGTAGATGATATCGATTCTGAGTTCGTGCTTGCGTTTGATTGATTTGTAGTTTGCATTGTAATGCTTGATTGTTCTTTTCTTTATGTTGCGCATGACATCGCGCATGTCTGTCCATTCTAATGGGTTAGGTTCCTTGCGCGCGCCTTTAAATTCAAGAGCTTTGATATAGTGGTTATAATGAAAGTTCAGTTTGTCCAGATCGTCCAGTTTGGAATGAGATGTATAGTCATGAACGGACTGCTCGCTATCAATGTTAATGACATAGGCATTCAGATCGCTACTCTTGCTGAATTCCTTTTTCAGCTCATCTTCGTGATACACATTCGCGTGGACTATATAAAACACCATGTCCGGCTTTTCTGCTGAAACACTGTCTGATGGCCAAATAACAATTGAAAGAAAAAGGACAGTTATTACGCCTGTCCAGACCTTGCACAAACCTAGAGTCAACCGCATTTCCCCGCATTACTCTTTGACCAAATATCGAAGAGGATGTTCGCCCTATCCGAGTCGTCAAGGGCCATGCCTGCGTTTCCCATCGCAATCACAAATGCTTCACAGTTCACCCCTCCTTTGACAACTTTCTCTACGGAGCCGGAGGAAGCCTTGCAAATTTTGGTTGGTGTACCTCTGTTTTCTTGCAGCCAGGCTTTCGCCGTGCTGTTTCGCTGCCAGCCCTTCACATCATTTGCCAGATCAATAGTGCACCAATTATCATTATAGCCATCTTTGCCATCGTCAAATTTATGGGCATGTTTGAAAAATGAGTTCACAAAGCGAGCGAGGCGTAGATGCCTGCTTGGGCTTTTTTTCTTGTTCCAATTATAAGAGGCCAGCACAGCTGGAACCGCCCAGGTTGAAATCGTTGTGCCTTGTTCGATGAGCGCAGGGTATGCGTTGCTGTCGATAGTTTGGCTGATGTATGGTGAGCTACCGGAAGGCGCTTCATTAAACGGGACAAAATAAATGTCCTTTTCACGAATAAGTCGTTCATGATTGTCGCTGACCTTGGCAAGATAAGGTGACCCATTGCCAGCAACATAAACAATCGCATCCAGTGTTGGCGCATCGGATAGAATGTCATTCAAAGCATCCGTATGGCTCATGGAAATAAATCGTTTGGGTTTGACGCCCAACTGATCAAAAATAATTCGTGCCGTGATCTGGTGCCCGCTGCCACTGCCACCGATTGCAATGACTTTTCCTTCCAGCGCTTTTGGGCCAGACAATTTGCCTCCACGTGCGATCACGTGGATAATTTCCGGGTGGAAGCGGGCAATATAACTTATGCGGCCTTTTAAATATTGGTAGTCACCCGGGCTGGTGTTTTGAATATGCTGCAAAACGTCAGCCTGAACCAATGCCAGATCGGTGTATTTTAATAGAGCAAGGTCTTGAAGGTTGCCCATCGAACCTCGCCCCACCTGAACAATCACACGCAAATCATCGCCGATCTCCTTTGCAATCAATCGTGAAAGATCAGTTCCCAATGAGATGTAGGTGCCTCTAGGCCCGCCAGTAACAATACCCACACGCCCGTCTTCAAGACGCATTCGCAGTGAGTTTCGTTCAGCCTTTTCTCCAAGTTGAAGCGATTGGGCGTTGACATGAAGTTTTGGAAAAATACAAGCTAAAGTTGCTACTATGAATATACGGAGAAAATAAATTTTCATAAAAACGCCCATTTAGAATGACAAAATCAATTTAAAGTTGTATTTAAGTTTACTATATTAAAAAAGGGGGCGGGGTCAATGACTGGGGATATACCGGCAAATTATCAAGGTGCTTCTTCCAAGCGCAAGTTGCTTTCAAAGGTGTTCTTGAATGCGTTGATCATCTTTGCAGTACTGTCGTTATTGGAATGGACGCGTCTTGAGATTGTGGGCAATGGAAAAATTGATGCTGCAAACTTGGCAATAGATTCAGATACAAAAGGAAAGATTGTTGAAATAATTGATGAGAGTAAATTTCAAGAACATGTCGTATTTGAAAAATCGATTGAAGGATTGCTGGAGCAAGAAAGCGCAAAAAAATACATTTTTGGTGTTGAAGGATTCAAGTTCAACCAGGATGAGAAAAACAAGGCTTTTATTTACAATGTGTACCACATTCAAATTCCTGCATTGAGAAGATGCTTCCATGATGAAGTTGAAACGGTGAATTCCAATCGTTTCCAACTTGCCAATTGCCACAATTCACATGGTTTTTTCGATCACAGAAGTGAAATTGATAGTGAAAGTTACCTAAAATATCTCAGTATTGCCAAAAAATTACGTTGGCTGGATCGGCTTGGGAGCTCCTCAAAGAATTTGAGAGGGGTACGGGTTCGGTTGGCAAAAATTATAACGGGTCTACCGGTCCTTGAAGGACGCCACGGTGAAAAAATTACACTTGGTCCGGCGGAAATAGCTGCAATTAGCCTCGTCCGCAAAGAAGCAGCCTCAGAAATTGAAAAAATTAGCGATAGCAGGGACTGGGAGTTATTTGAATCTAAACCAGATTGGACCAGCACCCTTTGGCACTGCTTTTCTATAGCGATTGGCCCTGCACTTATTTTGACACTGCTCCAATTCGTCAATGCAATTGGTTATCTGGAGAGTTTTATGTCGGCTTATTTTTCGAACCCAAGCACATGAAATCATGTGTTGCCATGACTGCCAGTTTCCAAACATCTAAACCATTAATGCCAGGAGTTTCCAAGTATGAGTGATGCGAACAGCTTTCGTCCCAGCCTGTTAATAGGGATTGGGGGAACGGGTTCCAGAATTGCCCAATCGGTTTTTTCTCGGGCAAAAAGAAATGGCCTGGTCAATTCCGGCCGGGTAAAAGTTCTTTCTTTTGACACCGACGATAATGATACCCGGCGTCTTGGGGAGTTGTCTTCCGATCAGAAGGTTCGTTATTCAACTGCACAATGTGTTGATGATCTATTGGACAATTACCCCGAGGTAGAACAGAACTGGTTTGTTCAACCTCGCTCGGAATTGCCAATGGAAATTAGGCGCATGACCCTGCTCGACGGTGCAGGACAGGTGCGAATGTTGTCGCGGCTTGCCCTGCATGATGC
>JAESUH010000234.1 GCA_016763155.1 Rhizobiaceae bacterium
AATATGCTGTTCAAACTGCGAAATCAGGCAAGCTGCCTCGCTCCAATGCCCAGAATTATGCACCCGCGGTGCAAACTCATTGACCAATAATTGCTCATCACCGGTAACAAAGAGCTCAACTCCGATGACGCCAACATAATCAAGTTCAGTAAGAATGGTCTCAGCGATCTTCTTCGCAGATTTCAAAACAGCGGGAGAAACCCGCGCAGGCACAGTTGAGGTTCGTAATATCCCCTCTGAATGAACATTCTCAGCCGGATCAAAACAGGCAATATCACCGTCGCGAGAACGCGCCGCAATGATTGAAATTTCGCGCTCAAAGGCAATAAAGCCTTCCAATATACATTCAGCAGGATCAAGGCTCTTCAACGCCTCATGCAACTCGTCCGGCCCTGCATCAAGCAGAACTACCTGCCCTTTGCCGTCATACCCAAATCGCCGCGTCTTCAACACAGCCTTGTTTTGCATGGTGTCATAAATGTTTGAGATATTTGCCAGATCAACGGCCCCAAAAGGTGCCGTTGCTATGCCACAATTATTCAGGAATTGTTTCTCGTCCAGCCTGTCTTGCGAAATCGCCAATGCACTGGCTGGAGGAAATAGTAGCGTTTGTCCCAAATGACTAAGAGCGTCTACAGGCACATTTTCAAATTCATAGGTGACCACATCACAGGCCGCAGCCAATTTTGCCAATGCTTCCGGGTCGTCATATGCAGCCTGAATATGATCATTCGAAAATTGCGCTGCAGGACAATTGGCACCAGGTTCAAGAATGATGGTTTTATACCCAAGCCGCCCGGCACAGGCTGCAAGCATGCGCCCTAACTGGCCTCCACCGATGATACCAATGGTGGCTCCAGCCTTTAATTCACTCATGCCTCATCCACGGGCGCTTCACCCACACTGGCCGTTTTTGCAGCCCGCCATTGATCCAGCCGTTCGGCAATGCCCTCATCCCCAAGCGCTAAAATTGCCGCTCCCAAAAGAGCCGCATTGGTTGCACCAGCAACGCCAATAGCCAAAGTTCCAACAGGAATTCCAGCAGGCATTTGTACGATTGAAAGCAGACTATCACGCCCTGAAAGCGCTTTGGATTGCACCGGCACACCCAAAACAGGTAGCGGCGTCATCGCAGCCACCATGCCCGGCAAATGAGCTGCACCGCCAGCACCTGCAATGATTACTTTGAAACCATCACTCTTGGCCGAATTAGCAAAGGAAACCATGCGTTGCGGAGTGCGATGAGCCGAAATAATTTTGGCTTCATAAGAAACCCCAAGTTCATCCAGTGTATCGGCCGCATTTTTCATGGTACTCCAGTCAGACTGGCTACCCATAATAATGGCGATATCTTTCGCGCTCATAATAGCCTCCGATTCAGGCAGTAATATCTGGAATGACTTCTGATTTCAGACTTGAAATCTCATCCTTGAGTGTCAGCTTTTTCTTTTTGAAACGCTGCATCCTTAGCGGGTCACACCCGACCTTTTCCATTGCATTAATGGCAAAATCCAGATCAGCATGATCCAAAATCATTTTGGCAAGTTTCACCCTTTTATTGGCGCCACTTTGCTGGATATCTGGAGTAATGTGCATCACATTCAGCCTTCATCATCTGGTGATGTTGAAGTTGACACCGGGGCTGGCGGGTTCGCTGGTTCAAATTCTGGCAACATACCCAGAGCCTGAAGATAAAGATCGCGCACCGCATCCAGTTCCTGACGCTCGGCCAAATCAAGTTTGCGGATTTTCAACACTTCCCGCAAAACCTTGACGTCAAACCCGTTGGCCTTAGCCTCGGCAAACACATCTCTGATATCATCAGCGATGGCCTTTTTTTCTTCTTCCAGACGCTCAATTCTTTCAATTACAGATTTGAGTTGCTCGCGTGCTACCAAATTGTCCGACATAGGATCTCCAGATTCAGGTCAAATAGTTCAAATTCGCATCAGCTAAGTTATAACCTAGGGTGATGGCTTGTTAATTTCGTAATCGGCAAGTTTCTCAACTGACGCTTCGGTTTGATATTTATTACGCCATTCTTCATAAGGCATGCCGTAAATAATCTCGCGTGCTTCAGATTTATCGATCTCGATGCCTTTATCCGACGCCGCATCCATATACCAATTGGCCAGACAATTGCGGCAGAAGCCACCAAGGTTCATCAGGTCAATATTTTGAACATCTGTGCGACCGCGCAAATGCTCCACCAATGTACGAAATGCTGCCGCTTCGAGTTCGATACGGGATTTTTCGTCAATTTCAGCCATGAAAACCTCCATGAGAATTTTTACATTATCTACATGAAACCTGCGGCCACTTTAATCAAGGCCGGACTTGTCATTTCCGTCAAATTCACTCAATTATCTTTGTCATGACGGTCTCAACCATTTCATCGCGAAAAATCGGATTTTCCACTGCCCTCATTGCCCTGATAATTGGGGCTATTGCCATGGGGGCGTCGCCCGTGTTTGTTCGCCAAGCCGAGATTGGGCCTTTTGCCAGTGCCTTTTGGCGCGTTGCAATCGCCCTTCCCATTTTAGCCGTCTGGGCTGCTTGGGAGATTAAAAAATCCGGTAAAAAATTCAGTCTAAACATTACGATGGCCGTTGCCCTGTCTGGAGTATTTTTCGCAGGCGATCTGACTTTCTGGCATCTGGCAATTGTAAATACCACCATGGCCAACGCAACATTACTATCCTGCCTGGCTCCTGCATGGGTGTTGTTATTTTCCCGGGCATTCATTGGAGAGGAAGTTTCATTCAACGCCATTATCGGCATGGCAGTGTGTTTGATCGGCGCAGCGCTCTTGGTGGGCACCAGTTTTCAATTGAACCCTGAGCGCCTGTGGGGCGATATCTACGGCATAATCACTTCTTTCTTCTTCGGGCTCTATTTTTTAGCCGTGCGTGTTGCCAGAAGGCACATGGGCGGCGGAGAACTGATATTTAACTCCACCCTCGTAACCGCAGCCATCATGGCAATTATCGCCACGGCTTCCGGTAATGAATTTTTACCCACAACGATTGCGGGCTATAGCGCGTTACTATCCCTTGGCATATTAAGCCACGCTGGCGGTCAGGGTCTTTTAGCACTGGCGATAGGGTCTTTATCTGCCGCCTTTTCATCTTTGGTCATATTCATTGAAGCAATCGTTGCGGCATTTTTTGGTTGGCTAATATTTGCAGAAATTCTAACCACTGGGCAATTATTAGGTGGTGGCCTGATATTGGCTGGCATTTGGTGGGCACGCCCGCGCGTAAGCAGTAAAAAGTAATAGAGAATAAAACCTAGGGGCGAAACCTAATCGATTTAGGTCCGTCCATTGACATAAATCTGCCCCCAATGCACATGTAGGTAATCAATGTCTTCAACCGGAATCATTTCAATGTCGGCCAGTCGTGCCATATTTGCCAAATCTCTTTCTTCCACGATTGCGATTGCTGGCCTGTTCTTTGCGTTTTCCGCACAAAGCAGCCCTGCCAAGGCAGATTTCAGAATCTGTAACGACACCAAAAGTCTGATCGGCATATCCCTTGGTTACCGCGAAAGCGGCAATTGGATAACTGAAGGCTGGTGGCAAATCCCCGGCGAAACCTGCGCAGCCCTGGTGGATGGGGATCTGGATTCTCGTTACTATTACCTCTTTGCAGAAGATGCAGATCGTGGCGGCCAATGGCGCGGCGATATTTATATGTGTACCAGCGACCGGGAATTCAAAATTGAAGGGGTCAAGGACTGCTTTGCCCGGGGTCATAAACGCGCTGGTTTTTTTGAAGTAGACACAGGCAATAAAGATAGCTGGATGGTTCGGTTAACCGAATCTGGCCAAATATCGAGCCAAGATACTACTCAATCATCCGACCCAAATTCTGACAAATCAAATGAACAAACTGGGAGTACCCAATAATGAGAAGATCCAGGCGGACTAAAATCCTGGCGACACTTGGGCCATCCTCCAACACTAGAGAAATGATTGAAAAATTGTTTTTTGCGGGTGCGGATGTATTTCGCATCAACATGAGTCACACCGACCACAAGATGTTGAATGATCTCGTAAAGATCATTCGTGAAGTCGAGGAAAAACATTCTCGGCCCATTGGCATTTTGGCAGATTTGCAAGGTCCAAAGCTCCGGCTCGG
>JAESUH010000235.1 GCA_016763155.1 Rhizobiaceae bacterium
CTGCTAACCAACTGCCCAGCTAATCTGCCCGCAGCACGGTTGTCGATACCAATATACCCGGCAGTTTGAACATTATGTATGTCTGACACCAGTGTCGCCACAACAACGCCGGAGTCGGCGAGAAATTTAACTGCTTCCCTAACCGTGGGATGGTCAAGCGCAATAATGCCAACGCCTGCAGTTTTCCCTGCAAGACTGCGTAATTTATCAGCGAGTTTGTCGGGATTAAAGCCCTCGATCGAATGCATATTCGCCACAACATCGGTTCGTGCACCGGCAACTTCCGCAATTTGACGGCTCAAACTGACCATAAAACTGTTATCACCAGCTGGCAAAAGAAAATCAAGCTGCAGACTTGAAGCCAACATTGCTGCATTTGGTCCAAAATACCCCAATGAACTTGCTACCTCCAGGACAATATTACGGGTACGCTGACGTACACCTGCCCTGTTGTTAAGCACACGGTCAACTGTCGCGGCAGATACACCGGCCTCTTTTGCAATTTGGAATACCGTCGACTTCATTTCATACCCATTGGCGCTTGTTCAACAAAGATTGGCAAACCTTCACCAATCAATTCACATCATATTTGGGTAATCTGCATCAATCAACATCAAAACATACAAAATTCATTCCGTTTTTATGTATTTTGCGGATAAATGACGCATAATGATGTGTTTTGACGTTTGACAGAAACTCAATATCAGTCATTTATTAACACCACTGCGCGCAACCAAATCCATGCGCCGGATGGGAGGAATAAAATGTCAAAAATCACACATATTTCGCGTCGAAAACTATTGTCAACGGCAGCACAAACGACAACTGTTGTCGCACTGGGTGCTCCGATGTATCTCAGTCCTTTCCGAGCGGGGGCCGCAACCGGACTCGCCGCCGATATGATTGGCGGCCCGACCGGGTTTGATGGCGCTGAGAGATATCAATACGGTGCAGATACTCCGGAAGGCCGCGCAATCGAAGCAATTCGCAGTCTCAAATCAGCTGGCAAAGCACCAAAACGTATCGTTCTTGGCCTTTCTGACGGTTCTGTTGGCCAGATAACCAAGCCTTTCCCAGCAGGTGCCCCATCAATTAAGGAACTATGGGAAAAAGAAACAGGGATAACGCTTGATATTATTGGGGTTCCCAGTGGTCAGGAATTCACAAAAGTGATGCAGGATGTCACCACCAAGGGCGGTGCGTTTGATATTTATGCTGTTGAATGGAACCGTCTGGGTGATTTGGCCGAGACCGGCGGCATTGTAAACCTTGATGAATATGTTTCTGCCCACAAACCTGAATGGGATAATCCTGAACGTGGTTACGTTGGTGGTGAGAAAGGCGTCTCACTTCTTAACAACTACCGCGGTTCGACCTATGGCGTATCTCTTGACGGTGATTTTCAAACCTGGAACCACCGCACCGATTTATTCAATGATCCAACCGAACAAAAATCATTTGCCGACAAGCACGGCTATGCATTAAAGTCACCAACAACCTGGAAAGAACATGATGAAATCGCCGCATTCTTCCATCGTCCTGACGACGGTCTTTTCGGCTGTACAGATCTGCGAAATCAGGGTTGGGGCTATACCAATTGGTACCAGCGCTATGTGAGCATGGCCGCTCCGAACCAATTTCTGTTTGACGATGACGGCAGCCCCCTCATCAACTCGGAACAGGGTATTCTAGCGACCGAAGAATATATCAAATCGCTGGCGCATCACTCACCGGATGCAATTTCCTGGGGTTGGCCGGAACAATACGGTAACTTCGCAAATGGCGGCGCAGCAATGACTTGCGCATTTTCGAACCTGCCAAAATTTCTGGACAACGCTGGCAATAGCGGTTCGAAAGTTACCGGCAAGATTGGTTCCCACCTGCCACCAGGCCGTGTTCATGAAGAAGGCCTCGTGCGCCGCACAGTTCTCTGGTTGAACCTGACTGCGTCGGTATCCTCCCAGTCAAAACACCCGGAAGCGTGTTATCTACTGCTGCAGTGGCTTGGATCATCACGCATCTATTCGTGGATGACGGCAAATCCCGGCGGTTACTTTGATCCCTTTCAGCTCTCCAACTTCAGTGACCCGCTCGTGCGCGAGACTTATCATGGTTATCACATGGACATCGTGCGTGAATCTGTTCGTCGCGCGGTTCCAACGATCAATTATCCGGGCGCAACGGCATTCCACAATGCGCTGGATAAGAATCTTGTTGCTTCATTGACCGGCTCGATAAGCGCTTCAGAAGCTATGGCCAACACCGAACGCGAATGGAAACGCATTGCTCGCCGCACCGGTGAAGACAAACTGGTCGAGGCAATCAAAGCCAACAAGGATGCCTGGCCCGATATTATCGATCCGGCATAAGCAGACAAACACGTCCATGTTGTGCGGAGATTCGTGAGGATATCCGCACAACTCAACCTTCTCAAGGCTCCACCTGATGCAACGCACCCTCCTATTTGAAACCTTCCGTTTCAGTATCATATTTCTGATCATCGCATTGACGCTTGTGCCCACATTGTGGATGGTCTCAATGGCCTTCAAACCGATACAGGAATGGTCTGCATCGGGTGGCGATTTAACCTGGTGGCCCAAGAATCCAACCCTCGATAACTTCAGATTCATATTTGGTGAATCTTCAAGCGAACTCATTGTTGCCCTGGAACGAGGTGCAGGCCGTCCAATCCTTGCATCCCTCCTATCTGCAACATTTGGGACTCTGATTGCCATGGTTGCCGGCACAACTGCTGCATATGGATTGTCTCGTTTCAATTCAGGTAGAAATCTTCCGCTTGCCCTCATCCAGTTGCGACTCTTTCCGCCGATGGCTGTAATGATCCCTGTGATGATTATGTGGGCTTTTCTGGGGCTCACAGACACCTGGTGGGGTCTGGCTCTTATCTACGGCATTGTTACATTACCATTTGCATTCTGGTTGATGAAAACATTCTTTGACGATATGCCGCGCGAAATTGAAGATGCCGCACTGGTTGAAGGTTGCTCGCGTTTCCGGGTATTTTTGAAAATCACGCTACCGATGATGCGCCCTGCCCTTGCTTCATCTGCATTATTTGTCTTCATATTGAACTGGTCCGACTATCTCATCGCCTTGCTGCTGACAACGCGCGACTGGGTAACAATCCCGGTTTATATGGCGTCCCTTTCTTCATCGATGACAGGCCAGCTTTACGGAGCCAAAGCAGCGCTCGGGCTGATCGCCGCGATACCCCCCGTCGTCATGGGGATTGCCATTCAAAAACACCTCGTACGCGGGCTTACTTTCGGAGCGTTGAAAGAATGACGACCCATACTTCAACGATCGAAACTGTGGACAAAAAGGCTGGTGGGCGTGAAGCAAACCTTGGTCTATGGCTCACGCTTCCTACGCAATTACTTGTTGTGTTTATTGCTGTGTTTCCAATTCTCATGCAGCTCTATATCTCGCTAACCGACTGGTCCCCGCTCGACGGAATTCAGTGGTGGCGCGCGTGGGAATTGTGGAACACCTTTGCCAATTACACCGATCTGGCTGCTGATAGTCAGTTTTGGGGGGCCGTGGGGCGCACATTCCTTATTATGGCCATATGCGTTCCAGTTGAGTTTCTACTGGGATTGGGGTTGGCCATTCTTTTTGTTGATAATTTCCCCGGCCGCAAAATTCTCTATTCTGTCCTGCTTGTTCCCATGATGGTCGTTCCCGCAGTGGCCGGTTACATGTTTTATATGCTGTTTCAGTCTGGTGGTCCGGTTAATGACCTGTTGTCGATTTTCGTTGGCTATCCTGTAAGGATTGCCTGGCTATCCGACCCGACCCTGGCACTATTTGCGATCATCGTTGCTGACATTTGGCAATGGACACCGCTAATGTTTCTTGTCCTGCTGGCCGGTCTTGTGGGTGTGCCGGAAGATCAGCAACAAGCAGCAACCCTGCTGGGAGCTTCTTGGACCAGACGGTTTTTCACAATTGTCCTGCCAAGAATGAAGGCAATTATCATTATTGCGCTAGCCATCCGCGTGATCGAGAATTTCAAGATATTTGATACGTTGTTCATCATGACCAACGGAGGACCGGGCGTCGCAACAGAAACGATCTCTGTCTATATATATAAAATTACCCAACAAGATCTCATTTGGGGATACGTCGCAGCAATTGCTTTGGCAATCTTAATCGTACTGTCATTGGTTTCAGTATTTGCAATCAAACTGATAGCAAGCAAGGAGCAAGCGTCATGACCCAGATAACGCTCGAAAATCTTGGCAAGAACTTTGGCTCATTCACAGCCCTTGCAGGCATGAACCTGACCATAGCCGATGGTGAA
The DNA here is from genome assembly GCA_016763155.1 of Rhizobiaceae bacterium. Lineage (GTDB taxonomy): Bacteria > Pseudomonadota > Alphaproteobacteria > Rhizobiales > Rhizobiaceae. The sequence goes on from JAESUH010000235.1 coordinate 4,325, forward strand.
TTTGTCGCTCTCCTTGGGCCATCTGGTTGCGGAAAATCAACCACCATGAATATGGTCGCCGGCATGTTGCAACCATCAACTGGCAGTATATCCTTTGACGGACGCGATATGGGCAATGTTCCCATGGCCCGTCGCGGCGTGGGCTTTGTTTTTCAGAACTACGCTATATTCACCCATATGACAGTGCGCGAAAATCTTGCCTATGGCCCAAAGGCGCAAGGTATGGGGAGCGCGGAAGTAACAAAACGTGTAGAAGAAATTGCTTCTCTTTTACAATTGGGATCGATGCTTGATCGACGCTCTGGTGGTTTGTCGGTCAACATTCTCCAACGGCTTGCAATTGGTAGATCTGCGATTGTTGAACCGGCAATATTTTTGCTGGACGAGCCACTCTCCAATGTCGATGCGGCTTTTCGCGCGGTGATGCGCACGGAACTCAAACAGCTTCAGCGACAATTCAAACAGACCATGGTTTATGTTACCCACGATCAATTGGAAGCTATGACAATGGCTGACCGCATCGCCGTAATGGATCATGGAAAACTACTGCAGGTAGGAACGCCACTGGAAGTTTATAACAATCCTGCAGATACATTCGTTGCGCGATTTATCGGTTCACCCGGCATGAACCTGATTGATGGAGAAATTTCGAAATCTGACAAAACAACTATGGTCGACCTAAAACAATTTGGCTCATTTGGCCCGGTTCCAGACGCGGTTCTGGGCAAACTAAAAAGTAGTGATGGCAAAGTGATATTTGGATTCCGTCCCGAGATGGTTGAGCTGGATTCCAATGGTTCCCTGAAAATGCCGGTAAACTTTGTTGAGCGTATCGGTGCACGCACATTGCTGCATTTAGGCGATCCGGATGACAGTATCAAAATTACCGTATCCAACCACGAACCAGTCCCCAAACAGGGTGAAGTAGCCCAATTCACAATTCCACCGCAAGCTGCCCGATATTTTGATCCGCAGACCGGCAACGTGTTGAGAGGTGAAGCATAATGGCCTCCATCAGTTTCAAAAATGTGAGCAAACGCTTCGGAGACAATCTGGCGCTTGATAATGTCAGTTTCGAAGTTAAGGACAACGCTTTCTTCTGCTTGTTTGGTCCGCCTCTGTGTGGAAAGTCTACGATCTTGAAAATCATCCTCGGCCTCATTGATCCCGATGAAGGCGAGGTGTTGATTGACGGCCGCTCAGTTGCTGGCGTTGCACCCGCACAACGAAATATTGCGATGGTATTTCAAAACCTGGCACTGTTCCCACACATGAGTGCTGAACAAAATGTCCGTTTCCCCTTGGCAGAACGTGGGGTTGACCCATTGGAAATTTCAAACCGGGTCGCAGAAGTTGCTGAAAAACTAAACATAACCCACATTCTTTCAAAACCGCCATCGCAGCTTTCCGGCGGCGAGCGCCAGCGTGTCGCCATTGCCCGGGCACTGGTACGTGATCCCAATGCATATTTAATGGATGATCCGATTTCCGCTCTTGACGCAAGACTTCGCGAACAAACCAGGGTTGAACTTCGCCGCATCCAACAGGAACTCGGTAAAACACTCGTTTATGTGACCCACGATCAGGAAGAGGCCATGTCTGTTGCTGATACCATGGCAATAATGGAAGATGGCAAAATCCGTCAAACCGGCACACCGGTTGATCTTTATGACAGTCCCAACAGCACCTATGTTGCCAAAATGCTTGGTTCACCGGCCATGAATATTTTGCCGCTGGATTTTGCTGGCAAGGGTAAGCCAATCTCATTTTCCGGTAACACTCCAAAAACAGCAATATCCATAGGCATTAGGCCGGAAGATCTGGAGATTAAGCTTGCAAAACCTTCAAACGGGGCAAGCGTTGTGAATGTGGAGCCATTGGGCAGTTTTACGACTTTAATGCTCGATACAAGCGGCAAACAGCTGCTGGCCACGTTACGTGGTCAGACCAAAATCCAGACTGGTGATCATGTCGCAATCATGGTCAATCCCGAACGGGCACATTTTTTTGACAAGTCAGGAGCAGCGGCTCAAGCCGCCGGGTAAGGCAAGATTAATATGACAAATTCAAATTTGAACCCAGATCCAGAGATTAGATGCAACGACCTCAAAATCGGATGTATCGGTGCAGGCATGATTATGGCCGAGTGCCATCTTGCTGGTTATTCTGAAGCTGGTTTTCCAGTCGTCGCCATTGCTTCACGAACTAAATCGCGGGCACAGGAAGTTGCTGGTCGTTGGTCAATTCCCAAAGTGCACGATACGCCGGAAGCTTTAATTGCCGACAATGATGTGGAGATACTCGACATCGCTTATCCTCCAAATTTACAACCCGCATTGATCCGTGCAGCACTAAAGGCCCCTCACATTAAAGGGATTTTAGCCCAAAAGCCGTTGGCATTGTCACTGGAAGAGGCAATTGCCCTCAGGGATGAAGCAAAGGCGGTAGGTAAGATATTGTCGGTAAATCAGAACATGCGGTTTGATCAGTCAATGCGTGCTCTTAAACAACTTCTTGATCGTGGTGCATTGGGAGAGCCGATTTTCGCACAAATCGATATGCACGCAATCCCGCACTGGCAAGGTTTCTTGGAAGATTATGATCGCCTGACTTTGTCAAATATGAGCGTGCACCACCTCGATGTTTTGCGTTTTTTGTTCGGCGACCCCGTTGATATTACAACATTGACCCGCCCTGACCCTCGTACCACCTTTGATCATTCAGACGGCATTGTTGTCTCGACAATGCGGTTCACCTCCGGCCTGCTTGCACTTTCTTTAGAAGACGTCTGGTCTGGTCCACGCGGGGACGGATATGAGGACGATCAATTTATTAATTGGCGTGTGGAGGGTGCAGAGGGAGTTGCCAAAGGCACAATTGGATGGCCTACCGGCGCTCCCTCGACTCTAACTTATGCGAGTAAAAAAGAAACCGATGGAAAATGGGTTTCTCCTGAATGGGAAACCATGTGGTTCCCCCATGCATTTATTGGCGTGATGGAACAATTACAACATGCGGTGGCGACCGGTTCAAAACCGGAATTGGATATAGCCGACAATGTAAAAACCATGGCGCTCGTGGAGGCAGGTTATCGCTCTATCGAAGAAGCACGCACAGTCAGTCTCGCTGAAATTTCAATCAAATGAATAAAAAGACAGTCTCAAAGGAAGGAAAATTGTCATGATGCAAACAGGAATATTTTCGGGTTATTTCCCGTACACTTTGGCGGAAACCGCAAAGGTTATCCGTTCACACAACTTTAACACAGTGCAACTGGACCTGCATTTCAAGGACATGGATTTGACCCAGGGCCAAATCACCCAAGAAAAATGCAAGGTGATCCGCGAGACGTTTCGCGAGAACCATCTGCCGGTCAGTGCCATTTCCTGTTACACAAATATCATCCATCCGGACGCAGGTGAACGCAATAAACGCAACGACTATTTTAAAGAAGTGCTGGCTAATGCTCAATATCTGGGCACGCCATTTGTTTGTTCAGAAACAGGTACATTTGATACTGAAAGCGATTGGGTTCATCACCCCAAGAACAAAACAGAAGAAGGTTGGGATGATTGTCGTGGCGTAATTGCAGAACTCGCACAGCACGCTTACGACCATGGCGCCATCTACCTTTTGGAAACATATGTGAACAATGTTGTTGGTTCGGTTGAAGAAACTCTTCGTATGTTTGCAGAAGTTGATCATCCAGGTCTTGGCCTGATTATGGATCCGACCAATTATTTCGAAGCTCACAATATCGACAAAATGGATGAGACACTAAATTACGTGTTTGATGCATTGTCGGATAAAATTTACCTGGCACATGCCAAGGATGTGAAGCGTTCGGGCGATGATAAAACCGAAAAACATTCCGATATCGGCGACGATGGCGCTGCAGAGAGCCACACATTCCGCGGAGTTGGAGAAATTGAACTGCCCGCTCCCGGTTTAGGTGAATTGAATTATGATCTGTACTTCAAACGGCTGGCCAAGAAACACCCGAATATTTCCATGATCATTGAACATCTTGATGAATCGGATGTGCCGCGCGCCAAGAAGTTTATTGACGGAAAACTCAAAGAAAACGGCGTTTGATTTGCTAACTGACTGTCTCTGACGGTCAGCTATTCAAACACAGTAATCCTGCAAATCTGGTGGCGAATGCGTCACCGGAAATGGAGAAGATATGGTCAAAATTAACGGGATGAATTTAACCCGCGAACAGCTTGAAGCACGAACTGGTTCAAATTCACAATTTGCTGGCGTACGCCTTATGACGTTGGAGGATGGTCTTGAACGTGGAATTCGTTTGCTCGAATTCCGGTCAGGCACGGGGCTACGATTTACCGTCCTTGTGGACCGCGCGATGGACATTGGCGATTGTGAATGGGCTGGTTATTCAATTGGATGGCATTCACCCTCTGGTTTCCGTCATCCCGGTTTGCACGAATATGAAGGCGAAGGCGGGCTTGCGTGGCTGCGCTCATTTTCAGGACTGATGGTCACCTGTGGCCTTGACCACATTCTCTTCATGTATGACGCACCGGCCGACAATTATGTTTATTCACCTCGCCAGAAAGTAAAACAGTCCATCCATGGCCGTGTCGGAACAATACCTGCACGCCTTACAGGATACGGTGAGAGATGGGAAAATGATCGCTGCATTCTTTGGTGCGAAGGAGTAATAACGCAAGGAACGGTATTTGGCGAACATCTGGAATTGCACAGAAGAATCGAGGTTGAAGTTGGAACCAATGAAATTCAGCTTTCAGACAGGGTTGTAAATCGTGGGTTTTATAAAACACCTCACATGCTTTGCTACCACATCAATCTCGGATATCCGGTTGTCGATGAAGGAGCACGATATCTTGCACCAATAAACGACGTCTTATGGGCAGCTCATGAGGGTGAAAACTACCAAAAACAGGGAGTAGGTTACAAAACGCTACCTAAGCCGCAACTTCAATTTCATGAACAGGTTTGGCAACATGAAATGGTTGCCGGTTCTGACGGAGAGGTTCCGGTGGCACTTGTCAACGACCGGCTGGAATTTGGTTTCGAGGTAACGACAAAAAAACACCAATTCCCCTGCATGTTCGAATGGCAAAACCTTCAGTCTGGCCAATATGCGGTTGGCATCGAGCCATCGACCAATCATGTGCTTGGACAAGAAGGCGCACGAGAGCGCGACGAGTTGATCTGGCTCGAACACGGTGAAGAACGGAAATATGAGACAAAGTTCCGCGTGCTTACAAATGCTAAAGAGATTGCAGAAACAGAAAAGCGGATATCAGCGATTGCTAGTCAGCCCGTTGAGGAATTCCCCAAGCCATCCGGTAAATTCAACCCGATTGGGGCGCGCGCGTGAACAAGACCATTCCTCAGACAGATCAGATAAATACGTTTTCGCTGACCAACCGGCGGATTCTCTATACGGGTGCAGCAGGTGGTTTGGGCCATGACACAACATTGGCACTTCTTAAAGCTGGCGCACATGTTGTTGGAATTGATAATGATCCCGAAAAGATCGCCAAACTACAAGCCGCCGCAAAATCTCTGCCAGAGCAAAGGTTGAATATCGTACAGGTAGACCTTTCAAATACCAACGCCCTGGAAAAAACACTCAGTGAACTCATCCGCGACGAACCGTTCGACGTGTTGATCAACAACGCGGCCATTTATCCATCCAAACCGTTTGAAGATTTCACGCTTGAAGAATTCAGAACCGTACAGGCAGTAAATGTCGATGCAGCCATCATCTGCGCCAAGGCGCTGCTGCCCGGGATGCGCTCGCGCAATTGGGGCCGCATTATCAATGTATCATCCATCACCTTTTATGGCGGATGGGAGAACCTTGCCCCTTATGTTCAGTCCAAGGGTGCGCTCGTCGGACTTACCAGAGCGTGGGCACGCGAGTTTGGCAAATGGGGCATCACTGTAAACGCGATTGCTCCGGGCGCTTTTCCCACGGATGCGGAAAAAATACATCCAAATCCCGATGAGTATTCGCAATATGTGCTGGATCATCAATCAATAAAACGGCGCGGCGAGGCTAAAGATATCGCCAATGTAATCCAATTTCTGGCTTCCGATGCGGTCGGATTTGTAACCGGCCAAACCGTCAATGTAGACGGCGGCTGGATCATGAATTGAAGGGTAAATAATATGGGAATTCTCTCAGACTATCGTGTTCTTGATTGCTCCATTGCGATGGCAGGCCCATTTGCCGCGCAACGTTTGGGCGATCTGGGTGCGGATGTTATCAAAATTGAACCGGTAACCGGCGAGTGGCAACGTCACATTGCTGGTGGAGGAGCCACAGGCAACAAGATCAACGTTTCGTTTCTTTCCATGAATCGCAACAAGCGTTCACTTGCGCTTAATCTGAAGGACGATGAGGGAAAAAAGCTATTTGCAAAAATGGTCGCTACCGCGGATATTTTTATTCACAATTATCGACCCGGCGTACCAAAGCGCTTGGGTGTCGATTATGAAACTCTCTCAGCAATCAATCCGCGCCTTATTTACGTATCCATGTCGGGATACGGTGAAGATGGCCCGCACGTCAAACGACCGGGTCAGGACCTCCTATTGCAGGCGATGTCAGGTGCCATGCTTTCAACCGGACGAGAGGGTGAGCCGCCTGCCGCAGCGGGTCAATATCTTGTCGATGCCGTAACTGCATATACGGCATTTGAAGGTGCACTGGCTGCGCTATTGCACCGTGAACGAACCGGCGAAGGACAATTGGTCGAGGTTAATATGCTGGACGCAATAACAACGTTGCAAATGCAGGAACTTTCGGTTTTTACAGTTGGTGGCAAACCACAGAAAAGAAGCTCAGAGCCTCACGCTCATGTCTATATACGCTCACCATACGGGACATTTGCCACGTCGGATGGATTTATCGCATTGGCGTTTCCGGATTTTGATCTTCTAGCTGAAGCGCTTGAAGAACCCCTATTCAGCCAAATGGATGCCGAAATCGACGGTTGGAAAAAACGGGATGAGGTATTCGCTCTGGTACGGAGCCATTTGACAAAACGGACATCCGCAGAATGGCTTGCCCTATTTGAAAGTCAGGGAATTTGGGCAGGCCCTGTCTACGGATATGCCGAGCTCGTTGACGATCCTCAAATCAAACATAATGGTACATTTGTTGAATATGACCACCCCACCGAGGGGCGGATAAAAACACCCGGATTTCCTATTAAGTTTTCGAAAACCCCCTCCTCTATTGATCGAGGTGCTCCTCTGGTGGGCGAACATACCCGCGAACTGCTTGACGAACTTGGGTTGGCGGAAAATGACATTACCGCTCTTGAGGCCGCAGGCGTAATAAATTGCGGAGAAATGAAATAGTGGCAAAATTCCGCGGCATAACATGGGATCATCCGCGCGGTGCAAACGCGCTTCGAGCCGCTGCTAAACGCTCATATTCCGGTCGTGATGAACCCCTCATTGAATGGGATGTTCAACCACTGGAAGGCTTTGAATCACATCCAATTAGTGATCTTTGCAGCCGATATGACCTCGTGGTTATGGACCACCCGCACACCGGAGAGGCACTCGCATCAAATTGCCTGCAATCGCTCGAACAAATATTCGATGCCGAAACCTTAGGTAAAATCTCCGCAGCAACAATTGGAAGTTGTTTTCAAAGCTACAATATGGCCGACAAACATTGGGCGCTGCCGCTGGATGCCGCAACTCAGGTTATGGCCTGCCGTGATGATTTGTTGAAACAAGATATTCCTCGAACCTGGAACGAGGTTGTTGCTTTATCGGAAAAAACCGGCCAGGTCGCAATGTCGTGGGCTGGCCCTCACGCGTTTCTCTCATTCCTGTCCATCGCCCATGCGCTTGATCAATCGCTTGACCTTCGCAACAGCGAAACATGGATTTCAAAAGAGGTTTCAAAGGAAGCTTACGAATTTCTTGACCGTTTACACGCGAACAGCCCAATTTCAACCAGCAAGCTAAACCCGATAGGTCTTCTGGATTATATGGCTGCTAACAAAGAGGTCAGCCTTTGCCCGTTGATTTACGGATATGTCAATTATTCTGCACCTTTCACCGTAAACAAAATTAGTTTTCATAATGCACCAGTAAAAACTCTAGGCGGGCGCAGCGGCTCGATCCTCGGTGGAACCGGAATTGCCATTTCCAAACGATGTCGAGTTAACGATGAACTTAAGGAACACCTGCTCTGGCTGATGAAGCCCGAGACCCAAAGAGTTTTCATTCCTGACCACGACGGGCAACCGAGCAATCGCGCTGCATGGAGAGATGATGCCGTTAATGACAGATGGGGCGAATTTTATAACAGAACGTTCAATACCGTTCAAACAGCGTCCATTCGGCCTCGCCATGATGGATATATAACTTTTCAAGGTGAGGCTTCGGCATATCTACGAAAAGCTATTGAACAAAAAGTGGCTCCAGACAAAGCCACATCTCATCTTCAAAAAATGTTTGATAACTCAAGGAATCCGCTATGAAAGCACTGGTAAATTTCGAAAAAATCGATGGTGTCGCCATTTTCGAGTTGAACCGCCCGGAAAAACTCAATGCCATGACACCTGAAATGGCAGCACTTTTGATTGAGGCCACGGCTGCATGTAATGAAGACGATGATGTTAGAGTGGTTATTCTGACCGGTGCCGGGCCAAAAGCCTTTTGTGCAGGTTCGGATATTAAGGAACTCGACACCTACGCGACGCCCTGGGAATTCAGAAACCGACCAGATTATTGCGACTGTATCAGAGGCTTGCTCAAGCCGACAATTGCAGCCATCAACGGATATGCTTTTGGCGGCGGGTTGGAAATGGCAATGGCATGCGACATACGTCTTGCATCTGAAAATGCTCAAATGGCAGCGCCAGAAATCAAACTCGGCTGGATCGGTGGCGGTGGTATGACAGCGCAACTTGCTCACTCGATAGGCCCCTCAAACGCCGCCATGATGGTCATGACCGGAGATCCCATCGATGCGAAGCAGGCGCGTGAATGGGGATTGGTCAGTCAGGTTCACCCCTCAGAAGAACTGCGTGAACGGGCACTTGATTTGGCAAAAACGATTGCCTCACGCGCACCAATAGCTGCTGAAACGGCAAAAGCAAATTTGAAAGCTGCATTCAATATGCCTTTGGAAAAAGCCGTCGAATACGAACGTGACCTCCAAACAATTTGCTTTGCTACCGAGGATGCATTCGAGGGGCGTGCAGCATTCAAGGAAAAACGACCCCCTACATTTCGGAGGCGATAGATTTGGTCTGCAACCATTTTGTTCCAGATATTTTTCGCCTCAAACACTCTTGTTGTACGCGCCTCCTCTCGACAAACACAAACCAAACTATTTTCTATCAGCGAAGGCAAACGAGAAAATTCATTTTCCGCTTGTTGTTACAATAATGGGCAATCCTACTCATCCGAGCATCCTCTTAGTTTGGTTATTACGCAGTACCCGACAGGATAGTGCGTAGCGTCTCGACCATTTGATCAATGTGTTGATGTTCCACGATCAACGGTGGAGACAGAGCGATTATATCGCCTGTCACGCGGATCAAGAGCCCGGCTTCAAAACAGGCCGTGAAGACGTCATAAGCTCGGCTGCCAGGCGAACCGTCCCTGCCGGAAATTTCTATGCCTGCAATGATGCCAAGGTTTCGGACATCGATAACGTGCTTGGCATCGTTAAGGCTATGCATTGCAGTCTGCCAATAGTCTTCAATTTCTGCACCGCGTGTCAGCAAACCGTCGCGCTCATAAATATCGAGGGTTGCAAGTCCAGCAGCGCATGACACAGGGTGACCTGAATATGTGAAGCCATGAAACAACTCAATCATTTCCTCCGGGCCGCTCATGAATGCATCATGAATATGTTTTTGAACAAATACGGCACCCATTGGGAGAACACCGTTGGTCAGCCCCTTAGCAGTTGTGAACATGTCAGGCTTTACACCGAAATATTCGGTAGCGAAAGGTGAACCCAACCGTCCAAAGCCTGTGATAACTTCGTCGAAAATGAGAAGGATACCGTAAGTGTCGCAGATCTTGCGCAGGCGTTCGAGGTAACCTTGCGGTGGAATAAGAACACCTGTGGACCCTGCCACCGGCTCCACGATAACTGCGGCAATCGTTTCTGCGCCATGAAGTGCAACAATGTTCTCCAGATTATCAGCCAAATGAGCTCCCCATTTCGGCTGGCCTTTAGTAAAGGCGTTATTCTCCAACGAATGGGTATGAGGAAGATGATCAACGCCTGTAAGAAGCGTACCGAATTGACGTCTATTGCCGACAATGCCGCCGACCGAAATTCCGCCAAAGCCAACACCGTGATAGCCGCGTTCACGGCCGATCAATCGGGTTCTTGTTCCCTCACCCCGAGCGCGATGATAGGCGAGAGCCATTTTCAGTGTCGTGTCCACGGACTCGGAGCCTGAACCGGTGAAGAACACATGATCAAATCCCTCGGGTGCCAGCTGTTTGAGCCGCTCAGCAAATTCAAATGCAATTGGATGGCCAAGTTGAAAGGATGGCGCGAAATCCAGGGTAGAGAGCTGTTTATGAACCGCGTCTGCGATCTCATGATAACCATGTCCAGCGTTACAACACCACAGTCCAGCCGTACCATCGAGAATTTGTCGATTATCATCACTTTGATAAAACATGCCCATTGCAGAGGTGAGCATTTTGGGATTTTTCTTGAACTGTCGGTTTGCTGTAAAGGGCATCCAATAAGCCTCAAGAGGTTGGTTTGTACCTGAAAATGCTGTGTGTTGTGACGTGTTCATCTTGCTTCTCCAATCGTTTCCCAATTGGAGCATTGTTTCTGAATTTTAAAAAGTCTGTTTCTTTTGTTGAGTAACCAATTGTTTTATAGTAACTAAAAATCATAACGTTTAGGATATTAAACATGTTAAACAGCGATGATTTCACTAAGGAGGTCGGACAACGGCTCCGTTCCATTCGATTAGCTCACAAACTTTCCCAAAGAGAATTGGCAAAGAAAGTTGGCGTGACCAATGGGACAATTTCTTTGATTGAATCGGGAAAAATGAACACTTCAGTTAGCGCTTTAAAACGTGTTCTTGAGGGTATTCCAATCGGTCTGTCCGAGTTTTTCTCATATGAACCAGAAAGATCAGAAAAAATATTCTTTTCTGCGGAAGAACTGACGGAAATTGGAAAAGGCCGCATCTCTTATAAGCAAGTTGGCAGCAATCTTTTTGGGCACAACCTTCAAATGATTCACGAGATATACGAACCGGGTGGCGACACAGGCCGTGTCATGCTGAGCCACGAAGGTGAGGAAGTTGGTATCGTATTGGAAGGACGATTGGAGGTCACCGTTGGAGATCAACGTAAGCTACTTGGACCGGGCGATGCATATATGTTTGAAAGCACCCAGCCTCACAGGTTCAAAGCAACTGGGCCGGACAGGTGTGTTGTCGTGAGCGCTTGTACCCCACCAAGTTTCTAACCGGGGCAATCAAAAGAGCCCCAATCTTCGAGCGTTCTTCTTCCAGCTGGCGAGGCGTTTTTTTGATCCTTCTGGATTGGCTTCAGCTGCCCTGTCCACGAGTAGAGCCAAAGTGACATTGAGACCGATTGTGGATTCCAAAAACAAACCGGTGTTGGACGGAGCGTAAAGCGCAGCATCCGCTAATTCAGAACTCCAATGGCAAAATTCATCAGAAACCACAATGCAGGGTCGCCCCTGCTTCTTCGCGATCTTCGCAATCTCTTGCCCCTCTGTTGCATAAGGAACAACATCAATCAGGATGATACATTCGTCTTGTGCATCCTCATTCTTTGTATCCAACCATTCACCAAGCATGCCGTCATGGGGTGATAGATATTGGACATTTGGGCGTGCAATAGACAGGCGGCGAGCGAAATCTTCCGACAAGCCCCGAACAGATTGAAACCCTGTGACAAAGACCTTTCTGGACAGCGAAACCAGTTCATTTGCTCGCGACCAATGGTCATTGCCTGTTTGTTCAAAGACAGTACGGATGACAGAAAGCTCAGCCTCCATCACCTGTTTAAACGCTTTCCCAATGTCATTTGAGGGTGCTTGTGAACTTCCTCCTACTGCATAATGCTGCCGCAAAATGCCCTTCAGATCTTTGGTTCCATTGTACCCTAAACGGCGCATCAACCGGCCAACGGTGATTTCACTGACACCAACTCTAAGAGCCAATGATTTCCCCGTTTCCGGACCAATGGAGTGGACATTAAGCAGCATAAATTGAGCAATCTTTGCTTCTTGCTTAGGCAAGGTTGGAAGCGCTTGTTCGAGATTGCCGATCAGGTCTCCCAGAGGGCCTTGTGGAAATGATGCGAAACCTGATGACATGAACAACTCCAAGAATGACAGAATAATAACATTTGACAAATTTGTTACTAAAATGTCAATTCGTGTCAACAGATTTATCGTGAAAGAGACATTTCCAGGGAGGAAATTATGAAGAAACATAAATTCGCAAAAGCTGCACTTGCAGCCGTCATAGGACTAGCAATTCCAACTCTAGCGGCAGCAGAAGAAAAACTACATCTCTATAATTGGGGTGATTATATCAATCCAAAAGTCCTGACCAAATTCACCGAAGAAACCGGCATCAAAGTCTCGCTGGACACCTATGGCACCAACGAAGAAATGCTTGCCAAAATTCAAGCCGGTGCAAGCGGATATGATATTGTTTTCCCATCCGTACATATGCATGACATCATGAGCCAGCTAAACCTGCTTGAAAAAACAGAAATCGGGTCGAGCCCAAATTTCAAAAATATCGATACTCAATTCATCAGGGCAAGCACAGACCCAAAAGCTGAATATTGCTTACCTTATGCCTGGGGAAATGTTGGCATTGTTTACAATAAGAACAAAGTAAAAGAGATCACCGGTTGGGCTGATATGTTCAAACTGGCAGCTGGCGGCGAAAAAATTATCCTGCTTGATGATCCGCGTGAAACCATTGCCATTGGTCACATCCTGAATGGCACATCTGTGAACTCCACCGATGAAGCGGAAGTTGTTGCGGCTGCAAAGGTAATTAAAGACAATCTGAAAAACGTCTCCGCATTTTCATATGATTCAATTCCATTGGTAACATCTGGAGATGTGGCAGCTGCACACTGGTACGTGGGTGCTAACATTTTCGTGCAGCAAAATCCTGACGTGTTGGGCTATATCATCCCGAAAGAAGGCGCGACAATGTATCAAGAAGACATGTGCGTTCTGAAAAAAGCTCCGAATAAAGCCAATGCAAAAAAATTCATGGAGTTTTATCTTAAACCAGAAATCGCGGCGTTAAATGTCGAACAGCAGATGAACGGCACACCTAATATTCCGGCTCAAAAACTCATTCCCAAATCAATCTCTGGTAATGAATCCATCTACCCTCCGGCAGACATCCTCTCAAAGTTACAGATATTTGTCGACCTTGGTCAGGACCTGAAACTGTACAACCGTGAATGGACTTCCATCAAGACTGCACAGTAACCCTGAGCCTTTTCGATTTAATACCAGGTGCAGCAGCACTGCTGCTGCACCTCCCTGAACTTAGTGTACTATGAGCAGTCATGACTCCAATCTTGAGCATCAGCGATGCAACAAAACGCTACAATACGCCTGATGGAAACGTCATCACCGCCCTCGACAATGTCTCGCTGGTGGTTGAACAGAATGAATTTGTAACCCTGCTGGGACCCTCTGGATGTGGCAAGACTACTTTGCTCAGAACCATCAGTGGATTTGAAGACCTGGAAACTGGCTCAATACAAATTGATGGCTCCACAGTAACCCACCTGCCCGCCCACAAACGGCCAGTGAACACTGTATTTCAAAAATACGCTTTGTTTCCTCACATGAGCATTTCCAAAAATGTGGCCTACAGCCTGGAAGTATCTGGAGTATCAAAATCCCAAATCACCACCCGAGTTGGCAAAATGCTCGAACTTGTTGGGTTGGAGGGATTTGAAAACCGAAAGGTCAATCAGCTTTCCGGTGGGCAGCAGCAACGTGTCGCACTGGCACGTTCGTTAATTGCTCAACCCAAAATCCTGCTTCTGGATGAACCTTTATCCGCACTGGATAAAAACCTGCGCCACAAGATGCAGCAGGAGCTCAAGACACTGCAGGAAGAAATCGGCATCGCCTTTGTGTTCGTAACACATGATCAAGAAGAAGCATTGACCATGTCCGACCGGATTGTCGTTTTAAGTGACGGCAAAATTCAACAGCTAGGCACGCCAGAAGATATCTACAGACGCCCCGAAAACGAGTTTGTTGCTCGCTTTGTTGGTGAGGGAAATCTCTTTGATGGAGAAGTTACCCAATCAACCACCAAGGGTGCAAGTGTCACACTCACCACAGGACAAAAAACTGTTGTTTCACAATCTGGATTGAAAAAAGGCGACAAAGTCAAACTGCTTGCCCGTCCAGAAGATGTTCTGATTGGGAAAAGTTCAAACACAAAAGATATTACGTTTAATGGCACTGTTGACCATGTAAATTTTATTGGTGCAGAATATCAAATCCTTGCAAAGTCAAAAGATGGAACATCGATCAAAGCCACTTTTAGACCCGACGTCGAACAGCGTGATCAAATAGCGGGTGTTGGGTCGGACATTCGTTTGTACGTACCAAAAGAAGCGCTTCATGTGATCACCAAGGAAAAGGTAATCTAATGGCCTCTTTGGAAACCAATGAGAGGCGCCGGCGTGTGATTTTACTGGGGCTGCTTACCCCTCCAACCATTTTTCTTGCCATATTTTTTCTGGCACCTTTGGCAATCATGGTCATCTATAGTTGGCTTGAGCCGGGGCTTTATGGTGGCGTAATTTGGAATTTCTATGATCTCAATTACGGGCGCATTCTTGGGTGGGCAGACTCCAAATACGAAAAATTTGACCTGGTCTATTTGATCATTTTTTTAAAGTCTGTTCGATTGGCGCTGACCACAGTCTTTATCTCTTTGATCATATGCTACCCTGCCGCATTCTGGATCAGTAGAATGAGTGAAGGAAAAAAGAACCTCTTTTTGTTCCTGATCACTCTGCCGTTCTTTGTCAGCTTAATCTTGAGATTGTTTGCTTGGGTACTCATTCTCAGGCCAACCGGATTTCTTAATCAGGCATTATTGGGCTTGGGCATTATCACTGAGCCACTCCACATTATTTTTACGGATGTGGCTGTGATCATCGGGATGACCTACATCTTTATCCCCTTCATGTTTCTGCCGCTCTATGCCTCGATTGAGAAGCTAGACCTCTCTCTCATGGAAGCCTCAGCTGACTTGGGCGCAACGCAGTTTCAAACGTTTAGACGTGTCATTTTCCCCCTCACGCTTCCTGGTATTATCGGTGGTTCCATCATCGTCTTTATTCCAGCTCTTGGGAACTTCATTGTCCCTTCTGTACTGGGCGGTGCCAAAGTGATGATGATCGGAAACCTGATTGAACAGCAATTCCTCTCGGCCAGAAACTGGCCGTTCGGGTCGGCGCTCGGCATGATTGTGATGGCTTCGGTACTCCTTCTGCTGATCTATTACGTGAAGATCATGGCGAGAGAAGATCAAATGACGAGCGCTCCGGCAGTCAAGGAGGTATCGTGAGATGAAATATCTCAAATTCCTTAAGTCGAGCATGCTATCCATATACGGATATTTCTTCTTTGCATTCGTCTATGCGCCAATCTTTTTGATCGTGATTTTCTCGTTCAACTCCAACCCGGTTAATATGATGATCTGGGAGAGTTTTACATTTGATTGGTACAAGACGATTTTCGGGTTTACATCGGCTGCAACTGAATCTGCTCTTTATCTTGATTCGACCGATCAACTCTATGCCGCGGTTCAAAATAGCCTGACAATCGCGCTCACAACAACAATTGTTGCGACAGTTTTTGGGACTGCGATTGCACTAGCTGTTGCACGTTTCAAATTTAGACTTAAAGGCTTTTACCGGGCTCTGATGTTCTTGCCTATGATTATGCCGGATATCATTCTGGGTATTGCGCTTCTAATATTTTTTGTCAGCGTCGGTATAGAATTGTCTGTATTCACGATAATTATCGGCCATTGTACATTTCTTATCAGTTACGTCTTCATCGTCGTCTCCGCGCGTATCGCAGATTTGGACACATCTCTCGAGGAAGCATCAGCAGACCTTGGTGCAAATGGTTGGGTTACGTTTAGGCGCGTCACACTGCCCATGATCTTACCGGGTGTCATCGGCGGCGCTTTACTCGCCTTTATCATCTCCATGGACGATTTGGTGATCACTTATTTTATCGCTGGTGTCGATAGCCAGACATTGCCTGTTTTTATCTATGGAATGCTGCGTCGAGGCATCAAGCCTGAGATCAATGCAATCGCAGCAATTATGCTTCTTTTTTCAATCATTATTGCTTCGGTGGGTCTCTATATGAGATCGAGAAAATCATAATATGACAGGTTCTATTTCGAAAAAACCACGTGCCCGTGACCTTGGTCTCCCGTTTAAGGGGGGAACTGGAACGAACAATTCAATAACGGATGTTCCAGGTGTTTTGGTAGGATATGAAACGCTTTCTTCGCATTCAAATCCTGCTTTGCAAACTGGCACCCTACCCGTTCAAACAGGGGTAACCGCAATTCTGCCCAGAGGGTTTGATGAAATTCCTCGCCCGGTATGGGCTGGTCAGTTTTCACTTAATGGTAATGGTGAAATGACCGGAACACATTGGATAAAGGATGGCGGGTATTTTGTTGGGCCTATAATGATCACCAATTCTCATTCTGTTGGACCTGTTCATGACGGCGCCACGCGCTGGATGGTTGAGCACTATGCAGACAGTTGGCAAAACAACCATCTTTGGGCCATGCCAGTTGTCTCTGAGACCTATGATGGTGTCCTCAATGACATTAATGGTTTTTACGTTACAAAAGATCACGCTCTTTCCGCAATTAGATCGGCAAATTCTGGGCCGATTGCAGAGGGCAATGTTGGCGGTGGCACCGGAATGATTTGCTATGAATTTAAAGGTGGAACAGGAACGTCATCTAGAAAGCTGGAAATAGACGGCGAAAGTTTCACGCTCGGTGTTTTGGTGCAAGCCAACCATGGAATACGGCCCTGGTTAACCGTACAGGGTGTGTCGGTTGGAAAAGAAATGTCGGAAGACCGAATTCCTGATTTTAAGACCGAACGCGGATCGATTGTATCCATCATCGCAACCGATTTACCGCTTTCATCCGGCCAACTTGAGAGGCTCTCAAGGCGGGCGACAATCGGTATCAGCAAATCCGGATCGCCGGGCGGAAATAATTCTGGCGATATTTTTCTCGCCTTCAGCACGGCAAATGAAATGGACCTCCCTCAATTGTCTGGACCGTGGCGGGACATCAAATGTCTAAATGATGAATTGCTAGACCCTGTCTATCTTGCTGCGGTGGAAGCCATAGACGAAGCAATTCTAAACGCAATGTTCGCCGCAACCGATGTACCTACGGCACGTCCGAGTGGATCTGTATGCAAGGCCATAGATACCGAACAATTGGTCAATATCTTGAAATGTAACGGAAGCGTAAGTGCAGTCTAAATTCATCGTATCAGACTTGAGTTTCAAAAATCCGGGCGAGGATAAATCAGATCATGCGAATATTCCGGCAAAACGACGGCAAAATTTTCTGGCCCCAGATCAACAAAGTATTGATAGAGGACATGAATGAACGAACGAACATAGTCTGGCTTTTTGTCACCGTAAGGGTCGGCTACGAGGAGCGTCGGTTGCCTGAGTTGATCTGAAATTGGAACTCTAACCAGATTGGCACTATCAGGGCTGGTATCGAGTGCGGGCCTGATGTTCAAAATCGATATTCCAAGATTATTTAATACAGCGGAGCGAACGGTTTCATAAGATCGGGTTCGCAATCCAATCTTTGGACGTTGGGTTGCCAGGTCAAACACAGACATCAAATAAGTTCTGGTTTCTGGAAGATCCAAAAGGATCAAAGGTCTTTGAGCAAGGTCCTCCATGGAAACGCTTTCTTGATGCGCAAGAGGGTCTTCAATGTTTAAAATGCCATGGGTTGGAAACTTGCAAATCGGGGTGACGCCACTCCCGTATTCTTGCCCAATATCATAGGTGACAACGACGTCGACATCACCCGTTGCAAGCCATGATCTCAGCTGCGTTTGGTCGCCTTCCAGCAGTATGATCTCACAGTCGCCATAGGCTTCCAAATATCGTTTCACTATGGGAGGGATCAACAAAGCTCCGAAAGGAATGAAGCAACCAATTCGAATGGTAGCCATTGTCGCGGTCGTGTCGGTGAATTGTGCAAGGGAACGTTCAAAGTCATCTCCGGAAGCCAGAAATCGGCGAACTGAGACGAGGAATTTGTGCCCCGCCGGAGTCATTTCGATGCCGTGACCTTTACGCCTGGCGAACAGCCTGGTCCCTGTAACCTCTTCAGCAACGTCGATGGCGGCAAGGATGGATGATTGGGAAATGCCAAGTTCTTTGCCAGCATCGGTGATGCTGTTCTGCCGGGCAACCTCCCTCAGATATTCGATTTGGCGATAGGTAAGTCTCATGAGTGCTTATATATCCAATGTAAATGCATAATCAAATTATATATTTTATAGAGGACAATAAATGTGATTGGTTAAATCAATAAGAGCACTCAGGAGGAGCATGATTTTGGCGACGCAGCAAGACAGTATTGATGATCTTTGCAAAGCAACAGCAAGTGCGCTGTCAAAAGCATATGCCTCGGGTGCGATTTCACCAGTTGAAGTCGCAAAAGCTACATTAAATCGTGCGGAAGAGATTAATGGCCAACTGAATGCCTTCACTGTCATAGACCATGAGGGCGCGTTTCAGGCAGCTAAAAACTCCGAACAACGTTGGAAAGACAACCAACCTCTTTCTCCAGTGGATGGCATACCAATAACCATCAAGGATATTGTTCATTGCGGCATGGATACACGTTATGGCAGCGCTACAACGCCGGACGTTTCAAATTTTCCGGACGCCCCTTCGGTTAAATTGTTACGTGCGGCAGGCGTTGTCATGCTTGGGTTGACGAATAGTCCTGAATTTGGCTGGAAAGCAGTAACGGATAATCCAAAGTTCGGCATTACCAGGAATCCTTGGGACACCTCTAAAACTCCGGGGGGATCTTCTGGAGGAGCGGCAGTGGCGGCCGCAACGGGCGCAGGAGCTCTTCATTTGGGAACTGACGGTGGCGGATCAATCCGCATACCTGCTTCATTTACCGGAATTGTAGGGCATAAGCCGTCTTTCGGTAGGGTTCCAGCCCACCCCGCAAGTGCATTTGGTACAGTTGCCCATATCGGTCCAATGGCTCGCACAGTTGGCGATACAGCTCTCATGCTCAATGCAATGCAAGGCAGAGACATACGAGATTGGAATCAGGGATTTTCACCTGTTGATCCGGTAAAGCCAATATCCATTGATCTCAAAGGCCTTCGGATTGGCTTTTGGAAAGATCCAAGTATTGGCAGCAACGATGCCGAAGTTGATGCTTTGATTAAGGCGACGGTTCGCGACTTCGAGCTGTCTGGTGCAACTGTCGAGCAACTTAGCCTGCCTATGGAAGGAGAGTTGCTTGATGTATTTTACCGCCATTGGTTGGTGGGTGCAGCTAACAGGCTCTCTTCAATCGATAAATCTGATTATGAAAAGCTTGATCCAGGGTTCCTTCAGGCTGCGGAAACTGGTGCTCAATATAGTTCAGTTGAGAGAATGCAGGCTGAAATTTCTCGTAGTGACTACGGGGTTGTTATGGATCAATTGCTCCAAAAATTCGATTATATTATCTCTCCGACAGTTCCAATTCCTGCATTTGATGTAGGCGTGAATGTCCCCAAGGGATCAGATTATGAAAGTTGGGTTGAGTGGTCGACATTCAGCTACCCAATCAATCTTAGCCAACAACCCGCCTGTTCTGTGCCTTGTGGAACAACGGCCGCGGGAATGCCAGTTGGTCTTCAAATCATAGGTGCTCGTGGAAAAGATGAGGCAGTTTTATCAGCGGCCCTCACCTACGAACAAATGTATCCACAGCGCTTCATGTTTCCAAACGGAAAATGGCCGAACCAAGCGAACGGAACTGCATAATGTCGGCCTATATTCCCTATTTCCTAAATTCTTTGACGCTGATCAGCATCCTCCTGCTTGTTTCAATGGGTATGGCCATCATCTTTGGCTTAATGAATGTGGTAAATCTCGCCCACGGCGAATTCATCACAATCGGTGCGTTCACTTTGGTTGTTGTTGAGCGTGTTGGTGGCAACTTTTGGTTAGCTTTGATAGTTGCTCCCGTCGTCGGCTACATATTTGGCCTGATCTTAGAGCGCGTTCTCATTCGGCGTGTCTATGGAAATGCGCTTCATGCACTTTTGATGACGTGGGGACTTAGTCTCATTCTTCAACAAGTGATCCAATTGATATTCACTGCAAACCCGCAATCCATCAAGGGACCTTTTCCAGGGGCTATTTCAATATTCGGGGAAAACTATCCTGCTTACCGCTTGTTTTTGATTTGCTTTGCGCTTGCTGTGTTTGTTGTCACGGTCTTGGTGTTCAAGAAAACAAAATTTGGATTGGATTTGAGAGCATCAATTCAAAGTCCTGAAATGGCCTCTGTCATGGGGGTCAATCCAGCAAAAATTAACGCCCATGCATTTGCAAGTGGTGCGGCCTTGGCAGCATTAGCTGGTGTATTGCTTGCACCTTTGACAGCTGTAACCGCCTATATGGGTTTAAACTATTTGGCTCGATCTTTCTTTGTGGTCTTGATCGGTGGTGCGGGCAGTATCTCGGGTGTGGCTGCAGGCAGCGTTCTCATTGGTGGACTTGAGACCTTCCTATCGTACCAGATTCCGGTAACCGTTGCTCAAGCCGCAGTGCTTATACTTGCAATCGTCATTCTGAGATTCCGTCCAAAAGGAATTTTGCCAGCATGACACAGCTTTCTTCACTCCTGGCTGCAAACAAAACAGCAAGTGGTCTCAGGTTCAGACCAGCAACATTAATTGCGATTTTACTTATTCTAATAATGTCCGTGGTGCCATTGTTCAGCAATGCCTACGACCTGACAAACTACCGGGACGTGCTCCTGTTTGGGTTGTTTGCTCTGAGCCTGGATATTTTCTGGGGCCGGACCGGAATTCTAAGCTTCGGTCACGCGACTTTTTTTGGTCTTGGGGCCTACGGTATGGCGGTCAGTTCAATCCACTTTGGTATTGACCCCTCTTACGTCAGCATCGTGGGTCTGCTTGTTGGTATAGGTCTCGCGGCGGTTGTTGCGGCCCTCGTTGGATATTTCATTCTCTACGGCGGCGTTCGCGGGGATCACTTCACAATTGTAACGCTTGCTCTAACGATTGTCGCAAACCATATCGCTATAGGTTGGTCGAAGGTTACCGGTGGCGATTCAGGTTTGATCGGTATCCCGCCATTCTCAATATTTGGGTTCTCATTCTACGATCCAATGGCCTCCTATTACCTGGCTCTTATTGTATTGGCCATTTGCTTGTTCTCAGCCATTTGGATTTTGAACGGCCGTCTGGGATTAATATTATCGGCCATTCGCGATGACGAGGTGAAGGCTAAAACACTTGGCTATGACACCAAGCTCATCCTTCTTATAACCTTTGTTGTGTCAGCTATGCTCGCCTCATTGGCTGGTGCGCTTTACGTAACCAACACCGGGTTTGTTGCGCCAGATATGATTGCCCTATTGCTATCAACAGAGGTTATTATATGGGTTGCTGTTGGAGGAAGTGGCACACTTGTGGGCGCAGTTATAGGCACGGCAATCGTGTGGTGGCTGCAACAAAAAATCAGCTCGATCAGCGTTACCGCTTGGCCAATTGCCATTGGTTCTTTCTTTATAATGCTCGTCCTGTTCTTCCCCAGAGGTCCAGGCGCATTTGTCCTTGAAAAAGTCAAAGCATTTCAAAAATCTAGGGAGGGCAATAAATGACCTCCAATATTCCCATCCTCACACTCAACAATGTCTCACGTACCTTCGGCACTTTCAAAGCCGTGACGGATGTATCTGAAACATTTGGGCCTGATGAACTCAACTGCATCATCGGTCCCAATGGTGCTGGCAAAAGCACACTTTTGAATATGATTTGTGGAACGCTGCCTGTTTCGTCCGGATCCATCTCCTTTGGTGAAACGGCTATCCATGGCCTCTCTGGCGATAAAATTGCGCGTCTTGGTATCGCAAGAAAGTTTCAGGTGCCGAGTGTTTTTGAAAGCTTGACGGTTTTTGAAAACTTTCAGGTCTCAGCGCCTGCGAACTCGGATCTCGCAATCCTTGAAGAAATCCTATCAACGGTCAATCTTGTTGAAGACCTCGATGTAACTGCTTCAGATTTGCCGCACGGGAAAAAACAATGGTTGGAAATTGGCATGGCCCTGACCATGCAACCAAAAGTTCTCTTACTTGACGAACCAACAGCTGGTCTCTCTGCAGATGAAACGAGTGCTACCGCAAAATTCCTACGTGGTCTGGTCGGAAAAGTCACAGTTGTTGTGATCGAACATGACATGGCATTTGTACGTGAACTTGGTGCACGCACGATCGTGCTTCATCATGGTGAAGTCATCGCTTCAGGTCCTTTTTCCGAAATTGAGAACAACGAATTCGTTCGTGATGTTTATTTGGGGAGGCGTTAGATGTTGAAAGTTAACAACCTCACCGCAGGATATGGCTCAGCACAAATCCTCAATGGTGTAAGCCTTGAGCTCAAAAACAAAGAAGTGCTGGCATTGCTCGGCCGAAACGGTGTCGGCAAGACAACCTTACTCAAGTCTATCATGGGAATTGTTCGATCGACGGATGGCAATATTCTTCTGGGTAGCAAAGACATTTCAAAAACGGCAACTCATGAAATTGCATTAAATGGGATTGGGTACGTCCCACAAGGTCGCGGAATTTTCGATAAATTGACGGTCGAAGAAAACCTTAGAATGGGCCTTAGATCACGTCCTGATGGCAGTGATGAGATTCCATCTTTCATCTTTCAAAAATTTCCAATTCTGGACGAACGCCGAGGCCAATTGGCCGGCACAATGTCTGGAGGACAAAAACAACAATTAGCAATATCGCGTGCCCTGTGCGGCGACCCTAAAATCCTTCTACTTGATGAACCATCAGAAGGGATCCAACCGAACATCGTTCATGACATTGGGATCTTCATCAGGGAATTGGTGGCCGATCGCGATATTTCCATCCTCATAGTTGAGCAAAACCTGAAACTTATTGGGCTGGCTTCTGATCGCTTTGACATCATGGTCAAAGGTCAAATCGTGCACAGCGGTACCAAAGATGATCTCGAAAATGAGGAAATGCTCAAAGAGTTTTTATCGGTGTGATGACAAGCACTTCACTGCAACCATCCTAACGGAGGACATAAAATGACTAAGTTAAATCTAACCAGGCGGGAAACGATTAAGAAAATTGGTGGAGGTGCCGCTATTCTTGGTGCTGCAGCTCTCGGAATGCCGTCTATTCTGAGTGCTGCAGATGGCCCAATTAAGCTAGGCTTTTTGTCAGGCCTGACGGGCCTTGAAACAATCTTGGGTGAAACTCAGCTCAACTGTTTCA
Organism: Rhizobiaceae bacterium; assembly: GCA_016763155.1. Lineage (GTDB taxonomy): Bacteria > Pseudomonadota > Alphaproteobacteria > Rhizobiales > Rhizobiaceae. Next base: position 27,967 of record JAESUH010000235.1, read on the forward strand.
AACTGGCTGTTAGCGAAATAAATGGCTCCAATGGCATTGGTGGTCGTCAAGTTGAATTCATCGTTGAGGACGACCAGACAACGACCAAAGGCGCAATCAACAAGGCCAGAAAACTGATCAACGGAGATGGCGTTGACGCAACAATCGGTTTGATTGCCAGCCTGACACACGTCGCTGCACGCAGCGTGACAACACCAGCCAAAAAATTGCTGATGTACTCGACATACTATGAAGGTGAAGTTTGTGAACGCTACTTCAAATCTACAGGTCAAATTCCAAATCAGCAGATCGTTCCTTCAGTCGAATGGTTGACAGCAAACGAAGGTAAATCAACCTACATCATCGGATCTGATTATGTATGGCCGCGTAAAAGCGCAGATACCATCAAAGCAGCTATGGAAGCCAAAGGTGGTAAAGTGCTAGGTGCTGAATTCTTCCCTTTCGGGACACAGGATTTCGGTCCTGCTCTTGACCGCGTCAAAGCAGCCAAACCAGATTTTGTATGGATGATGTGTGCAGGTAACGACCTCTTCACATTCCTAAAACAGTATAAGAGCTTTGGTCTCTCACAACAATTGTTCAGCCAAGGCCTGGATGACGTTGTCAGTGGCGCTGATCCTGAACTGACGGTTGGCGCACTTTCAAACCAAGCTTATTTCATGAACATCGACAATCCTCAAAACGTTGCGTTTAAGAAAGCGTATGGCGATATGTTTGGTGCAGATAAACCAATCAACGCGATTGGTGAGGCAGCCTATGATGCAGTTTATCTCTATAAACTCGCAGTGGAAAAAGCTGGTACAACAGAAACTGAAGCTGTGATTGATGCTTTGGGTACAGTGGAGTTTGATGCACCTCAAGGTCATGTAAGCTTTGCCTCCAACGGTGTTATGCGCTCCAACAGCATTCTTGCTCGGGCAAATGCCGCGGGTGCCTGGGAAACAGTTGAGAACTACGGTCAGATTGATCCAATTGTTACTGGCTGCAGCCTTTAAGCCAACGTTTTCTTCAGAGAAGAGAAAGAGGTCATTTTGACCACACAATCTGAAAAAACTATCACAAGCAGTGCGATGGCGGCTCTTGCCGCCATCCGTAACCGCGATGTGAGCGTAGAAGAACTCACCAATATCTTTCAGGAAAGAATTGAAGCAGAGAATGCCAACATTGGTGCCCTTTCAAACGTTATGGCTGAAAGCGCACTTAAAAGAGCTAAAAAAATTGATGAAAAGCTCGGTAAAGGAGAGGCTATTGGGCCTCTTGCTGGCCTTCCCTTTGTTGTCAAAGAAAACTGTGACATTGAAGGGATAAGTTGTTCGGCGGGATTAAATTTCCGAAACGATCATATTCCCCATTCAAACGCCTGGATCACGCAAAAACTCATTGATAGTGGCGCAATATTAATTGGACAGTCTGTCAGTGATCCCGGGGCTTTTGATGTTAAGACTGAAGCGGTAACTCACCCAATTGATCCTAAATTAAGTGTTGGTGGTTCGAGCGGAGGATCTGCAGCTGCTCTTGCGGCTAACATGGCTCTAGGTGCCATCGGCACCGATACCGGCGGTTCCATTAGAATTCCAGCCGCCTGTTGTGGAATAGTTGGTCTGAAGCCAACCTTTGGCGCATTACCAATGGATGGTATTTTCCCTCTTGTTCAATCACTCGACCATGTCGGTCCTATGGCCCGGTCAGTCGAAGATGTTGACCTAATCTGGTCAGCCATATCCAACCAGCAGCCGTCACAAGTTGATCTACCAAAATCTGTGGGTATAGATCCAAAATGGATCGGTGAGACGGATGTTGAAATTCAAAAGCAAACAGGTAACTTACTCACCTTGTTTTCTGATTTGGGCATTGAAGTCGTAGAAATTGAAATGCCAGACCTAAATGAAATCTGCGATATGCATATGAACATCTTTGTCGTTGAAAATGCTGCGTTTCATTTAGCACACTACAGCGAGCACCGTGAACGCTATCCACCCATTGCTAAACTCGGGTTTGATTTAGTTGATGATATGTCAGTTGGCGAATACGTTCGCAATTGCAAATTACGGGTCGAATTTACCAAACAGATAAATCATATTTTTGAAAAAACAGACTTTCTAATCAATCCAACATTAGCAGTTCACCAGCCGGTTCGGGCTGTTGATACTTTGACGATTGCTGGTGCAGTGAAGAACTTCACCGCAGCTATGGTTCGTCACACTTGTCTGTTTGATCATACCGGACACCCAACTCTGGCCATGCCAATGGGGTCGACTGACAGTACTATTCCTTCCAGTATTCAACTTATCGGCAAGTTTGGAAAAGAGTCAGATATAATGAATTTTGGAAAGGTTTTGGAACAAACATATTTAAAAAAAATGTGACTGTCTTCTGCATTCTCTTTTACTGCCGAGTGCCTAAGCCGTTTACAACTTCGTTTAACCAATGTCATCAAGTCAAAGTATCGCGATGGCAAAATTTGTTGATCAGATTTGTAATGATGATGTATTCAAAAAAAACCACAAGCGATTGAATTGCCCCTAGTTTCCTAGACACCTTGCGGTTTCGATTTTTTCTGCTGTTCAAAGTCTGCGGGTGATAGCATTCCGTTGTTCGTGTGTTTACGTTTTGGATTATAGAACATCTCGATGTAGTCGA
>JAESUH010000236.1 GCA_016763155.1 Rhizobiaceae bacterium
ATTGCCGCCCAGATCCAAACGCCCAAATAGGCCACCAGCAAAAATTGCAGCAGTCTGTTATCTGCAAAGTTTGGCTGTACCTTGGTAGGGAGCATTGTCATTGACGCTTGTGGTCCTTTGTTGTTGACGGATCATTTGGGTGTGGACCCAAATACAATAACGCATCAGGATAGTATCTGCATTATGCGTAATAAAAATATTCTTCGATAGACAGAAAGAGCGCCATATAAAATGCCGAATGCCCCACTTCCTAAAAAAGCCACAACCCGCACCCAAAAAATTGGCTTAATCACCGGGATTTTGGTGTTTGTTGCCATGGTGATATCTCCTGCTCCATCGGGTATAACCAACGCAGCTTGGAGTGTTGCAGCCCTCGCTTTGTTGATGATGATTTGGTGGATGAGTGAAGCGCTGCCACTCGCTGCAACTGCGCTCATACCTCTCGTTGCTGTCCCATTCTTGCTGGAAGAGCCTATTGAAATAGTGGCACAGGCTTATGCCCATCCACTCGTATTTATGTTCCTGGGAGGCTTTTTGATTGCCAGCGCGCTGGAGCGGTGGGATTTGCATCGCCGGATTGCAGCGAGTGTTCTTCGTATGAATCACAGTGGGTTGGCAGGGCTAATTGGCGCGTTGATGATATGCACTGCATTTTTAAGCATGTGGATCACCAATACCGCAACGGCAATGGTGATGATGCCAATTGCAAAATCACTCATTCAATCAATGCGAAGTGAAAATACCTCCAAAAACGAGTGCGATACCTTTGCTGCGGCCCTAATGCTGGGCATTGCATTTTCTGCAACCATTGGCGGCATGGCGACCCTCATAGGTACGCCGCCTAATGCGCTTCTTGCAGCTTATGTTGAAACCGCTCATGGCGTTAAAATCGGTTTTGGCCAATGGATGCTGCTTGGCGTCCCCATCCTGATTATCTTGTTGCCGGTGACATGGTGGCTGCTGACAAAATTTATGTTCCAACTTGGTGAACACAGCGAAATTGTTCTAAAGCGGATGATTGAGGATGCGCAGCCAGCCTCGTCAACCCTGTCAATTGGTGCAAAACGCGTTGCCATTGTCGCCATACTTGCGGGACTTGCCCTTATATTTCGCCCCCTGTTGGAAACGGCAATACCGGCTCTCCCGCTAAGCGATTCTGGAATTGTCATGACTGCTGCGCTCATTTTGTTTGCACTACCCTCAGGAGAACCTAACGAGGGAAGGCTCCTCCAGTGGGAGAATGCAAAATCAATCCGTTGGGACGTGTTGATCCTGTTTGGCGGCGGGCTTTCGCTGGCAGCAGCGATTGATAGCAGCGGTCTTTCATCTACGATTGGCGCAGGCCTGGTTTCCCTTGAAATGCTGCCTATTGCGCTGATTATTCTTATAGCCATGGCCACAATGGTTTATCTGGGCGAAATCGCAAGCAATACGGCAATGGCTGCAGTCTTCCTGCCGGTGGCGGGCGCAGCGGCAATCGAACTGGGTGTTGCACCACTGGAACTGGTTCTTCCAATTGGTCTGGCAGCCTCCCTTGGTTTCATGTTGCCTGTCGCAACACCTCCAAACGCAATCGTATATGGCAGCGGCGATGTGACTGCTCAGCAAATGCTGAAAACCGGCGCAGTCCTCGACGTACTGGCTATCTTCATTGTTTACGCAATTGCAATGATACTTGGACCGTGGGTTTTTGTTTTTTGATGTTGATTGCTAGCCTGCGACCTCTGATATCAATTAAATGCATGACCTTGAAGAAAAGGCAGAAGCCGAACTCGAAACACGCATGCTTTCGTAAATTATGAACTGCGCAAGCAGAAGGCGGTGTTCGAAAAGGAAATTCGTAAACCCAACGATTAACGCTCAACCTGCATCAGCGGTAAACCCAGCTGTTTCAATGGCGGTGATTGCGCAAATTTCGTCATTGTCCGAAGTATCGCCAGTTATGCCAACTGCGCCGATGATGGCATCATCTTCGCGAATTAGAACGCCGCCCGGTACCGGAACCAACGAGCCTTTTGCAAGACCGTTCATCGCTTGAATGAAAAAGGGTTGCTCTTGTGCTCGATTGAACAAGGCACGGGAACCAAGCCCCATGGCAATCGCACCATAGGCTTTGCCGGTTGCAATATCCGGCCGTAAAGTGCTTGTGCCATCGGCGCGCGCCAGGGCTTTCACATGTCCACCTGCATCAAGCACGACGATTGTGAGAGGTGCCAGTCCCAGTTCCTTGCCCTTTGCGAAAGCGGTAGCAATCATATCTTGTGCATTTTCCAGTGTTAATGCCATCTGAATTTCCTTTGAAATCTAATTTAGTTTGAATTTTAGTTTTATCTAGCGATAGAAATATTCTACTAGGAACATCGGCACTGAAGGTACATAGGTGCAAATCATCAGCACCACAAACAGCACCGCAACGAAATATATGTTGACCTTTGAGACTTCCCATATATTCGCTCGCGCCACCGAGCACGCGGTTATCAGCACGCTGGCGACTGGGGGTGTTTGCTGTCCGATTGCCAGGTTGAGCGTAACGATCAGGCCGAAATGCACAGGATCAATCCCGGCACTCACAATCAGTGGTATTACAATTGGCACCACCAGAATGATTGCAGCTGCCGAGTGCAGGAAAAACCCGATGAACAAAAAGAAGAAATTGAGGATCAGCAGAATTTGCCACTGGCTTGAGGTGACATCCATGAGCGCCTCAGCAAAATGCTGCGGGAATTGGGCCCGGGTGAGGAACCCGCCCATCAAAACGGAGGCAGCAACCAGCAACATTACAACGGCAGTTTGCATGCCGCCATCAAGCATGGCGCGTTTGAGATGTTTCACGTTCATTTGGCGATAGAACAAGCCAACAACAAATGCGGCAATAACAGCCAGACCAGCGGCTTCGGTTGCGGTTACAAATCCACCAAAAATACCACCTAGAATAATTACCGGCAAAGTGAACGCGGGCAGGGCTTCCATGAAGGTTTCGCGCACGCGCGGCATGTTGAAGGCTTCTTCAGTTGGCAAATCATAGCGCACCGCAAACATATAGGCGACGCCCATCAGACCCGCTGCCCCCATAAGACCGGGAACAATGCCGGCAACGAATAGCTGCTCGACCGAGGTGTTTGCCGAGGTTGCATAAAGGATCATCGGTATGGATGGTGGAATGATGATGGCCAGCGATGCAGAGGACGATGTGACCGCCGCCGAAAAAGCAGCGCTGTAACCGCGTTTTTTCATTTGCGGGATCAGGATGGAGCCGAGTGCTGCCACATCGGCAACGGCAGAGCCGGAAATTTCGGCGAAAAACAGCGAAACGCCAATGTTCACCATGGCCAGACCACCGCGCACAAAGCCGATGAGGGCGGAGACAAAGTTGATCAGGCGGTCGGTGACTCCGCCGGCATTCATGATGGCTCCGGCCAGCACAAACATTGGAATTGCAATCAGCGAGAATTTGGTCGAGCCATCATACATATCCAGCGCAACAGTAACGAGAGCACCAGTGCCTTCAGTTATCACCAGACCAAGAATAGCTGATACAGCCAACGCCACGGCGATGGGGATATTGATGCAGATAAGAACGATGAGGAGGGCAAATATTGCGAACATCAACATGATTAAGAATTCCCCGCTTTTTTCATTTCGATTTCAACTTCTTCGTCGATGTCGGCATGTTCTATGGAAACTCCAGCAGCCGTCATTTTCCAGTATTTTGGCAGACTGAGCAGTTCGCAGATTATGAATAAGATGGCACCAATAGGGATGACCGATTGAGTGAATTGAACCGGAACCCATGTGAGAGAAACAAGCATGTCGCCCTCCAGAACTACCAGTACTTCCAGACCGGCTACGGCCATGATGTAGAAAAAGCCAAGAACAACGATTTCAGCAAATGCAACAAAGACCATGCGGTAAGGCATGGGAATTGCAAGCAATACGCTGTCAAACCCGATATGGCGACGTTTCAAAGCGGCAAGACCAGCACCATAATAGGTGATCCATGACAACTGAATAGCGGCAACTTCATCATACCATGAGGGAGAGCTGCCCGCGAGGCGCATCAAAACTGCGACAATGACAGAAACTGTAAGCAACACCATGAGCATGATGAGAACCCACTCAAGGACGGATTCTAGCTTACGGCTAAAAGAATTTAGAAGGGACAAATTATAATTTCCGGAAAATATTTTGTTGAGTGAAGTGCCGGAGGGAAATGAATTCCCCCCGGCATAATTTGTTTTGGCTTACGAGCCGTTGGCAAGTGCCTGAACTTTGGAGATCAGATCGCCGCCGCCTTCAACGCTGGAAGCAAAGTCTTCATAGATTGGCTTGGAAGCGGCAATGAATGCGGCTTTGTCAGCTTCAATGACATTAACACCGGCAGCCTTGATCACGTCGAGGAGTTCAACTTCAAGTTTGGCTGCATGGTCGTAGACAAAGTTCTGCGTTTCAACACCACATTTTTCCAATGCAGAGCGCACATCACCCGGTAGTTTTGCGTAATGCTTGTCGGAAACCAGCACATAAGCAGGGGTGTAAACGTGACCTGTGATCGACAGGTATTTTTGCACTTCCTGGAATTTAGCCGATGCGATCTGTGCATACGGATTTTCCTGACCATCAATCACACCAGTCTGAAGAGCGGTAAACACTTCGGAAAATGACATCGGTGTTGGATTTGCACCATAGAGTTTGAACATTTTCACGCGCCATGCACCCTTGGGTGTACGCAATTTTACGCCAGCAAGATCAGCCGGTACTTTAATCGGGCGGGTGTTGTTTGTGATATGACGAAAGCCGTTTTCAAACAGTCCAATGATCCGGTAGCCTTTGGATTGGGCAGCTTTCTGGAAAATATCCATGTGCTTTGCCTGAACCCGGCGCATATGATCGCGATCTTTGATGATATATGGCATTTCGAAAACACCAAACTCATCAGCAACCGATGACATTACCGATGATGGCAAAGAAAAGGTTATCTGGCCCAGTTTCAGTTTTTGCAGAAGCTCTTTGTCCTTGCCGAGCTGCGAGGAACCAAAGGTCTGCACTTCTGCTTTGTCGCCAAGCGCTTTGTTTGAACAGGTAGCGAATGCATTGACGCTTGCTTCAAACAGCGATCCCGGTTTGCCCACATGGCCAAACTTCAGCTTCAGATCCGCAGCGAATGCCGAAGAAGAAAGCAACGCAACGGTTGCCGCTCCCAGCAAAATTGTCTTCATATTCATAATCTTCTCTCCCATAAGTTTATATTACTTCTGCAAAAAACTCCGCCGGTTATGACGGTACAGACGTTTCCTTTAGATGCTCCATGGCGATTTGCGCGCCGCCTGAAGTATGTGGAACACCGGCTTTCCCAAGCCCCATTTCAACACCCGACAATGTGGCCATCAACATTAGATCGTTGAAGTCTCCCAAATGACCGATGCGAAAAACCTTATCCGCAACCTTGGAAAGTCCGTTTCCAAGCGACATGTTAAAATTCTTTAGGGTCGTGGCGCGAAATGCATCTGCGCTATGACCTTCAGGCATAAGCACTGCGGTCAGCACGTCGCTTTCGTCTCCCTGACGGCTGCATAAAACATCCAATCCCCAGGCGTGAACGGCTTTGCGAGTGGCAACGCCGTGACGGATATGCCTCGCAAATACATTCTCCAGGCCTTCTTCGCGCAACATTTCAATTGCTTCGTTAAGGCCGTAGAGCATGTTGGTTGCGGGTGTGTAGGGGAAGTAACCAGTGTCATTTGGGCCAGCCATATCTGACCAACTCCAATAGGATAGCCTTGTGGTGGCTTTTTCGTGCGCAGCCATGGCTTTTTCGCTGACGGCGTTAAATGAAATTCCCGGAGGCAACATCAAACCTTTTTGCGAACCGCCGATGGTTACGTCCACGCCCCATTCATCATGTTGAAAATCAATTGAGGCAAGGCTTGAGATAGTGTCGACCATTAACAATGCCGGATGGCCAGCTTCATCGATGGCTTTCCGCACTGCTTTGATTTGTGAGACAGAACCAGTCGAAGTTTCGTTGTGGACAACACAAACCGCTTTAATCTCGTGGCTTTTGTCTTCGCGTAAGCGTTGACCAATTCTCTCAGCTTCTGCACCGCCGCGCCAGTCGCCCTCAATGAATTCCGGGTCAAACCCAAGTTTCAATGCGAGAGATTTCCACAGGCTTGAAAAGTGGCCGGTTTCAAACATCAAAACCTTATCACCAGGGGAAAGCGCATTTACCAGTGCTGCTTCCCATGCTCCTGTGCCTGATGCCGGGTAGATGAATACACGGTTTTCAGTTTTGAAAACCCACTTCATGCCTTCCAGTGCCTGGCGGCCAACGTCAGCAAATGCAGGGCCTCGGTGGTCCATTGTCGGCATATCGATTGCACGCAAAATTCTATCGGGGACGGAGCTCGGCCCTGGTATTTGAAGAAAGTGACGACCCGCAGTTCTCATTAATATGATCCGTTCTGTGTATTTTTCCTGCAAAACGGAGTGGGCAATCAACAACTGCCTGATCAAATTGATCCAATTTCGCTTGCAAGAAACTTAAAGACTGTGCAATTTGAATTATGAATTCATAATTAAGTCAAGCAATTTTTATCGGGGCATGGGCATGAAACTAGATAGTGGTTCGAATTTTGAACAACGTCTGCGAAGAGAAATTTCCGGCGAAGTCATGTTTGACGCATTCAACCGCGGCCGATATGCGACCGATGCTTCATTCTACCAAATGATGCCTCACGGCGTGGTTACCCCTAAGACTATCGAGGATGTGGAAGCCTGTATTTCAGCGGCTCGCGAACATGGAATTCCTGTACTTGCCCGTGGAGGCGGAACCTCTCAATGCGGGCAGACGGTCAATCATGCATTGGTGGTTGATAACTCCAAATACCTCAATCGTGTTTTGGAATTGGATGTGGAAAACCGTCGATGTGTTGTGGAACCGGGCATAGTTCTGGATGAATTGAACCGCATACTTAAACCGCACGGTCTTTGGTTTCCGGTCGATGTGTCCACAGCATCGCGCGCCACTATCGGTGGGATGTGCGCAAATAATTCATGTGGTGGCCGCTCGATTCGTTACGGCATTATGCGCGACAATGTTTTATCAATTGATGCGATCCTGGCTGATGGTCAAAAAATGCATTTTGGCGAAATTGATCGCAATAATTTGCAGAAAGATTTGGTTCGCTCTCATCTGGTTCGTAGCATGCTGGACCTGGGTGCTGAAAATGCTGATGAAATCAAAAAGCAGTTTCCAAAGGTTTTGCGACGTGTCGGCGGCTATAATATTGACGCACTGATGCCTTCAAACGGGCTCAATAATTTGTCGAACCTGCTGGTTGGGTCGGAAGGCACATTGGCTTATTCAGAAGCGATTGAGTTAAAACTTTCGCCACTGGTGAAAAACAAAGTGCTCGGTGTTTGTCATTTTCCGACGTTTCATGCGGCGATGGATGCCACGCAACATCTGGCAAAACTTGGCGTTTATGGGGTAGAACTTGTGGATGCCACCATGATTGCACTGGCACGTGACATCGAAATTTTCCGGCCAACAATTGAGCAAGTGGTACGCGGCAATCCTGAAGCGATATTACTCGTTGAATATGGTGAAGACGAGCCAGACGATAATCTGCGAAAGCTCCGTGAACTTGAAGAGGTGATGGGCGATATCGGCTTTTCATGGAAAGGCGAGGGGGATGCCTGGGGAGGTATTGTTTCCATCGTCGATAGCAGTTTGCAAGGTGCATTGATTGAAGTGCGTAAGGCCGGTTTGAACATAATGATGTCCATGAAGGAGCAGGGGAAGCCTGTTTCTTTTGTGGAAGATTGCGCAGTGGAGCTGCCGGATCTTGCAGATTATACCGATGGCCTGACTGAGATATTCGAAAAAAATGGAGCCAAGGGTACGTGGTATGCTCATGCGTCGGTCGGGTGTTTGCATGTGCGGCCAGTGTTGAATTTACGCTTGGAACATGACGTAAAAACCATGCGGGCAATCGCAGAAGAAGCGTTCGAATTGGTGGCCAAATACAAGGGTTCGCACTCGGGCGAGCACGGAGATGGTATTGTTCGCTCCGAGTTTCACGAGCGCATGTTTGGCAAGCAATTGACCCGTGCGTTTGAGAACGTGAAAGAGGTTTTCGATCCCGATGGCTTGTTTAATCCCGGCAAAGTTGTTCACGCACCTAAGATGGATGACCGATCTTTGTTCCGCTACGATCAGGATTATTCCGTTGGCGAATTTGATACGGCGCTCGATTGGTCTCAATGGCCAGGTTCCGGCGGCGGGTTTCAGGGCGCTGTTGAAATGTGCAACAATAATGGTGCCTGCCGTAAATTAACGGGTGGTTTGATGTGCCCGTCATACCGTGTAACCCGCAATGAAAAAGATTCTACCCGTGGCCGCGCCAACACTTTGCGATTGGCGATTTCCGGGCAACTTGGCAAGGATGCATTTTCCAGCGACGGCATGATGGAAGCCATGGAGCTTTGTGTTTCCTGCAAAGGGTGTCGCCGCGAATGCCCGACCGGCGTTGATATGGCCCGCATGAAAATTGAAGTACTGCGTGCCCGAGCCACTAAATATGGCATCTCTCTGCATGATCGTTTGGTAGGATATATGCCCGCTTACGCACCGATGGCTTCCAAATTTCCATGGTTGATGAATTTGCGTGATGGCATTCCAGGTGTTGCAAAGTTATTGGAGGGCGTAACCGGGTTTTCTGCCAAGCGACAATTGCCCAAATGGCACTCAAAGCCATTCAGGGACAACGAGTTTTTCAATTCTGATGATAGCGTGGAAACAGTCGCCTTGTTTGTCGATCCATTCAATCGATATTTTGAACCGGAAAACCTGCGCGCAGCCGGGCGAGTGCTACGAGCTGCGGGCATTAATGTTGAGATCGTAAAACCTGTGGATGGCGGTCGTCCGCTTCATTCTGGCCGTACGTTCTTGTCGATCGGTCTAACCGAGAAAGCCAAGCAAGAGGCAGAGCGACTGGTTGCCAGCCTGTTGAAATATGCAAAAGCGGGAACAAAAATCATCGGGCTGGAACCTTCCAGCCTGTTGACACTGCGCGATGAAATTCCAGCGCTTTTGCCTGGACCAGAGACAGAATTGATTGCCAGCCATGCAATGATGTTTGAAGAATATATCGCGCAGAAAATTGCGGCAGATGAATTCAAATTGAAATTGAAA
>JAESUH010000237.1 GCA_016763155.1 Rhizobiaceae bacterium
AAGCCCTTCCAATGCCCGTATTATTATGGGTGAGTTGGATGGGCTTTATTTTTGCGCTCGCATTCCTTTATGCGCGTGAGCGCAAGGCAGCGCGATTTGCACTTATTACCTTTTTTGTGTTCACCTTTTTAGGTGCGGGAATTGTTTTCTATCTCATGGGTTCCATTCACTGGATTGCCGTGGTTCATCTGATTGTCTGGCCACCGCTTTTGTATTATCTGCTCGTGCATGAAGTGCGCAGCAGCGAATTTAAGCCAAAAAGCACATATGGGCTTTGGGTGATTTTGTTGATCGCCACAATGGTCGTTTCGCTGTTATTTGATATTCGTGACGCTGCCCATTTGGTCATGGTCAGCAATTGATAGCTCGAAACGGACAAAAAGAATCAGAATTGAAATTTGATTTAACCTTTGATTCGATCCCGAATTTTGGCCAATGCACTTGAAGCCAGACCGTTTGCACCCCAAATCAAGGCCAACCAACCCGATTGTGCAGTGGCTAATTCACAAAAAACGAAAAGCATTTAAGGTTTGTCGCGATAAACGGTATTCCTTAGCACGCACAGGGTATATATTGGATTCGCAAGGATCCCCCAGGGTTGCAGGTTAAAACTAGCAGACCCAATAAGGAATAAATGACTATGACGACTACTGGTCCAGACAAGATTGAACTCGATTTCGGCGAAACATTCCCATTATTGCCATTGCGCGATATTGTGGTGTTTCCTCATATGATTGTTCCACTGTTTGTCGGTCGTGAAAAATCGATTGCTGCATTGGAAGAAGTGATGAATACGGATCGCCAGATCCTGCTCTTCACTCAGAAAAACGCCACCGACGATGATCCATCACCTGAATCTCTTTATGAGATCGGTGCGATCGCTTCTGTGTTGCAGTTGCTGAAACTGCCAGATGGTACTGTGAAGGTGCTGGTGGAAGGGGTGGCTCGTGCCCGTGTGCAACGGTTCACGGATCGTGAAGACTATTTTGAGGCCTATGCAGAAATCATCGAAGATGAAGAAGATGATCCGATTGAAGTTGAAGCGCTTGCCCGTTCGGTAGTTTCCGAGTTTGAGGGCTATGTGAAACTCAACAAAAAAGTGTCACCGGAAGTCCTCACTGCTGTCACTCAAATTGAAGATTACACCAAACTTGCAGATACCGTTGCATCACATCTTGCTGTGAAAATTTCTGAAAAGCAGAAAATTCTCGGCATTTTCAGCGTTCGCGAGCGGCTTGAACATGTTTTGGGCATGATGGAAGGTGAAATCTCCGTCCTGCAAGTGGAAAAACGCATCCGCTCCCGCGTTAAGCGGCAGATGGAAAAGACCCAACGCGAATATTATCTGAACGAACAGATGAAAGCGATCCAGAAGGAACTTGGCGAGGGCGAAGATGGCCGCGACGAGTTGGGTGAACTTGAAGAAAAAATCAAAAAGACCAAACTCTCCAAGGAAGCTCGTGAAAAGGCCGACGCAGAGTTTAAAAAGCTCAAACAGATGAGCGCGATGTCTGCAGAGGCAACCGTTGTGCGCAACTATCTTGATTGGTTGCTTGGTATTCCATGGGGCAAGCGCTCTGCGGTGAAAACAGATTTGAACGCGGCCGAAGAAGTGCTTGATGCAGATCATTATGGCCTGGAAAAGGTCAAGGAACGCATCATTGAATATCTTGCGGTTCAATCACGTGCCAAGAAAATCAAAGGCCCAATTCTTTGCCTTGTTGGCCCTCCTGGCGTTGGTAAAACATCGCTTGGGAAATCGATTGCCCGTGCCACAGGCCGTGAATTTGTTCGCATGGCCCTTGGCGGTGTGCGCGATGAAGCCGAAATTCGCGGTCATCGTCGTACCTATATCGGCTCAATGCCCGGTAAAGTTATTCAGTCCATGAAAAAGGCCAAGAAAACCAACCCACTATTTTTGCTCGACGAGATCGACAAGATGGGGCAGGATTTCCGTGGTGATCCGTCATCTGCCTTGCTGGAAGTGCTTGATCCGGAACAAAACAGCACTTTTTCTGACCATTATCTGGAAGTCGAATATGACCTTTCCAACGTGATGTTCATTACCACAGCAAACACGCTGAACATTCCAGGTCCTTTGATGGATCGTATGGAAATTATTCGCATCGCCGGTTATACGGAAGACGAAAAACTTGAAATCGCCAAGCGTCATTTGTTGACAAAAACCATGACAGATCATGCGCTGCTGGATAAGGAATTTTCAATTTCTGATGATGCCATCCGCATCATTATTCGCACCTATACCCGCGAAGCAGGCGTGCGTAATCTCGAAAGGGAATTGTCCAAACTTGCGCGTAAGGCTGTTACTCAGATCATTAAAACCAAAAAGAAATCCATTAAAATTACGGCAAAGAACATCGAGGAATATCTCGGCGTTCCCAAGTTTCGTTTTGGTCAGGCTGAGGAAGAGGATCAGGTTGGTATTGTCACAGGTCTCGCATGGACGGAAGCTGGCGGTGAATTACTTACCATTGAGAGTGTCAGCATGCCCGGTAAAGGCAAGATGACAGTCACGGGCAATTTGCGCGATGTGATGAAGGAATCCATTTCTGCTGCTGCATCCTATGTGCGCTCAAGGGCTATCGATTTTGGTATTGAACCACCAAAATTTGATAAATGTGACATCCATGTGCATGTGCCGGAAGGTGCAACACCCAAGGATGGCCCATCTGCTGGCGTCGCAATGGCTGTTTCGATTGTTTCGGTTATGACTGGTATTCCCATCCATAAATCCATTGCTATGACTGGTGAAATTACCCTGAGAGGGCGGGTTTTACCAATTGGCGGGCTTAAGGAAAAACTACTTGCGGCCCTTCGTGGTGGCATTACTAAAGTTCTGATCCCGTCAGACAATGCAAAGGACTTGGTTGATATTCCAGACAACGTGAAAAACGCGCTGGATATTGTTCCTGTATCCAATGTGGATGAGGTGCTCTCCCACGCGCTGCTTCGTATGCCAGAGGCAATCGAATGGACTGCTGAAGATGAGGCCGCCGCGCGCAAAGCGATGATGGTTTCTCCTGATGCAGGAAGCGCATCAATCGCCCACTAAAATCGTGGCAACCACGACAGAGTTCAATTCGTTTTGGCCTTTGTTTCATGAATATGAAAAGGGCTGATGATTTCATCAGCCCTTTTTTTTGGCCTGTATATCCTGGAAAACAGGCAACGAATCAGTGGATTTTGGTAGCGCTAACCCCCTTTAAATAAAGCTCTTTCGGAGATTTTTGGTAGTTGCAGACATCTTGCCGATGATTTTTAAGCATTTTTTTGCCATATTGTCCCAAAAAGTGAAGAAAACAGCCGTTTTCAAGATGTTATCTATTGAAAAAAATTATTCAAAAGGCGAACGTTGGCTCAAGTTTGATGAGTCGTTCTAGATATCGGAAAGGATAAGAAATGAACAAAAATGAACTTATTTCTGCTGTTGCTGACAAAGCCGGCATGACCAAAGAATCCGCAGGTGGTGCAGTTGAAGCCGTGCTTGCATGCATTACTGAAACTTTGACAGCTGGCGATGAAGTACGTTTGTTGGGATTCGGCAGCTTTGTTGTTGCTGATCGTAAAGCCACTACTGCGCGCAATCCACGCACCGGTGAGCCAATCAATGTGCCTGCATCCAAGGCTCCAAAATTCAAAGCCGGTAAGGCTCTGAAAGACGCGGTAAATAATCGCTAATCTGATATTCTCTCACTAAGAGATTATTGATTAAATTGGCCCGCCTTTTGGCGGGCCTTTTTTGTTTGAATTCCAGAAGCATCATTATATCCGAGTTTTAACCACACAAAATCTTTGCTTGGTTTAGAATTTACTGGATTTTCCAAAATCTTTCCGTTCAAATACCTTTATGGGAAAATCACTGGGTAACACCGAACAGGACCATTCTTCTAAATCTGGTCTTATGCTAGAAGTAAGAGAAATCACCAAGAAATTTGGTGACCTTGTTGCTAATGACAAAGTTGATTTCACCATTGGTCACGGCGAAATTCATGCGCTGCTAGGTGAAAATGGCGCTGGCAAATCCACTCTCGTAAAAATGCTCTATGGTTCACTCCAGCCAAATGGTGGAGAAATTATATGGCACGGCCAGCCTGTTCAAATCTCCAGTCCATCGGCTGCCAGGCAAATAGGCATTGGCATGGTGTTCCAGCACTTCTCCCTTTTCGATAGTCTTTCTGTTGCTGACAACATCGCGCTTTCCCTTGATGGTGGATTTAGCCCAGCAGAAATTGGCGAGAAAGCGTTGGAGCTTTCCCACAGTTACGGCCTGCCGCTAAATCCAGATTCTATAGTGGGTGATCTTTCAGTGGGTGAACGCCAACGTGTTGAGATCGTGCGTTGCCTGTTACAAAATCCTCAATTGATTATCCTTGATGAACCCACCTCTGTTTTAACCCCGCAGGAAGCTGACAATTTGTTTGTTACTCTTGAGCGGTTGAAAAGCGAGGGCCGCTCGATCCTCTATATCTCTCATCGCCTGGATGAGGTGAGGCGGCTTTGTGACCGCGCGACTGTTTTGCGCCATGGCAAGGTTGTGGGCGAATGCGATCCTTCCAAGGAAACTGCCAGCTCTCTTGCCAATATGATGGTGGGTGGCGAAGTCGAAGACATTTCCCGCCAAACCGGGAATGCAAAGGGCGACGAAATTTTGCTGGAGTTGAAAGGCATTTCAGTTCCTTCAGCTTCACCTTTTGCGATGTCCCTGAAAAATATCAATCTTGAAATGTATGGCGGCCAATTGCTTGGCATTGCCGGCGTTGCAGGAAATGGCCAGAGCGAATTTTTCGATCTTGTTTCCGGCGAAATTACCATTGCCGAAAATGATAAAATTACCATGCGAGGCAATCCCGTTGGCGCTGTGGGCATTAACGGCCGCAGGCAGTTGGGCGCGGCCTTTGTGCCTGAAGAACGTCTTGGCCATTCGGCAGTGCCCGATTTGAAACTGTCGGAGAACCTGCTATTGGCCCGCCACGTCTCAGATAATGCTGCATTTACCGGACTTGGCGCCATTCGCTATATTATGAATGAGCAATTACAGCAGGCCACCAAGCGTATCTGCGAAGTGATGGATGTGCGGAAATCGGGCACGGACCCGGCTGCCTCGTCTCTTTCTGGTGGCAATTTGCAGAAATTCATCATGGGTCGCGAGCTTGATCGCCAGCCCTCCATCATGGTCGTAAACCAACCCACATGGGGAGTTGATGCCGGTGCTGCTGCCAGGGTGCGTCAGGCCTTGATCGATCTGGCGCGTTCCGGTTCGTGCGTAATCGTGATTTCTCAGGATCTGGATGAAATATTTGAAATATCTGACGTAATTTCCGTCATGTCCGATGGCCATCTTTCCAAACCCGAAGACGCAAGCAATATGACGCGTGAGGAAATAGGCCTGTTGATGGGCGGTATGGCAGATAATGACATGGATAGTGCAGGAGTTGCCAATGCGTATTGAACTTGAAAGACGTTCGCAGCCATCTGCACTCTTCGCCATGGCTTCCCCCTTTATAGCGCTTGGGATCACTTTGGTCGCCGGTGCGATCATGTTTGCAGCATTGGGGCTAAATCCGATTGACGCTCTCTATGCGTTCTTCATTGAGCCACTCATCGAAGTCTGGTCTTTGCATGAACTGGCCATCAAGGCTGCACCGTTGATCCTGATTGCAACCGGCCTTGCCGTTTGTTTTCGCTCGTCCAATTGGAATATCGGCGCCGAAGGCCAATTTGTAATGGGGGCAGTTGCGGGTTGTATATTGCCAATCCTTTATCCCGAACAAACCGGCTTTTGGGTATTGCCCGCCATGATGGTTATGGGCATGGCCGGGGGCGCTGCATGGGCAGCAATTCCCGCATGGCTGAAAAACCGCTTCGGTGCCAATGAAATCCTCACAAGTTTAATGCTGGTTTATGTGGCACAATTATTTCTTGATTGGCTGATACGAGGCAAGTGGCGCAACCCTGAAGGCTATAATTTTCCGGAAAGTCGCGGGTTCTCACCTGAGCAAATTTTGCCGGAAGTCTTGGAATCCGGACGTGCCCATTATGGCGCAGTGTTCGCCATCCTCGGCGTTATCATCGTTTGGTTCATGCTTTCACGCACAATGAAGGGCTTTGAAATCAAGGTCATTGGAGATAGCCCAAGGGCAGGGCAGTTTGCAGGTTTCAGTGCCAAGCGTACAACCATGTTTGCCTTCCTTGTTGCCGGAGCCTTTGCCGGACTTGCCGGGATCTCTGAAGTCTCAGGCGCAATTCAGCAATTGCGCCCGGTCATCTCACCTGGATATGGCTTCATTGCCATCATCGTTGCGTTTCTTGGACGGTTGAACCCATTGGGAATATTTGCAGCCGGGCTAATTTTGGCGCTTTCCTATCTGGGCAGCGAGGCGGCGCAAATCTCACTTGGTGTTTCTGATAAGGTAGGCAGAGTGTTTCAGGGGCTGCTGCTGTTCTTTGTGCTGGCCTGTGACACCTTGATCCATTATCGGCTGAAATTTGTTTCAACCATCGCTGGTAATACCAGCAGGGGGAGCTGAAAATGGAAATGACAACCGCAATTCTTCTCACGGTTTTTACAGCCGCGACACCTCTTTTACTGGCGGCCCTTGGTGAATTGGTCACCGAGCGCTCAGGCGTGCTTAATCTTGGCGTAGAAGGCATGATGATCATGGGCGCGGTGGCAGGTTTTTCCTTCGCACAAATGACGGGCAACGCCTATGTGGGCGTATTAGGAGGGGTTGTGGTGGGCTCGTTGTTCTCACTGGCTTTCGCTTTCCTCACAATCACCTTGGTCACCAATCAGGTTGCGACCGGTCTGGCGCTAACCATTCTTGGTCTGGGTATTTCCGGCCTTTGGGGAGAATCCTATATTGGTCTTGCAGGCGTGCGACTTGTGCCAATTGTCATTCCTGTGCTCTCTGAAATTCCTTTGATCGGAAAATTGTTCTTTGCCCAGGATTTGATTTTTTATCTCTCAATATTTCTGGTCATTTCCGTCAGCTATTTTCTCTTTAAGTCACGTCTTGGCCTGGTTCTGCGTTCTGTCGGTGATAATCACGGTTCTGCCCACGCTCTGGGGATATCCGTCATTAAGGTGCGCTATATGGCTGTGATGTTTGGTGGTGCCTGTAGTGGCCTTGCAGGCGCTCATCTATCGCTGGTATATACGCCACAATGGGTGGAAAACATGACCGCGGGCAGGGGGTGGATCGCCCTTGCGCTGGTGGTGTTTGCCTCGTGGCGGCCAATGCGGGTGATCGCAGGTGCTTATCTGTTTGGTGCGGTAGGCATTGCCCAATTACACATTCAGGCCCTCGGCTTTGATATTCCCTCTCAACTATTGTCCTCATTGCCATATATTGCGACAATCGTTGTATTGGTTATAATATCTCAAAACCGCAGACTAACACTAATCAACACACCGGCTTCACTGGGAAAGGGCTTTGTGCCTGATCGGTAAGTCAATTTCGATAAACCCACAAACAATCAAAAAAAGGGGAAACTAATGAAAAAAATACTATTATCAACCGCAACACTGGGTGCCGCTCTCGCAATGAGCCTGATGGCTCCTGTAGCTGCATCTGCAGCAACAAAAGTTTGTGCCATTTATGTTGGCCCAATCGGCGATTTCGGCTGGTCTTATCAGCACCATCAGGGCCTGCTTGCTGTTAAAGCAAAATTTGGCGATGAAGTTGAAACTGCTCATCTTGAAAGCGTTCCAGAAGGTGCCGATGCCGAGCGTGCTATCGAACGTCTGGCCCGTTCCGGCTGTAACATCATTTTCACCACTTCCTTCGGTTATATGGATGCAACCAACAAAGTTGCTAAAAAATTCCCGAAAGTGAAATTTGAGCACGCAACTGGCTATAAGCGCGAATCAGACAATGTTTCTACGTATTCTTCCAGGTTCTATGAAGGTCGCTACATCATTGGCCAAATGGCTGCCAAAGTTTCAAAAACCGGCACGGCAGGCTACATTGCATCCTTCCCGATTCCTGAAGTTGTGCGTGGCATAAATGCCTTTATTCTGGGCGCGCAAACTGTAAACCCTGATTTCAAACTCAAAGTGGTTTGGGTCAATACATGGTTTGATCCGGGCAAAGAGTCCGATGCTGCCAAAACCCTGATCGATCAGGGCGTTGATATTCTTACACAGCATACAGATTCTACAGCCCCCATGCAGGTTGCAGCCGAACGCGGCATCAAAGCATTCGGTCAGGCATCAAACATGATCAATTTTGGCAAGGAAACTCAACTGACAGCAATCGTCGATGATTGGTCCGAATATTACATTGGCCGTGTCGGTGCAGTTATGGATGGCAGTTGGAAGCAATCAGATGTTTGGGGCGGTCTGGCACAAAAGATGGTGCACATGGCTGATTATACCAACGTATCTGAAGAGATCGCCAAAGAAGCAGCAGCAACACAGGAAGCCATTCGTTCCGGCAGCCTGCATCCTTTTGCTGGCCCTATCACCAAGCAGGATGGCAGTGAATGGCTAAAAGCTGGTCAAACCGCTGAAATCGGCACATTGCTGGGCATGAATTTCTACGTAAAAGGCGTTGATAACAAACTGCCAAATTAAGCGATAAGCCCGCTTTTATCTATAAACAGTTCAAATGGCCCGCCTTGTTGCGGGCCATTTTTTTATCTGGATTTACGTTTGTGCATTTTATTCAATTGCCACTTGCATTTCCCCCACAAATATCGCATTAGCAAGGCGCTGGAGAGGTGGCTGAGTGGTCGAAAGCACTGGTCTTGAAAACCAGCGAGCGTGTAAGCGTTCCGTGGGTTCGAATCCCACCCTCTCCGCCAAAACGACAAATTTATCCATTAAAATAGTAGGTTGCATAAGTCTGTTTTTGATTTTTTCCACATTTCCTTTACGAATGACAAGGAATCAACGGAAAAATTGTCGCTCTGGAGATAATGCCATAACGCTGTGTGCGGGATCCACGTCCTGTTTTGAATCAGCAGCAAGATATTTTTATATTAAACCGCACCTTCCTTCTCACCGATAATGTATTTGTGGAACAGACGAATGACACCACACTACCATCAGCATGGCGTTGCTAAACCTTGCGCCGGAGATCAAGCTCTTCCACCCAGCGACTTAAGAATACAGTGCCGCCCATAAAAATTCATTTCCAGCTTTCCAAGACATTTTTACTCTTCCTTGAAGGCTCGGTTTATCTGATCCAATAGGGGTTTTAATAGATAATTGAGGGCGGTGCGTTCGCGGGTTTTGATGAAGGATTCAACCGGCATGCCGGGGATAAGGGGCTGTCCCTTCAGGCGGGTAAGCTCTGCTTTTGAAACTGTGAGGCGGATTTTATAAAATGAAATACCTGTTTGTTCATTGATGACCACATTCGGCGAAATGCCCTTTACCGTGCCATTGAGCTCCGGTGTTGTTCGCTGATTAAAGGCAGAAAAGCGTAGTGTTGCCGGTTGCCCCAGATAAAGCTCATCGACGAATTGTGGTTCCACATTCGCTTCGATCTCAAAGCCTTCGTTCTGTGGAATGATTTGCAGGACCGCCGCACCGGGGCCAATGACTCCACCAATAGTGAATACAGCCAGTTCGTGGATAATGCCTGATACCGGAGCTTTGATCTCAATCCGTTTCAACTTTTCCACAGTGGCATAAAGTTGTTGGGTCATATCGTTGACCTCTTGCTCAATCTGGCGAATCTCGGTCAAAACAGTTTGCCTGAACTCGCGGTCAATTTGCAGGATTTGGATTTCCGTCTCAGCGATCGAGTTTTGAATGCGGGCAAGTTCGGCATCTTGCTCGGCCATCTGACCGATGATTTCCTCTCTTTGGCGTTCAAGCGCCATCAATTGAGATTTTGGAGCAAGACCTTTTTCATTGAGGGAGCGAATGCCCTTTAACTCTTCATCCAGAAATCCAAGCTGGGCCTTCCTGGATACCTTTAGTGCCTTTATGCCGGATATTTGGTTTTGAAACTGTTTGATCTTTTCACGTAATTGGGAGACTTGCCCTTGCCTGGTGGCTTGCCTGGCCTCAAACAGTTTCTGTTGGCCTTGTTTAACAGCCGGTCCAATTTCCAGATCGAATAATTTAAGGACTTCATCACTCCAAGTGATGTCGGATCGAGCATCCCGCTCAGCAACCAGTCTTGCCAGCTGTGCTACGCCTTCAAGCAGGCGACTTTGATAGATGTTCAGATTGGCCTTCAAAAGGACATCATCAAGCCGGACCAGAATTTCGCCCTTTGATACACTATCTCCATTATCAATGTTAATTTCAGAGACAATGCCGCCATCAAGGTGCTGAATGGTTTTTGGTTTTCCAAGAACCGCTACTTGACCCTGGGCAATGACTGCGCCGGAAAGGTTGGCGAAATAGGCCCATGCGCCACCAAAAACAAACACAAAAAGAAACAGGAATAGTCCGGAAAGAATAATAAACCTGCCGGATGTTTTAACTGGCATTTCTAGGTTATCGCCAATATTGGCTGGGTCAGGCTTCACGTTCTCACCCATTGTTTGATGGTTTCAGTACTTTGAAATTGGAAGCCGCACCAGATGAGGCATTTTGCATGGGACGCGTGACCTTGCGCAGTATCTCGTCGCGATCACCAAATTCAATTTGCCTGCCATTTTGCAGCATCAATACCTTGTTGACTGCTGCAATCGCGCTGGGCCTATGCGCCATGACAATGACACAGGAACCGTTCTTTCTTAAATGTTCAATTGCCTGACAAAGTGCTGCGTCACCCTCCGCATCCAAATTGGAATTGGGTTCATCCAGAACCACCAGGGGTGGCATACGCAACACAGCCCTTGCCAGGGCAATGCGTTGTACCTGTCCACCCGATAAGACTTGCATACCTTTGGCAAGGTCAGTTGAATAGCCATCTGGTAGATTTAAAATGAGCTCGTGAACACCCGCCAATTGGGCAGCTGCGATAACATCTTCGTCGCTGACCTCAGTGTCAAACCGGGCTATGTTTTGCCGGATTGTGCCGCTTAAAAGTTCAACCGACTGAGGCAGATAACCAATGTATTTGCCAACCTCATCGCGATCCCATTGATCAAACGTTGCATCATCCAGCCGCACCGTTCCCTTGTCCGGCATCCAGAGCCCGACAAGCAATCGCGCAAGTGTACTTTTGCCTGAGGCGCTGGGGCCGATGACGCCCAGACCATCTCCCGGTTCCAGTTTAAAGTGAATACCTTGAAGAATAGGACTGTGATTGGAGGGGAGGGCCTTGTCACTCGGTGTGAGCTTTAGCAGGTTCGAAACTGTGATCTTGCCGGTGGGTTTGGGCAATTGCACTGGAGCATGCCCGTCAGCATTGCCTGCCAACATGGCCGACAATCGAGCATAGGCCTGGCGGGCACGGATGAAGTTTTTCCAGTTACCAACGGCCAGATCAACTGGTGCAAGAGCACGACCGCCCAGAATGGAGGCTGCAATCATTGTGCCTGGTGTAATTTCTTGATAGATCGCCAAATAAGCCCCCAAAGCCAACATTCCCGATTGAACCAACATGCGCACCACTTTGGTAAATGCTGTAATAAATTCAGATCGCCCACCTGCGAGTTGAGATTTCCCTAAGGCCTTGTGCCGCAAGGCCTGCCAATGGCTTGTTACTTTCCCCATCATACCCATGGCAATAACAGCCTCGGCATTACGGCTGGAGCTCTCGGCAAACTGCGCATCTTGCAGTTCCCAAGCTGATGCTTCACCAATTGGCTTTTTGGTAATCCATTCATTGATAAAGGTTGCAGTGATAACAATGATTGCGCCTGCCGTCGCCAACAGGCCCAACCAAACATGTAACAAATAGACGATAGCCAAATAAATCGGCACCCAGGGAAGATCAAATAGGGCAGGTAGGCCGTTGGAACATAAAAATTGCCGAAGAGTTGCCAAATCATTGATTGGACGAGCCCTGGCTCCACCAGAAATGAGACTGGAAAAGACCCACACCTTCTTGGCAAGCGCCGCCAGTTCCACATCCAGCCGATAGCCTGCTCGTGACAAAGCCTTGGTGCGAATAAAATCAAATAGACCCAGAAACAGATAAAGAGCAGCCACAAGTCCAAACAGCGCGACGAGTGTAGGAACTGAACGGCTTGCTAACACCCGATCATAGGTTTGCAACATGAATAAAGGCCCGGTGAGCATCAAAATATTCACCGCACAGGAGAACAATCCCACACTCCAAAAGGTTGCACGGGATTTATTCAGGGCCTCCTTTAAAGGGTTTGAATGGGCATGATGAATGCCGTTTTGCACATTTTTGGCCACACAATACTCGTCACTAAGAATTTTGATTTATCAAATGAATTTGGCCGCCGGTAATTCAACAGAAAACACCGGCGTCATTTACCCTAGAAAAATGTGAAGGCATCTTTATCAAGTGCGGCCAGTCTCGTGTGGGACAAGATCAACTCATCGCCATTGCCAAAATCAAACACTACGTTGCCGCGGTGTTGCGAGGCGGTCGCCATCAAATTCGCAAAACTGTCGATATCATCCACATCAATGGATATTCTGTCACCAGCTGAATGGAACCAGCCCCAACGGTGCCCGGTATCATAATCCATGATCCGATCGCGGCCATCACCAGCACTAAAAATAAAGTTGTCCTGCCCGCTGCCACCCCAGAGGCGGTCATTGCCTGCCCCACCAGAGATTGTGTCGCGCCCGGCGCCGCCATAGATACGGTCGTTACCCTCATTACCATTGAGAGTATCATTGCCCCATAATCCCCAAAGTTGGTCATTTCCTGTGCCGCCATCCAGCTGATCAGAAGCCAAACCGCCAAAGATCAAATCATTGCCGCCGTCTCCGTATATTTTGTTGGACTGGAACAAGTTGCCAAACAACCAGTCACGACCGTCTGTGCCTTGCTGCCATCCTTCGTGTGGGTCATTATTTTCAACTGACACAGTTACAGAAGCAGTGGAGGTTAGTTCACCATCGCTGATTGTGTATTCAAAACTGTCTTCACCTCCAAAACCGGCGGCGGCCGTGTAGATGATATTACTATCTATATCAAGTCCAACCGCCCCATTGCCGGACGTGCTGGTTACAGAGATGATGGTCAAATTATCTCCGTCCACATCACTATCATTAGCCAGAAGATCGCTTGCAGAAATTGTAATCTCTGTACCAGATGATGTCTCAAAACCACTGTCATCATTAGCAATTGGTGCATCGTTAACCGGTGCAATCTCCAACGAAAACGTATCGCTGGCCTCAAGCTCACCATCAAAGGCTGTAACCGTTACATTCAAAGAGCCATTGAAGTCCTGCGGCGGGGTTCCCGAGAACGTACGATTGGCAGCATCAAAGGTGAGCCAGGAAGGAATTGATGAACTATCAGATAGAGTTGCTGACAATGTCAGCGCATCACCATCCACATCGCTGAAGGCGTCAGTTGGAATAACAAAGCTCAGGGCTCCATCTTCATTCGAGGACTGATCTAACAGAGTATCAGAGACAATTGGTGCGTCATTAACCGGTGTAATTTCCAGAGTGAAGGTATCACTGGTTTTCAGTTCATCATCCGAGGCCGTAACCGTCACATTCAACGAACCATTGAAATCAGTTGGTGGTGTGCCGGAGAAAGCCCGTGTGTCCGTATTAAAGGACAGCCAAGCTGGCAGTGCCGAACCATCTTCAAGGTTTGCGCTCAGCGTAAGGGGATCACTATCTACATCACTGAAACTATCTTCGGGCAGTGTAAAGTTTATGGTTTCGTCTTCTGCTGATGCCAGATCAGAAATAGGATTGGCAATAACCGGTGCGTCATTAACCGGCGTAATCTCTAGCGCAAATGTATTGCTGATGTTCAGTTCACCATCTGAGGCGGTCACAATAATATTCAGCAATCCATTGAAATCCTGCGGCGGCGTGCCGGCAAATACCTGTGTCACCGCGTTAAAAGACAGCCATGTAGGTAATGCCATTCCACCAACCAGGGTAGCAGCCAGTGTCAGCTCATTGCCATCCACATCATTGAAGGCATCTTCCGGCAGAGCAAAACTGACAGCTTCATCTTCAGCAGATAATTGATCTGGCAAGGGCAAGGAAACTACTGGCGCATCGTTCACCGGTGTTATTTCCAGGGTGAAAATATCACTAACTTCGAGCTCACCATCAAAAGCCGTCACGGCAACATTCAAATTGCCGTTAAAGTCCTGTGGCGGTGTACCCGAAAACGTGCGCGTATCGGCATCAAAGGCCAGCCAGCCGGGTAGGGCCGTGCCATCAGAGAGCGCCGCCGTCAAAGTCAAGGTGTCGCCATCACCATCAGCAAACGTATCTACTGGCAATGTAAAGTTGATGACTTCATCTTCAGCAGAAGATTGATCCAAAATCGGATTGCTGACAATTGGAGTCTGGTTTCCGGATTCGATTGTAAGGTCAAAGATATTGCTGGCGGATTCCGTTTCATCGCTTGCTGTCATGATAATCGAATAGGTCTGATTAGCCCCTTCAGGGGGCGTACCTGTCAACCCGCCAGACAAAGGATCAATGCTCAGCCAATCAGGCAAGGCGCTGCCATCAGAAAGGGCAGCTGAGTATAGCAAAGTGTCGCCATCCACATCCACAAAGGCATCAGTTGGCAATGAAACACTAGCCAGTTCACCCGCTTCAATCGTTACATCTTCAATTGGTGTAACGGCATTCGGAGCATCATTGACTGGTGCTAAATTGAAAGCAAAGCTGGTATTGGCAGAGGCAACACCATCACTGGCAATGACCAAAACAGGAATAATCCCGTTGAAATTGGCTGGTGGATTGCCGCTGAACGTCCGGTTCGTCGCATCAAAACTTAACCAATCCGGCAAATCTGTTCCATCCGCCAAGGTCGCAGAAATCGTTAAGTTGCTGGAATCCACATCGCTAAACGTATTTTCGGGTACCAAAAAGCTGAACGGCTGATCTTCTGTGCCATTCTGCTCGTCAATTAAATTGGCAACAATTGGCGCGTCATTGACCGCAGCAATAGTCAAGGTGATGGTGGCCGTAGAGGTTTCGCCAAATGTATCTTCTACCGTGTAATCAAATGTGGCAATGCCAGAAAAGTCAGCAATCGGAATGAATTTGATGACTCCGTTTTCCCAAGCCAGGTTACCATTTTGGGCATTGTCTACTGAAATGAGTTGGAGGGAATCGCCATCGGCATCCGTTGCAAATCCTTCAATATCCACATCCCGCAGGGTGATGGAACGGTCTTCTGTTCCATTAATATTACCGTTGGCTGCAATAGGCGCTGTGTTCGCAACGAGAGAAACCAATTCTTGGCTTGATCCATTGTCAAATATCAGTCCTTCCACATCATAAAGAACATCGGTGCCAAGATCACCTGTCAGGTCCGTAACAATAACCCTGTCGGCCTCGATGACGACATCAAAATCATCACGATTTCCTTTGAAAATAGCTAAATCAGTGCCGCTTCCACCATATATAATATCGTCCCCAGCAGCGCCTTCGATTTTATCATCACCGGCACGGCCATAAATATTATCATCGCCAGAAAACCCTAATATATTATCATCAACCGAGGTTCCGGATTGCTGAATAATAGACTGTTCAACCTGTTGCCACGAAATGACAGTCCCATCATCAAAATGAAACGCCTCAACCCGTGCATCACCACTACCGAATTGATTTTGAACAGTGATTGCACTGCGTTCAACACCGCCAATTTCAATTAGCAAATCATCTGGATTGTCTTGTGATCGAGAGAAATAAATGCTTTGCGGAGTGACGCCCGGTTCAAAAACAACTTTGTCGTTTCCGCCGCGGTCGATGACCAGATCATCATCATAACCACTTCCAAGAATATAGGTGTTATCGCCAGTGCCGCCGAAAAGAGTATCGTCTCCAACACCACCATCCAGTGTTCCATCGCCGCTATCAACAAGGGTTGATGCTCCATCATTGAGTAAATCAGCCAGCTGTGAAGACGTTAGTGTTTCTCCATCAGAAAACTCTATTTGTTCAATGCCTGAGGTTCTTGTCAGATCTTCTATATCAGCAAGAGTGGCAAACTGGTTACGAACAACAATCTTTTCATCCGTTGAAACAATCCGAACAATCAAATCGCTTGTTGTTGGAATGTCTCCAGAGCCAATTACCGGAGGAAATTCATCATCGGGCTCATACTCTTCTTCTGCCGGATCTGCTGTGCCGCGCTCAAAAACAACCTCACTTCGAAGCACATCACGCAATTTCAGAATATCAATATCTGAACCTAGGCCAATATCGATAATATCGTCATTACCATCGCCCATGCTCCATAAATAAGTGTCACTGCCACCAGCACCCACCAGGATATCGGCACTCTCCCTACCTTCAATCGTATCGGATATGTTCCCACCAAATAAGGTGTCGTCGAATTCTGTCCCAATGATCGGCAAGGTCGATGCAAGATTGGACAATGAGAATTCAGAAGCATCGTCAAAAACAATCTTTTGAATGGTCCCTTTTTCCGAGAAGAACTGACCTTCAATCGTGATGGTTTCACCGGTTTGTTGAATCGCGATCACAAGGTTTGTTGCATCGAATGGATCACGGCTAAACGTCAAATCAGCCGCAACAATGCCAGACAGTCTCAAGATGTTTACGTCTGGATTGGCAATAGGTAGCTCTTCTGAACCCTCCAGATCATATCCGCCACCTTCGCTTATCGTGTCATTACCGTCACCAAGTTGCCAAATATAGGTATCTGATCCTTCTCCACCATCAAGAAAATCATCACCCTGCCTGCCATTTAATAGATCGTCAGTAGTCCCATAGTCAGTATAAATATAATCATCATTATCGGTGCCAATATAGGGGTAATTGACGTTTAACGTGTCCCCTTCAAGAACAGTGCCGTCGGCAAACTCAATGCGCTCAATGTTGCTCGAATAAGAAGAAAGTTGAGAATTCAGTGTGATCGTTTCGCCAGTGGCCTTATGAGTAAGACGTAAATCGCTAAAGTATTCCGTGCTGCGCCCAATCTCAAAATCTGCAAAGTCCGCCCCCTCAATCTGCAGCGTATCAATATCTGCATCATCGCCATAATCATTGATAATATCATTGCCTGAACCAACTCTCCAGATATAGGTGTCATTTCCATAATCGCCATTGATCTCATCATCGCCTTCAAGCCCATCAATGATGTCATCACCATCACCTGCTTCAATGCGATCATTGGATATGCTGCCAACAAATGTATCGTCCTCGCTCGTGCCATAGAGATCAATTACACCCTCATAATCCGGCAGTTGGCGCTCAAGTTGTTCACGTGTGAGTTCTGTGTTGTCCTCAAACACGATTCCACTCACACCATAAGCATAATCAACCTGATATCGGTCAAATTGATTAAGGATAGTCAACACTTCGCCGGTCGCAGTATTCTCAATTAAGAGATCATATCCATCCCGGGAAATCATAACATTAGCCTGATTAAGGCCAACAAGCTGCACTTTGTTTAGATCAGTTGCTCCCCAGTCTTCATCAATTGTATCATTACCGCTGCCAGCCCGCCAAAGGTATGTGTCGCTGCCGCCACCGCCTTCAAGTGTGTCATCGCCGGCCAAACCATCAATGGTTTCATCGCGATCACCTCCCTGCATGTCATCATCGCCAGATGTTCCAATTGAAATGGCTTGTGCAAAATCTGTCGCATTAAAAACAGTTCCATCATCAAGGCGTATTTCCTGGATGCCATATTCACTGTAGCCATCGTAAAACTGGCGGTAAACTTCGATAACATCTGTCGCAGAATATCGGATTAGTAAATTGTCCGCACTACCATTGATCAAATCCACTTCAAAATGAATGTCGGAAGCATTCACCCCGTTAATCTGAATAACCGCGTCACGCCCCAAATTGCTGAGCGTGTCAGCACCATCACTCACATCAAAGATGAAAGTTGGAGCGGTCGCTGTGGTAGCATAACCGCCATCAAGAAAATCATCACCTTTTCCACCATAAACAATGTTGGTGTAGTATTGGTTGGCAGTTACAGTGTCATCACCATCTGTGCCGCGCCACCAAGCATTTTGTTGAAGATAGCCATTGTCCCAAATCGTTCCATCATCAAATTCGACAAATTCAATTGCCTTGTTGCTTCCCTGATATTGACCATCAAGAATCAATTTTTCACCGGTATCATTGATTTCGATCTGCATCTCATTTTCAGAAACGCGCGACAGAGTTATATCATCTGGATTAAGGCCAAACAGCTGAACACGATCAATCGAAATTCGACCATCGTCGCCATTGTCAGAAATGCGATCATTGCCAGAGCCTCTACCAAACAAATAGAGATCGCTGCCGTTGCCACCTGACAATTCATCGTCACCTGCCTTGCCATCCAACGTCTCGTCAACGGATGTTCCGGTAAGTGTATTGTCAAGTAAATCACCTTCAATCAGCGCATCGGCTCCGCTTGTCGTAATAATGCGCCCGGTAATATCGGCTGAATTCCAAAACGACCCGTCACCAAACTCAATCCGCTCGATAACACTCCAGCCGAGACTGTCGCGTTGATTAACAAGCGTCAATGTACCTGTAGGCAATGTGAGAACAACATCATCGCCGAGGGATGATACGCTCACTTCCCCCTCCAAAACACCTTCGAGGCGAATGGTATCGAAGGAATTGGCCCCATCATCTTCAATCCGGTCATCCCCTGTTACATCGGCGGATCGAACATAAACATCATCGCCACGCCCACCAATCAGCGTGTCATTGCCATTGCTCAGGAATAAACTTTCTGCATCTTTTGTCCCGTTGATTGTATCACTGCCTGAAGTGGCCAGAGCCTGAAAGGCAAGATCTGACAAATTCGTGTCACTCAGAATCGTACCGTCGTCAAATTCAACCTGCTCAATGACCTTTGTTGCATTGTAACCAAAAGAATAGGTTCCAAGCTGACTTACCAGACGAATACTATCCGCAGGAGAACCAGCGAAGGACAAGACAATATCGTTGCCGTCTTTGGTAACAACTAAATCCGCCGGATCAATGCCAATTAAACGAAGGGTATCCGTCCCGTCTCCTGAAACACTTTCGGTTATTGTGTCGTTGCCATCACCTGGTCTGAATATGAAATTATCACTGCCACCAAGACCATCCAAAGTGTCATTTCCACGCCCGCCTTCAATGACCTCATTATTTTCATCGAAACCATTGATTGTATCATCGTCGTCAGTGGAAGCATCAGCCACCAGCATCGCACGCACATCATCTGCCGTCCAAACAGTTCCGTCATCAAAATGAATTTCTTCGATTTCGGAGCTGCCAACCGATGATGAAACGTAACTGCCTGCAGGGTGCATAATCCCCAGACCGGAAGGAAGCTCGTTTTCCAACTGATCCTCAATAGTGATTGAATCACCGCTACTACCCAATGTCAAAATAAGGTCGTCATTGCTATCTTCTACCCGAGACAGCACAACCTCCGCAGGCGTGTATCCGTGAATAATGATCTTATCGAATTCGTTGCGAACGCCATTAACAGACAGACTATGCCCGTCATCATAGATAGTATCAGCCCCGTCACCGGGATTGAAAATATAAGTGTCTGCGCCGCTACGCCCATCAAGCAAATCATCTCCTGGTCCCCCAACCAGAATATCATCTTGATTATCAGTACCGGTAAGATTGTCATCGTTAAATGTACCGATCACATGGCTTAAATCTTTTTCGATGAAGGCAATAACTTCATCGGCAGTCATTTCCTGGTCATCAAAAATATACCGGTCGATGCTCGTTACACCATCACTTGCTATTATCTTGACACTGCTGCCATCAACAAGGGAGATAAACACTTCACTGAAGGCTTCGTCACTTCCAACAAACGCAAGTTTTACCTGATCAAAATTAGAATGAATGCGTAGAGTGTCCGTTGATCCACTGTCAGTTAGATCAGAGATAGTATCGAAACCCGATCCTTCTTGCAGATGGTAGGTATCAGAACCATCACCAC
The DNA here is from genome assembly GCA_016763155.1 of Rhizobiaceae bacterium. Lineage (GTDB taxonomy): Bacteria > Pseudomonadota > Alphaproteobacteria > Rhizobiales > Rhizobiaceae. The sequence goes on from JAESUH010000237.1 coordinate 19,986, forward strand.
CAAATAGAAGTTCATCCGCAGAACTGCCCGGAAAATCATCATCACCACTACTGCCCATGACTATACTGTCAGGGTTATGGGCATAAACCTCCATCAGATTTGACGACAAGGTAATATCCGAAAATTCAAACTCTTCAATCTGTTGAAGCGGCGTCAAAATTTCCAGAATGCTCCCGTCACTCAGCTCAAATGTGAGTAATGGCCCGTTTATTGACATGGTTACATCTGCAATCGAGGCATCGACAATAATCTTGTCTATGCCATCATTGCCAGTTTCCTGAATTCGATCATGACCATAGCCAGGACCAAACTGATAGGTATCGCCGCCCTCGCGACCTTCCAGAATATCATCACCGGCGCCACCATCCAAGAGATCATCATTTGAAGTGCCAATAATTAGCTCGTCACCAGTTGATGCTACATAGGTGCGGACAATAACATCCTCGCTCGACAAAGAGGTTTGCCCATCAGCAAAGCGGAACTCATAGATCGCCGCATCGTTTTCCTTGAACTGATCATAAATAGTAATGGAATCAGAAGTGCCGACAATCGAAATTCTAATTGAATATCCATCCGTATCCAGGGCTTCAAAAACCAGATCATCCGGGCCAATTCCGGCTCCGAATACAAGGACGTTCTGCCCACCCAAATCCTTGATAAAATCTTCGCCGTCACCAATACCAAAATTATAGAAAGTATCGCCGGAATCCCCGATAAACAACTCACTGGCTCCCGTGCCAGTTGTAGGGTTTTCTTCCCCGCCAGTTGCAATGATTGTATTCGTTGTACCTGAGTGTCCCTCCTGAAATTGGATCGCTTCAAGAAAGTCGCGAAAATCAATTTTCTCTCCGCTCGGCATTACAAATGATCCGCGCAAGCCAGCCGCATTGCTGAATGCATTGACAATGATCAGTGTTTCACCGGTGCTTTCAATGGTTAGGCGAAGATCATTCTCATTCTCCGGCAGACGTTCAGCCACCAGCTCAGCAGGATCGATATCCTTCAGACGAATTTCTACTCTTGGTGTAAAATTCCAGCCATTATACATAAATGGCGAAAGATGAACCAAATCATTACCTTGACCTTCGCCCCAATAGATAATCTGCTTTTCACCACCAAGCTTGATTTCATCATCACCCGCGCCGCCAATTGCAACAGAGTCATACTTTTCATGGCCATTATAATATAAATTACCCCGCACCGAACGGGTAACCAGACCATCATCCCCGTCACCGCCGAGTTGCGCGGTAATCAGGCCAAAATAATCAAGATCAATGCCCTCGGCCTGAAGAATACCTTCCACATTGGCACGATAGGTTTCCTCATCCACATCTGCGAAGGAACCATAAATTGTATCAAGAACCCGCAGGCCGGCATGCCAAAAGGCAAAGTTTTCAAAGAAATTTACCGGCGCATTGTCAGCCAGCCTTTCCAGCATGGTGGTACTTGTCGTGCCTTCTTCCAACAGCAGGAATGCTCCTGCTTCAAATGACATTTCTGGAAATAATTGCTGTCCCAAATCCGTTTGCAGCAACAGGCGCACACTCACATCGCGGAAATACACGTCCCACTGATCTTCTAAAATAGCGCCCGCATAAGGCCTCGGATTGGGGCCTGAATGTTGTGCAAATGGTGTATCGCTCGTCGCCTCAAGAACCCCAAGGTGCTCGCCATTAACATAGGCACCGCGTCCAAACGCAGCTTCTTTGCTGTCATCAACCCCGTGCCAGCGCAGAATAATTTCTTCACTCTGTGCAGAAACCTTGGCAAGGTCTGCAATTGTATTTGCAGAAAATGTCTCGACCATGGCTTTTAGATGCGGGTCCAGGTCCATCGAGCGGTGCAGATTGACCACGCGGCCATTGGCGTTCAAAGAGGGCAGGGCAAGAATGCTCTCATCTGCAATCTCAAATTTTTCATGCAGCACATTAACCTGAGAAAACTTGAACCACTCATCAGC
>JAESUH010000238.1 GCA_016763155.1 Rhizobiaceae bacterium
GTTGAGCGGCTTTAACAACAACACTTTGGGCGGGCTTGATGCATTTGACACAGTCGAAAACGCCACCAATTTTGCAATCGAGGCCTTTCCAAAAAATGCCGCTAAATTGAACGCAGCAGTTTACACCCGCGTCTTCGATGCCAAGGCAAGCGAGGAGGCAAGCCGCTTTCTGGGCTCCCCTTTCTACAGTTGAAAGGGTGTTGGTGATGAGAAAAAGTCTGGTGCCATGCCCGAATTAATCCTCGTCGAGGAAATGCAAACGCGGTTTTCTCATTTCAGTAAACATGATTGGCGGCAATATCTTTGAAGATTACGCACAGCTGAAACGTAAAAAGAACTGGCAAAGCATCGTTAAAAACGAACGATGCTTTGCCTTCAGTTTTACGGCGTTTGAATGCCCACGGCTCCTACATAAACCGCATAGAGCGACGTGGTTGCTGTTATGAACAGGCGGTTCTTTTTCGGGCCACCGAAAGTCAAATTGGCAACCACTTCGGGAACGTGAATTTTCCCAAGCAACGTACCATCAGGCGCATAGCAATGAATACCATCAGCAGCACTGGTCCAGACATTCCCCTCAGTATCAAGCCTAAATCCGTCAGGCAAACCGGGGCTGACATCGGCAAAAATACGGCTGTTTGAAAGCGTACCATCATCTGACACATCCAGCGCGCGAATATGATGAGGGCCGTTGGGATCATGGGAAAGCGCTGAATCTGCCACATAAAGAACCTTCTCATCTACAGAGAAAGCCAGGCCATTTGGTTTGATAAAATCGTCGGCGACCACAGTAATTTCGCTCAAATCAGGCGAGACGCGATAAACGAAACACCCCTCCTGTTCCATATCTGCCTTATGGCCTTCATAATCGCTCATGATCCCGTAATTTGGATCGGTGAACCAGATCGAGTTATCTGATTTCACAATGACATCATTGGGTGAGTTGAGGCGTTTGCCTTTATAGCTGTCAGCAATCACCGTGATTGATCCATCAACTTCCGTGCGTATCACCCTGCGGCTGCGATGCAGGCAGGAAACAAGACGCCCATTACGATCACGGGTATTGCCATTGGAATTTTCAGAATCCGTTCTAAACACATCCACCCCGGTTTGCGGGGTCCAGCGCAACATCCGGTTATTGGGGATGTCGCTCCACACCAGATATCCACCATCGGCAAACCAGACCGGGCCTTCTGCCCAAAGACAGTCACCGAATAGTTTTTCTACGCAGGCATTGCCCTGTGTCAAATAGCGAAAACGCTCATCAATATGTTCAAATTCATCACCCAGCATGTTTGCTCCTCCCAGCATGTTGTTGATTGATAATGGCATCGGCAGGCAAGCACGTCAAAACGGAAATTGTTTAATCAGGAATAGAATTTGATTTGGGACCTATCGGATTTTACTCAATTCATGGCCGAGAAAGTCAAATACCAGACGCACCCGCCTGCTTGTTTTCAATTCCGCATGAGCTGTCAACCAGACAGGCATGGCATCCAGGACTGTTGTGGCAAAAATTCGCTTCACTTGTTTTTCAGCATCTCCGATATGGGTTTGATTAAAACCAATTCCGAGGCCTGCAACAACCATGCGCCAACACACCAATTGATTATCGCTACGAAAGGAGAAGAAATCTCGATTCACCTCCATGCCAGCTGCCTTGATCCCTCGAATAATCAGATCACTTCGGTCATATCCAATGATATTGTGATCAGCAAAATCTTCTATCCGTTCCGGAGTGCCGTGCTTTTCAAGATAGGAATGTGCCGCATATACACCCAATTCCAGCTCGCTGACTTTGCGGGTAAAAACGTCGGCTTGCGTTGGCCGATACATGCGTATGGCAATATCAGCTTCGCGTTGTAGCAAATTTTCTGCGCGGTCTGACGCCACAAGTTCAACCGTAATCTTAGGTTCCTGATCGTGTAGTTTTACCAATATTTCCGGCAAGACGTAATGGGCAACAATCTCACTGGCGGTAATTCGGATGGTTCCGGCAATTGCCTCAGAACGGCCTTCGGCAGTCAGAGAGAATTGGTTTGCAGCCCTTGCCATAACACGCGCATGTTCCAGCAATTCAAGCCCGGTAGGCGTCACTTCCAGACCCGTGGCAGTGCGGTCGAATAATCTTACTCCAACAGATTTTTCCAAAGCAGAAATATGCCGCCCCATGGTTGGCTGGCTACCCCCGACAGAACGTGCAGCTGCAGACAATGAGCGCTGCTCAGCCACCGCCACAAAGCTTTGAAGATAGGTCCAGTCGAGAGGAGTGCTCATATTTATCCATTCAATAATGAATGCAAGATAATCATTTATGTAAATTGATAAATCAATAATGAATAGAGATATTAGGCTTGTCAATGATATCCAGAAATAGTCCAGAATTGAATTGGAGAGAAAATGTCTCGAAATGTTGTAATTTTCGGCGCGAAGGGCCGCTTTGGCAGAGCTGCAACCCAGGCATTTAAAAATGCTGGCTGGCATGTACGGCTATTGGCCCGCGACTGGACGAATGAAAACGAAGACGGCGTGGAGCATGTGATGGGAAACGCTCTAAATCCTGAGGTTTTGGTTAGGGCAGCAAAAGATTGCAATGTAATTATCAACGCTTTGAACCTGTCATACCCAAAATGGGCAACCGATTTAAAGCCTTTGACCAGCAATGTTCTGCAGGCGGCAAAAACCACCGGCGCGACGGTTATGATACCGGGCAATGTCTATAATTTTGGCGAGAACATACCAGAATTATTGACCGAAAATACAGCGATGGCACCGACCAGCAAAAAGGGTCAGCTGCGATGTGAAATGGAACAATCATTTGCAAATGCCGCCGCCGTTGGTGTCCGCGCTATCATATTGAGAGCTGGCGATTTCATAGAAAGAGAAAAAACAGGCAATTGGTTCGATAGCCATATCTGTTCAAAAATTCAAAAGGGATCCATAATGTATCCCGGCCCCCTCGATCGGGTTCATGCTTGGGCATATCTGCCCGATATGGCCCGTGCAATGGTTGAGTTGGCTGAAAAACGGGATCAACTTGCTCCATTTGAACAAATAGGATTTCCGGGCTTCGCGTTGAGTGGGCGCGATTTGGTCGACCAGATTGAAACAATAGAAGGTCGTAAATTAAGGGTGACCAAAATGCCCTGGTCTCTGATCAAGATGTTAGGGATTTTCATGCCGCAAATGCGCGAAGTTGTGGAAATGGCGTATCTTTGGAGAATTCCCCACAGGATTGATGCCTCGAAATTCGAGAGCATTCTTCCA
>JAESUH010000005.1 GCA_016763155.1 Rhizobiaceae bacterium
ACAGCATCCCCTTTGGCCTTTTTCGTTTGTACCCCGGCTATATCCGCCGCATGCGATGAAACCCTTTCGGCCTCCAAAGAAAGCTGACCACAATCATAAGAATCATAGGCCAAAGGTGAAACATAGGATGGTTTTATGTCTTCTGGTTTGGTGGCGCATCCCGAAAGAAATGCGGACGAAATTATGCAAAGCAAAGAAATACGCAAAGGCCGAGAAAACATAACAAACCCGATTACAAACACTGAACTATTGTCCGCATTTGTAATCAAACAATCTTAGGTTGTAAATAAAAAGTTTTCGCAACTTCTACGCTAGTCTGCCGAAAACTTTCCATTTCTTGGAAAACCTTTAGGCACCATGCGACCGGCTTGGGCGCGTTCGCCTAGCCATTCGGCCAGATCTTCCTTGCTTCTTGTGTGGGTTCGCCCGGCGCTATCCTGCCATGTGAGGCCGGTTGCCAGATCAAAAACGCAGATGTCCAGAATATGGCCATCCTTGTATTTCTGCAGGCGAACACCCTTGCCACGGCCCATTTCAGGCACTTGCTTCAGAGGGAAAGCCAGCAGTTTCCGGTTTTTCCCAACGACTGCGATGGTGTCTCCGACAACTGGAACGCAAAGCAATGCTTCGACTGGCATTTTGACATTCAGCACTTGCTTGCCCTTGCGGGTATTGGCGATCACATCTGCCTCAGGCACCACAAAGCCGTTACCTATGGTGGAGGCAATCAGTAATTTGCGTTTTGGATCGTGCTTGAAGGCGTCAATGATATCGGCGTCATTATCCATTTCAACAATCACGCGCACGGGTTCCCCATGGCCGCGGCCACCAGGTAGTTTATCGGCACCGATGGTGAAGAATTTACCGGCCGTATTAAACAGCACGACTTTATCAATGGTTTCAGCGTGGAAGGCGGTTTTGAGCGCGTCACCATCCTTGAATGACAGGGTCGAGAAATCGGCCAGATGACCACGCAAGGAGCGAATCCAGCCCAATTCAGAAAGCACGACAGTGATCGGCTCTTTTTCGATCATGGCGTTTTGAATGGCTTCCAGATCATGCTCCGGCGCAACACCGAAACGGGTGCGCCTTGCACCAAGCTCGGTATCCTTGCCAAACTTCTTCTTAACGTCGTTCACTTCCCATTTGATCGTCGCCCACTGTTTGTCTTCCGAGCCAAGCAACTCTTCAATCTGGGCCTTTTCAGCGGAAAGTGCATCATCTTCCTTACGGATTTCGATCTCTTCAAGCTTGGCCAATGCTCTCAAACGCATATTGAGGATGGCTTCAACCTGAATTTCTGTCAGGTCAAATCGCACGATCAGCTTTTGTTTGGGCTCATCTTCAAACCGGATGATGCGGATGACCTCATCAATATTGAGGTAGGCAATCAGCAGGCCGCCGAGAATTTCGAGCCTGCGCTCGATCTGCGCCAAACGAAAACGCGAGCGGCGTTGCAGCACATCGCGACGGTGAGCAAGCCATTCAAGCAGCACCTGACGCAATGACATCACGATAGGTACTTTGCCCTGAGAGAGCACGTTCATGTTCAACGAAACCCTGTTTTCAAGCTCAGTCAGCTTGAACAGGGATTCCATCAATATCTCTGGATCGACCGTGCGTGATTTAGGTTCGAGCACAAGGCGAATATCTTCCGCCGACTCATCGCGAATATCCCCGAGCAACGGCAAACGTTTGTTTAACAACAAATCGGCCACTTTTTCGATCAGGCGGGATTTTTGCACCTGATAGGGAATTTCGGTGACAATGATTTGATAACCACCGCGGCCTGTATCTTCCTTTTCCCAGGAAGCGCGAACACGAAAACCACCACGGCCGGTTTTATAAGCCTCAATGATGGATTCTTTACTCTCAATAATTATGCCGCCGGTAGGGAAATCTGGCCCTTCCACCATTTCGACCAGCTTTTCGATACTGGCATTGGGATGTTTGATTAGGTGGATTGCAGCGTCACAGAGTTCAGCCGCGTTATGGGGCGGGATGTTGGTCGCCATTCCAACTGCAATGCCTGCTGAACCATTGGCCAGCAAATTTGGAAAAGCACCGGGCAGAACGATCGGTTCACTATCTTCGCCATCATAAGTCTCGCGAAAATTGACTGAATCTTCGTTGATACCCAGCATCAAAAAGGTTGCGACTTCGGTCATGCGCGCTTCGGTGTAACGCATGGCGGCGGCATTATCGCCGTCCACATTGCCGAAGTTTCCCTGACCATCGACCAGCGGATAACGCACGGCAAAACTCTGCGCCAAGCGCACCAGAGCATCATAAACCGACTGATCCCCATGAGGGTGGAATTTACCGATAACATCGCCAACGATACGGGCGCATTTTTTGAAGCCCATATTCGGGTCCAGTTTCAAAATGCGCATTGCATGCAAAATCCGCCGGTGAACCGGCTTCAGACCGTCGCGCACATCCGGTAGCGCTCGGCCCATAATCGTTGAAAGTGCATAAGCTAAATAACGCTCTTCAAGCGCTGATTTCAAATCAACGATTTCAATGCCGTTTTCACTATCTCCAGAACCTGGAGGAATCGATTCTTTTCCCATGGATTCGGGTTACTACCCTATTAACGCTGGCGCAAGGTTTTGCTGCAAACAAGACCGCTCAAGTTGACTTGCATCATCATTTTGACAATATCCTCAAGCTTGTTAGCCCAACTTTTGGGAGAAAAGGATATTTTTATGCGATTTTTGTCAGCTCTTCGTTTATTGCCAGTTTTTCGTTTTCTGTTTGTATTTCTGATTTCATTTGTTGTTTCCAACTCTGCTTTTGCATTTGACGCGAAAGAATATGTGGAAAAACTCCAACAATCCGCCAGCGCAAGGGGCGTTACAATAACCTATGGTTCACTAGAACCTCTGGGCGATGCCGGTTTTATTATCAATGACGTTGTGGTTGAAGGAATTTTTCAGCAAATTGATGGCATTCCTCCGACCAAGATTAAACAAATTCGCGTTAAGGGCGTAGAAGAATTATCCGGCAATTCATTTGCTGCAAAACTGGTGGAATTTGGCGAGTTTTCAGCATCCAGCACGACCAAAGACGGCAAACCTGTTTTAATCAACATTGCTAATGGCAAAGGTGAGAACATCTACTTTGCCGATCCGACCGACCTTTCCGCACCCATCGTTTATTTTCCCAGCACGACCTACCAAATGGGCGAAATGACAACCTCGATTGACGGGAAAGAATTGCTTACAGTGAAATCGTTTTTCACCAAAACTGAATTGGACCCGGAAACCAGAATTCTTTCCGCTGAAGTCAACATCGACGAAATAGATGTAAACCTCAAAATGAGCGATGACCCGGATTTTGTCGCCCAGCGTGAAGCGCTTGGCTATGACCACATGCTAACGGCGGTGGCACTTTCCGGCAGTTGGGATATGAAGGCCGGCCTATTGGAAGTCTCCAATTATAGCCTCGACGTGAAAGATGCGGGCCGCCTGAAAGTAAAAGCTTTATTCTCCGGCTACACCGAAGAACTGGCCATGCGATTTAGAACGCTTAATGCAGAAATCCAGACAACCCAGGACCCCACGGAACGAAAAGGAAAGACATTTGCCATGATGGCAATGATGTCTCAAATCGCGCTCAACAACATGTCGTTGACCTTTGAAGACAAATCCCTGACGGACAGGATGCTAACCATTCAGGCTGCAAAAATGGGGATGGCTAAATCTGATTTGGCTCAAATGCTGCCAACCATAATCCCTCGTTATGCAATGGTACTGCAAAACCCTGAATTTATCGGCATGCTGGCTGGTAATGTCGCCAAGTTCCTTGATAATCCCGGTGATATTTCAATCCATGCAGCCCCGCCACAACCGGTTCCTTTAACAACGATTATGATTACGGGTGCGACTCAGCCTGAGGCGATCATTGACTTGTTGAATGTGGGTATTGAAGCCAATACCTGTCAGGCTACTTGTTAGGCGTCAATTATCTGAATGCTCTGCGCAAAAAACGCTCAACGACCCTGGTTACCTCAGGGCTTGAACCTATTCGCGAAGCAATAGAGCCGTGAGTATAACGCTTCCCGTCAAACAGGGAAACGTTGGCGCCCTTATTCTTCAACTCACGCGCAAAACCATGGGCAAGCACTTTGCGCCTTGCGTAGTTGGAGCCTGAATACATGATGAGATAGGGCGGATATCCGCCCTTTGGGCCTTTTCGCACATAAGTTACCGGCGACCATTTCACCCAATTGGCAGGATTGGAGCCAAAGGCTTTGGCATAGACATGAGGCAGGCTGCCGCGCATGCCGCCATAGGCAACCATGTCATAGGCCTGTACGTCATTTGAAATCACGCCGCGTAATTTTCCGCCAACCTTCTTTGCAGCAACCATTGCCACCAGATGGGAACCGGCAGAATGGCCCATAATGACGATCCGTTTGGCATCGCCACCATAACGGCCAATATTTTTTCTTACCCA
>JAESUH010000239.1 GCA_016763155.1 Rhizobiaceae bacterium
AGCGGCAGTTGAGAGATAATAAGCCTGCATTCCGTTTGGCAAAGAAAACAGCATCTCTCCCCCATCGTGAACGAAAGACTTAAGCCCCGTATCAAGCGGTTCATTATCAGCAGGACCATGAGGACGATCACGCAAATTACCGTCGCCGGTACTTTTGGCCATGTCGTAAGATTTCCAATAATAGCCACCTTGCGGCAAATCATGGCGTTCGATCATCCGGTTATTAGCCGAAACAGCCGAGGAGCCCTGATTAAAGCCCGCACGCATGACCCTGCGTCGCGCAATGTTATCCTCTGCATTGATACCCAAAATCTCTTTTTCAAGCTTTCGAATGGTATCAGGCAAGCGAAGCAGCGCATGATAGATTTTTGGTTTTCCGCCATTGGCCATAAACCAATCGGTACGGATGATTGGAATTGTTGAATTCGTCGCATTGGCCAATGCGCCAAGCGTTGCATCACTTCCAACATCGATACCAAACGGATAGGCCTTCTCCAGCACTTCCCATTCAGTCTCGCTCCAGCTCAAATCGCGAATATCAACCCGCACGAGCAATTCCTTGGTTCCATCAATCGCATCAGGCACAACCATGGAATTGCCACGCGATACCGAGTTCAATAGTTTGCGGAAACCGGAACGGTAAAGGTCCAGGCGTTTTACAAACTGAGCATCTGTTTCACACGGGAAACGGCCATTATATTGGTAACGGTAGCTGAAATAACGTATAAACTTGCGATCCAGATCGCTCACATTGCCGATATCTTTGAGAGCGGCTGAAATAAAGTCAGCACGGCTGATAACGTCACGAGCCCGTGGTGGCCTTGTGGTCGCACTCACAGCCCCCCCGCCAGAAGATTTTGCACCAAGTGCAGTAATCCAGTTGGAAAGACCCGCAATTTCCGCATCCGTCGGCCGAGGTCCTTTTGGCATACGACCATTGATGATTGACACAAACATTGGAGATTTCTGAGGGTCTCCAGGTGTCACAAAGGCAGGATTGGAAGCAATTGATGACATGTCACCAGATGGGTAAATTCGTTCAGAAGATTCCCCCGGCCCATGACAATTGCGGCAATATTTGCCCATGAATTCATCAGCCTGAGCCTCGAATTTTTTGGCTGGGGATGCGCCTGTTGATGCAACGCTCGTTTCCGCATTACACGTTGCCACTTTCAATTTAGGCTTCGGAAATTTTAGCTCTTTACCCGTGATATAGGCAAACATTGCCAACCGGTCGTCAGGAGAAATTTCTGCCGTATCCTTGGCAATTTTTTTCATGATCGGATCGGTCATTGGCTGACCATTCAGCTTTTTTCCGTCCATCATTGTGCCTTTGGTAAAGGCGTTTGGCCTGCCCAAAGATGCAAGGGTAGCCTTATGAATCGCTGGAGCAAACGCGCCGGTGAGCCCCTTATTGCCCTCAAGGTGCTTCGAATTATCAATCCCATAAGTAACGGAACGCGGCGTATGACAGCTGCCACAGGCACCCACATGATCCACCAGATATTTGCCACGACTGATTTGATCTTTCTTACCGGGCTGCCATCTTGGGGTGTCAAAATTCGCACGCTTCCATAAAGCCAGTGCAAAATTAGTGTTGAACGGGAAGGAAACCTCGCTTGGCGGTACTTTGTTGTCAGATGGTTTCAAAGTCGCCAGATATGCTTTCATATCCAACACATCTTCCGGTTTCATACCTGCGTAAGCGGTATAGGGAAACACTGGCAGATAATGGCGTCCATCGGGAGCGACACCATTTATCAATGCGTTGAGGAACTGGGAATTTGTCCAGCCGCCAATACCTTTTGTATGGGGAGAAATATTGGGAACATAAACGGCACCTGCAAATGTATCCATTTTCAGGCCGCCGGAAAACACATTCAAATCATTGCCAGCGCTATGACAGGAAGCACAACCGGCTGCTTTCACCAGTGTTTTACCATTGCCAACATTGGCTTGATATCCACTGAAGGCATCCGGTTTGAACAAATCGCCCGCTGCAAACGCCTTTGGAGCAACAGAAGCCCCAATCAGCATGGCAAAACCTGCAATTGCAAATTTCACAATTGCCCTCTCTCCGGGGCGACGTCTGCCCTTCGCGAGCAAACTTAAATTTTTCAATTGTTCTAAACGTTTCATAATATCTGACTCTCCCGGAATCTATTTATGTTTGCCCCATAAATATCGTTCTATTCACCACTACTCAAAACTACTCAGCACACTAACGGAACTCAAAAAGCTCAAACCGTACTCTGGAAAACTTGATTTTCTGTTTTTTCATTCCCGATACGATTGCTGCTCGAAGCGGCGGCGGTCCACAAAATAGCATTTCCGCACCATCAAGATCAAAATCCGCAATCTCGCCAAGTTTTTCGGTATCGATACGACCCGATGTTTTTGAATCGAACAAAACATACTGGAAATTTTTAATGGATTTAGCCTGCGAAAGCAGCATCTCGCTCTCGATTGCTTCTTCAGCATTTCGCACACAGTGAACAAGGCATATTTTTTGCTCAAGGTCAGGTTTCAGCCCCTTGGCCATGGCCAAAAATGGCGTAACGCCAATCCCGCCCGCAAGCCATAACTGGCGGCGTTGCTTGGGATCAAATCGAAACCGGCCATAACCGCCCTCAACCTTTAGCTGATCGCCAACGGCAATATTCTCGCGCAGCCTTTTGGTAAAATCACCAAGCGCTTTAATCGCAAATTTTACCTCGCCATTTTCACCGCGCCCAGCCAATGTGAAAGGATGAGGCTCGCGCAAACCGCTTTTCTTGAAACCGATAAACGCAAATTGGCCCGGCACTGATCCAAGCATGCTTGAGACAGGAGCCGCTTCAACCACGGTTGCGGCAGGCAATCGGTTGACCGAAGTCACCACATAGGCCTTTCCCCGGAAGAACCTTGCAAACTGCGTGTAAAAGAAACTCAGAATCCCTATCGCTGCAAAAATATTGAGATAATTAGCAAGCAATGCATTGCCGTCAAACGGACGCTTGATGAACATCTGGTGGAATGCAATCGCAATGAAGAAAACCCCAATAAACCGATGGCTTTGACGCCACCAATGGTAGGGAAATTCGAACTTTGTAAATGGTATCTTCTTCACCAGACTAAATCCAATCAGTACTATGAAGCCCCAATATGCGTATTCGCCAACTTCTTTGGCCAGTTTGTTAGTGCTGCTTGCCAGCACCTTACCTTCAAAATTTGGCGTGACAAAATAATGCAGAAGTATCAAAGCCAAAGCCAACATTCCTAGCTTCTTATGCAAATGATATATCCGGTCAAGACCACCAAATGCGGCTTCCAAAAACTTGGGCCGTGTTGCAAGAAACTGGTTGAGCGCCATGGCAACAAAGGCTGTTGACGATGCCGCCAGTGATCCCCAAGTTTCAAGACCCGTGTGACTTGCTGCAGGTATGGACAAAATAAATGCCACAAACAGCAGGAAGTAGATGGCAAATGTTCCGATCATAACCGTGGTATTTCCTGCAATTAGCCAGCAGTGATGTTAATCACTTCAACCCGACGGTTTTCAGCTGCATTTCCATCCAGACTATTCTTCAAACGATCCTCGCCATAACCTATCGGCAAAAGACGGCCTGCATCAACGCCACCAAACCTGCTCAAAAACGCAGCAATTGAATTAGCCCGTGCCTCCGAAAGGTGCTGATTATCAAATCGTGAACCAACCGCATCGGTATGCCCTACCAGCATCAGTTTTGAATTGACCAATGATTCATGTCCAAGCGCTTTACCAAGTTCAAGCAATTGAGGCATGGAATCAGGGCTGATTTCAGCAGACCCAAATTCGAAATTGATTTCAAAGTCGTAGGTAGAAACACCGCCCTTATCGACGATTTCATAGACTTTTTCTTTTTCCTTAAGGGTAATTTTGATACCGCGTGTAGAAATTGAGTTCAAAAAGTCTTTGTCTGCCTGGTTCAAACCACTCTGGGTTTTCCCGGTATTGGGTTTAAAACTACGGGTCAGTCCGCGGGTCAAACCCATTGTCTTAGGTTTAGCGGCAGTGTTTTTTACGGTCAGCCCTCTAATAATATCGCTGCTATCAACCACGCCACCGCTTTGCGCGGCAACTGGTGCAAACTGCGTAGAATAAACGACCAGACCAAGGGCCAAGCCGAAGAATACTGCGCCTTTAAATGACATGATGTTTTCTCCCTGAATTAAAGCTGAATAGACAAACGCGGCCCCCCGTCATCCTCAACCAACTACATCCTTTTTCGACTTTAGTTCTAATCACAGTTCGCCTCAACGGTTTATTGAAAGATAATTCAGATATTTAGCCGGAAATGCATCTCCATTTCTTACAATTATACCTGCCTCAAATAATCGAGTTTTATGCTTTGCTTACAGTGAACATATATTTTATCTCGCCCGTTCGGCGTGTAATTTTACACACAAGGGCGAACAGAACTGCAATTCAGGCGCCGGGTTTTTTCACAAACACTTCGACACTTTGCGCATCTCCAACCGCATCAATTACGGTCAGGCGGGCGATTCCCTGAGTATCAGGTACCCAGGTTAATTGCCGTCGGCGAAATATTCTTTCAACCGGACGGCCATTGGCCAATAGGCGAAATGGCGGCCTACCGCCCTGCAACTTCATCACAAGAGGCAAAAATGCCCCATCTGAAAACCGGCTCAATTCAATTTGGCTACCATTTCCAGGGGTTAGAATGTGCAGCTTGCCTTCCGATGCAATGCTCGCCGCTTCAAATCCACCATGAAATACCCGCTGTGAAATAGGCAGTTCATCAGCGAAAACTCTCACCGCTCCAGATGGAGCCGGGGGAAAGGGAACTCTGTCCAGACCAGATTTCTCAAATGCCTCAAACAATACGGGAGCAGCAGTCAGGCCACCAAAAATTCCGGGCACAGGTACATTATCTGCTCTGCCAATCCACACCCCAATGACATGACGACCATCATAGCCAATCGACCAGGCATCACGGTGACCATAACTGGTTCCCGTTTTATAGGAAATTTTCAGGGACCTCGAACCAGCGGGTGCAGGAACCTCCACCAACATATCATTTACATGCCACGCGGCCACTCTCGATATCATCCGGTTACCATTAAAAATTTTGGGCTGGGTACGAATATTTTCGCCAATCGCAACCGGACGCGCATCTTGCGAAACCAAATTGACATAAAGTTGCACAAGGTCGCGCAACGAAAGTCCTACACCGCCCAGACCAATTGCAAGCCCTGCCTGTTTGCCCTTGGGAAAGATCGGTTCAACGCCCGCCCGCCTCATGCGCGAGACAAGACGCGCCGGACCTAATTTATCTAAAAGACGGATGGCCGGCACGTTCAACGACATTTGCAATGCTTTGCGCACGCTCACATCACCCTGATAAGTCATATCAAAATTCTCGGGCCGATAGCCGGAAAAATCGACCGGTCGATCCGAAATCAAGGTCTCAGGCATCACCAGCCCCTCTTCAATCGCCAAGCCATAAATCAAAGGTTTCAGCGTCGAACCCGGCGAACGAATTGCCGTGGTCATATCCACATAACCATCACGCTTTTCGTCGAAATAATCTGACGATCCAATTGAAGCCAGAATTTCACCATTTTTGGCATCGGCAACCATGATTGCCACAGAAACATTCTTGCCATTGCGCTTGGCTGCTTCCAATGCCACACGCTCCAGCCGCCTTTGCAGGCCAGAACTTATCGTGGTTTGATGCACTGCCCGTTTTGGCTTCAGCTTGATTGCACTATCGCCAAGATGTGCAGCAAGTACCGGCATGGGGTGTCGATATTTAGGCACTGAAAAACGGAAAATCCTTGGCACTTCACCGGCGCTCAACAATCCAGCCCGCGCCATGCGCTCAACCACCCGGTTACGTGAAATCATAGCAGCAACCGGGTGGCGGTCCGGCCTGCGCGTTTCCGGCGATTGTGGCAAAGCCACCAGCAAGGCTGCTTCTTTGACACTCAAGCTTGTCGGCTCTTTGCCAAAATAGGCTAGGCTTGCAGCCCTGACACCTTCAAGATTGCCCCCATAGGGTGCAAGTTTCAGATAGAATTCCAGCAGCTGTTCTTTTGAATAACGCCGCTCCAATTGAAGCGCACGAAACATCTGGTGAATTTTTGCCCCA
>JAESUH010000240.1 GCA_016763155.1 Rhizobiaceae bacterium
CCCATCGCTTTCTTCGAGAACTTTGTCACCATCATCATCTTGATGTTTGCCTGGGTAGTTGTGCTGTTGGCATTCTTCATTCTGGCAATCCAGCTCTTTATGACGATCATTGAGTTCAAGCTGACCACATTGGCTGGCTTTATTCTTGTGCCATTCGCGCTCTGGAATAAGACTGCGTTTCTGGCCGAAAAAGTGCTGGGCAATGTGATTGCCGCTGGCATCAAACTAATGGTGCTTGCCGTTATCGTTGGCATTGGTTCAACCCTGTTCAGCACTTTCGCCAATTCGTTTTCTGGCGGCGATATCACCTTTGAGCAAGCCGCAGCAACCGTGCTTGGTGCGCTTTCCATATTCATGCTTGGCATTTTTGGTCCCGGCATAGCAGCCGGACTGGTTTCCGGTGCGCCGCAACTGGGTGCTGGTGCCATTGTTGGATCAGCCGCAGGACTGGCAATTGGTGGAGCCGCAGCAACCGGCGCTGCTATTGGCGGTGTGAGAGCGCTTGGCTCAGGTGTTCGCAGCGCCACCAACGCCGCAGCTTCCGTTGCCGGAGGAACGAGCACGGCTTTCACACTTGGACGCGCAACATCCGGTGCGGAAGGTGCAGCGGGGATTGCCGCAGGATTGTCTGGTGTCGCCCACGCAGGTGCGGGTGCGGTTGGCCAGAGCATTAGCAACGCAGGATCAGGTATCAGGCAATCTTTTGTTGGTGGTCAACGAAGCGGCGTCAAAGCAACCGGTGGCACAGTATCCGGTGAAACAATCACCTCTTCAGAAACACCGTCATCAGGTGGCGCGCCCGGATGGGCACAGAAACTTCGTGGCGAACAACGCTTGCGCGAAGGCTTGAGTGTTGCTGCCCACACCATTCGCGATGGCGACCGGCCCGTTTCCGGTGAAAGCCCAAAATTACAAAATGATGATTGAAGGAAAAATCGATGTTTAAACGATCAACCACGGCCTATGGCCAAACACCAGTTGCCGAAACACCCTATCAAAAAGCAGCGCAAGTTTGGGACACCCGTATGGGGGATGCCATTGTTCGCGCCAAAAATTGGAGGCTGATGGCCTTTGGATGTCTCACTCTTGCCATCGGGCTATCAGGTGGCGTGATCTGGCAGGCCGGACACAACAAGATCACGCCTTTTGTGGTGGAGGTTGATGCACTTGGCGAAGTTCGGGCCGTTGGTCCTGCCATTGATGCCTATCAGCCGAAAGATGCGCAAATTGCCTTCCATCTGGCGCGCTTCATCGAGAACGTTCGCTCAATCTCGATTGATCCAATTATCGTGCGCCAGAACTGGTTGCGCGCCTATGATTATACCACGTCACAAGCTGCCACGACGCTCAATGAATATGCCCGCAAGAACGATCCGTTTTCCCGCATCGGCAAACGTACCATTGCGATTGAAGTCACCAGTATCGTTCGATCATCCGCAAACAGTTTTGATGTGCGTTGGCGTGAGCAGAGTTTTGAAAACGGCTCGCTCGCCAGCACCAAACGATATTCTGCCGTTTTGGCAATTGTCATTCAACAACCACGCACCGAAGAGGTTTTGAGAAAGAACCCGCTCGGCATTTATGTCCACGCCATCAACTGGAGTCGCGACCTCGTAACCGGAGAAGATAAATGAGAACACCGATAAACAAGATTATTGCCATCAGTCTGATCAGCACACTGGCCGCTTGCGCGAGCAAACCTCAATTGCCACCGGAAATCAGTTTTGACAGTGCCGACTTTGACGCTGCAACAATTAGTATTGAGCCGCCGCTACCGGTTCAGATTGTTGAATTGCCAAAACTGTTGCCGTTGCCCGGCCAATTAAAACGCAAACCCGGCAAACACCGCAAAGCGGCCAAAGACAATCGCTCACCGGAAGAACGCATCATTGATGCCAATAAGGCAGCAAAGATGGAACCAACCAGTGCCGGGTATATCAATGCCATTCAGGTCTATCCATATTCCGAAGGTGCCCTTTATCAGCTCTATACGGCTCCCCATCAGGTGAGCGATATTGCTTTACAAAAGGGGGAGCGGATTGTTGCCGTATCAGCCGGAGACACTGTTCGTTGGATTATTGGTGACACGGTAAGTGGTGAGGGCGCAACGGCAAAATCCCATGTGTTGGTGAAGCCAATCAAGGAAGGCCTCAAGACCAATCTTGTCATTATCACCAATCGCCGTGCGTATCATCTGGAGCTCACCAGTGACACCGACACCTATATGGCGTCGATCTCATGGCACTATCCCAGAGATTCACTGCTTGCCCTGCAACGCCAGAACAAGGTGGCGCAGAAAGCGGTTGAACAGGTGATCGATAAAGGCCTGAGAATTGATCAACTCAAATTCCGTTATGCCATCACCGGCGATACGCCATCATGGCGGCCAGTGCGTGTGTTTGACGATAAATATAAAGTCTATATTCAGTTCCCGGCCAGACTGGATCAGGGAGAAGCCCCACCACTGTTTGTCATCGGCCCGCGCGGCGAGAGCCAATTGGTCAATTACCGTGTTCGCGGAAACTATTACATCATCGATCGCCTGTTTGGCGCTGCCGAGTTGCGGCTTGGTAAAGACCCGCAGCAAGTCGTGCGGATCACCCGTACAGATGGACGCTCGCCAAAACGACGCGGTCGGAACACAGTCTCTATTATGATGATGGGGAGTGATCGATGAGCGATACCAGTGAACCCATTACGCCAAAGATCAATCTGGAAGATCTGGAGATCCGGGCCAAACCTCGACCCGTCACACGGATTAACCGCAAGGTTTTGTATCTTCTGTCAGGAACTGGATTGATGCTGATTTTTGGTGCAACGATATTTGCGCTCAACCCACCGAGCATCTTTGACAAAAACACAGGCGGCAATGAACTTTATAACATTGATAACAAGCCTTCACCCGATGGCCTTGAAGGCCTGCCGCGCAAATACAGCGATTTATCCAAACCACCTGAACTGGGATCACCACTTCCCGGTGACTTGGGAAGCGCAATCATCAAGGTCGAGCGCGATCTTGGTATTCAGCCAGCTCCAGCATTGCCGTTTCGTCCAAACCCTGTGGAAGATGCAGAGCGAGCCGAGCGCATACGGCAGGCACGACTTGCTCAACAAGGGCGAGAGTCAGGCGTGTTTTTCCAACTGGCTTTGCGAAATAGTGGCGCACTGCCGGATACCTCAACAAAACTGGCAACTGCACCAACTAACGCCTCATCGGGTAATCCCTTCAATGCAATAAGCGCCGCAGGCTCCAGCACCAATACTTCGCTCCAGCTTAATCGTAACAATGACCAGAACCTGCAAGGACGCAAACTCGATTTTCTCAATCAAAAAGTCGATGGGAAAATCTATAATCCCCATAAGTTACAGACCCCAGAATCCCCCTATCAAATCATGGCAGGAACGATAATTTCGGCCAGCCTCATCACCGGAATAAATTCTGATCTACCCGGCAACGTAATCGCTCAGGTAACTGAAAACATTTATGACACGGCAACCGGTGGACATCTGTTGATCCCGCAAGGGGCACGCATGATGGGCACCTATGACAGTGTTGTCGCGTTCGGGCAGGAAAGAGCATTGCTGGTCTGGCAACGCATCATACTGCCGGACGGGTCATCCATCGTTATTGACAATCTCCCTGGCACGGACACTGCTGGCTATGCCGGACTCGAAGACAAAGTGAACTTCCACACATGGAAACTGCTCAAAGGTATCGTGCTTTCCACATTACTAGGTGTTTCTACCGAACTGACTTTCGGTGATCAGGAAAGTGATCTGGTCAAAGCCATTCGCGAATCCGCTCAGGATAGCACTAATCAGGTTGGTCAAAGTCTTACAGAACGCAATCTTAACATTCAGCCAACAATCACAATCCGACAAGGATGGCCGCTTCGTATCATCGTCAACAAAGACATGATCTTGAGGCCTTACATCATAAAGGGGGCGATCAGGTGAGCTTAAAACTCAATAAACTGCCCAATCGTGAAACCGCCAAGATTACCTTTACGGCCAATGCCGAATTGAAATCAGCACTACAGGACTATGCCGAGATTTATCGGCAAACCTATGGCGGCAAGGAAAGCGTTGTTGATCTCATCCCCTTCATTCTGGATTCGTTCATCAGCACCGATCATGGATTCAAACGAGCACGCAAAGGTCTCACCAACTTGCGCCCGTCTTCATCAATCAATCAGGAAAGAGAGACATAAATCATGGCTACTATTGGAAGTTTTACAGCAAACAAAGACGGCTACACCGGCACAATTCGTACAATGACAATCAATGTGAAGGCAAAGATTGTCATCAATGAAAATAAGAAGAGCGATAGTGCGCCTGATTACAGGATTTATGCTGGGCAGGCTGAATTGGGGGCGGCGTGGAAGGCTCAGTCGAAAGGCGATGAGCCACGGGACTATCTCAGCATCTTGCTCGATGATCCAAGTTTCGCGGAACCAATCCGGGCAGCTTTGTTTCCTGAGGAGGAGACAGCGTATTTAGTCTGGAATCGGAGGGATCCGTGAGCCGCGCAGAAGAGGTGAAAGACAAAGGGATCAATATTTCCAAGATTGAAATGATAGCGCTCGAGTCTATTTCCTAAGGTCGTGCATTTTAAAGGGAGGGGGAGTAATGACAAATGCCAGCTATGATGATCTTGTGATTGATATCTAATAAGATTTGATATCCGGCACTCGCGGCCGAGGCTGTGTGAAAACTCAACCTCGGAAAATTTCTACAGGAAATAATTCCAAATATCGGGCTCATTGAAGGCATATGATCCAAGATTATATTGGAGATTTAGCAATTCTAGAAAATCATTCTAGCGCCTTGGCTGAATTTTGAGTTTCCACACAGCCTCGGCCCTTTGCTGCCATTCAGGCTACGACCCATTCCATCGTCGCACTTCTCCAAAGCCGACCTCTGTTCCTGTTTTCCAATCCAAATATCAGGCCCAGTTTTGAGTGGATATCCTAAGAGGTGACTACTCTAGCCAATCGCTTTTTGCTGTTTGTTTTTTTGTCTAATGACAACACGAGTCCTAGATTGACCACCTTCGTTCCGGACCAACTCAAAGGTAGTAATTTACGAACGGGTGCTTCTGGCCCGTTATAGA
This sequence comes from Rhizobiaceae bacterium, assembly GCA_016763155.1. Lineage (GTDB taxonomy): Bacteria > Pseudomonadota > Alphaproteobacteria > Rhizobiales > Rhizobiaceae. Next base: position 5,114 of record JAESUH010000240.1, read on the forward strand.
GGATGGTCGCCCTGCCGTGATCAAAGTCAATTCTAATAAAAATCAGATGATCAGCCACCCCTTTGCCGGGCGTAAATGCGGGCCCCGCCTTTGAGCGACCCGTTGCCTTTATCTGGACAGTGCGTCCGTCTGCTGTATGCCCGTCCACACCAGGAGTTCTCTTTGCACACAAAACTATTCCATATGACTCCGCTACAATCGCCTCACCAATGTCGCCCACCAACTTACCATCAAGAGTAAAGGTCAATCCCGTGTGCTCAAAATCTCGACACATTACAGAGTGTGCCTTGTAAAGCGCGGATACGGATTTCGGGAGTTTGATGTACATAGCTAGTTCTTCTTTGGTCTGGATAACAGGGATCAGTCTTAGGTGATCACGGCCCTAAGCGGCCGTTCGGCGGGGGGTGGCGATACTGCCGTGCAGCTTCGTCAAAGCGGACATTGGCAACGGGTTTTGCTTCGGTTACCAGCGAAGCCAATGATCCTGGTTGCGTACAAATCGCCATCCATCTAGAAAACCTTCAACCTACTTATGGGCTTCTGAAGCCATAAAATACTGGCGCTCATCCAGCATCACACCTCCTCTCCCAACAGGCGATCTGGCGACCATATCAGGGTGGCCAAGGCGCTATAAAGGTCAGATCGCTGCTCGATGTCCTTCCAACCGAACTTATCATGGGCCTCGAACTTCAACTCGTACTTCTTGATGGCTTTGAGAACGCCTGGATTGTTTTTGTAAAAATCTGGATGTAGGGATTGTGTCAGCGCATTGGCCTTGAGATATTGCGGCCGCTTCTTCTTGTAGCTGGAATCACCAAGGCTGGCGTTCACCTTCTTGGGAAGCAGCAGCAAGCCCCCGATGTAGTTGCGCCATTCCTCGAACGCAGCGACATCTTCATAATCATTCGCGAACATATCAAATTTGTTGGCAAGGATGTGTTCGACCTCATAAGCGTTTTTGCCAGATCGGACGATGTAATCCTCATATTTCCCTGGCTCTCCAGCTTGTCGTTCCAACCAGTCGGTGAAGCGGGCGAGTTGCCGGTGGATTGCCTTGGAGGTGAATTGGTTCAGGCGCACATGTTCCTTGAAGTCGATGTCAGCCATCTCTTCCAGCAGACGCTTGTGCAACACCTGTCGTATCTCGGGCAAGGACTTGCCCCGAATGCTGCGGATCACGGTGAACACAGCATATTGCATCTGAGAATAACTGTTGGATTTGTAGTTCCAGAATCTGACATTCAGCCAGCTATCGATGAAGTCCGCGACAACGCCCATCTTGGTTTTGGCCATTTTGGTATCATCATCTGCATTGACCGCAGACAGGATGATATGGTGCTGAAGGGTGAAGCCCGCATCCGCGTTGTACTTCACGCTCTCCAACCCCTTTTTGCGTGTAGTAGACGCGTTCAACAGCCGTAGGTACAGGTCAGCGAAGATACGCATATTTTTAACGACGAATTGGTAGAAGTCATCGCTGGATTTTAAACCGACTGCCTTGGCGTTGTTGCGTATCCAACGGTGATATTCTGTGCCGATAAGTTCGAAATCTTCGTTCTTGGCTTCCTTCTTCCGTTCCCTGATCTTTTTGGCATATTGCGACCTCAGCCACGCTTTGAAGAAATCAGCCTCGGTACCTTCACCAAATTCGGAGAATTTAGTTAGGTAGGATTTGATGAGCTTATTCGCTTCGAGCCGCTTGGTTGGGTCGACTATATTGGCCAGCAGGTACCCTTTGAGCATGTCAGTGGGCGTAAGCGACAGACCACGGTCATTCATGGTCTCGAAGATAGTATAGGCGTCACCATCGTCATTGGCGGTGATCTCAATCAGCTTCACGTTGCGGATGATCCACCAGATGAACATGTGAAGGGCATCTGGGTCCATGTCCTTGGGGAAAATCTCATCAAGATCATCATACCGGGCCACGAGGTTCCTGACGGAATCGGATTTACCCTCGGGGTTATAGCTCTCACCGTTCAGCAGCGCGGTCATGCAATCGTTGCGTTCAGGGATGTCGAGTTTGAACTTGGCCCCGCTTGGGTCTTCGTCATAGACAAGGGCCTCGATCTTGTTGATCTTGTTGTCGTGATCGCTTTGCTGGTGGTTCAAATAGATCAACAGCAGCATCAGCGTTGTGATGCGCTGTTGCCCATCCACGATGTTGCGCACGCCGCCAGATTTGCTGATCACGATGGAACCGAGGAAGTACTTGGATTGCTTTTCCAGAGATGTGCCGGGGCTCCATGTCTGAACAAACTGACCATGCAGGTCATCGACCAGTTCCTGAACCTGTTTGCGCTTCCAGCGATATTCACGCTGGTAGTAGTCGATGCCGAATGCAGAGCCGGATAGCAGGACTTCGAGTGTCTTATCTACGCCTTGGATATCCTGCATCAGGCCACCTCATCCGCCAGACCAACCAGCCGTTTCAATAGCCCATCACGAAGGCAATCGTTAGCGATGGGCAATATGCAATTTACGGTTTTATTGTGGGAGGCATAATCCATTGCGGCTCAATCTTTCTTAAGCGATAATTTTTAGTGTGCGTTATTAACTTTAGTAACCTAAAGTGACCTATTGTGGAACGGTTTTCGTATGATGAAAACTGCTCTTAAACGCCGTTTCATTCTCTAAACTACCTCCTTACTTTTCTGGGTGATAAAATACTCGTCTATTCGGGCAAAATACCCCAGCGAAAGACCGCTTTTCCAACATGAGTTCATTTTTTCACATCTGCAGCTAAGTTCCGCTTCCCCCCGAACTTACCGTTCTGCCTTTGATTAGTAACGATAACTTTCAGCCTGTTCTGCCATTGTAATACAAGGTTCTCAAGCGGAGCGCGATAATACCAGTCGAGCGGCAAGCCGAGGAAATAGTAAGTGATGTACTCCGAGAACATTTTGGATGATGAGTCCCGAGTTATCCACAGAACGTGCGATACGGAAATATCTGTTAAGTTTCAATAAGTTAAGTGTTAGCAATGATTTTGACGGTATTTTTGTCGGTATAGAGAATGCAGGGGGCCAAAAGTGCAATTAAAAACAGTTGGTTACGCCAATATGATATGATGGAGTGGGAGTGATGGAATGCTAGGTGCGCTATCGAAGGCAATTATACCAAGCTTAGAGGGTTGAGAGATGCCTTTCTATCGAGACAACCTATTTAGAGGTTTCCAAAGATTTTGGAGATAACTATTCTCAAGTTCTCCAAAACCTTCGTGACGAATGTGATGATGATTTTGTTGGTTTTGATCTTCCACAACATGCTTGGTATTTGAACGAAGATCCACGATTTCAGGTGCGTAAGTTATCTTTGAGTGTTCCTTGTCAGCGTTTACCTTGCCCCTGATCCAGAGGACCTTTGGGACTGGATGGAACTTTATGAAAACAAGACTGGTGGTTCTGTTTTGGCCATTCCACATAATGGCAATTTATCAAACGGTCTAATGTTTCCTGATACCGGATTGGTTAGTGGCAAACCCATTGATGCAGAATATGCGAAGCGCCGCATGCGCTGGGAACCGTTATATGAAATTACCCAAATGAAGGGTGATGGCGAAGCGCATCCTTTCCTGTCTCCTGATGATGAGTTTGCCGATTTCGAAACATGGGATGGCTGTAGTTTTGGCATTGAACCAAAAACCCCCGACATGCTGCAACCCAATCTGCCTTATCCCAATTTTCTCTGACAATGCTGTCACTGATGCCTTGGGCATAGGCACTGCCCGGTTTGATGGGCCGTATATATGCGGCATCAACTTGTAATGCCTAACTAAAAATTAAAATGAAAGCGTCGCGGCGAGGTATTAAATTGCCTGCTTACAATCGGTTGACAATAATCTCATCAAACAATAAAGTTCGCATATTGCACTTAGTTCGTATAGCGAACAAAATAATACTATTTGAATTATGGGAATATGGAGCATTCAAGCCTTGATAATTGCAACACTCCCCATTCCAACTGGCAATAACGTTTAATTCTTTCCCATACCCCTTCGAGGCAGGAAAAGGCCAACCCACCCAGAGAGGACATTATGAAGAAACTTTCGATCAAATCGCTGACGCTGTCTGCCATCATTGGAGCAGCAAGTCTGCTGTCATTTGCAAATACATCCATCGCTCAGGAAGTGACCTTGAAACTGCATCAGTTTTTGCCAGCGCAGGCTCATGTACCTAAGAACGTTCTCGCTGTTTGGGCAAAAAAGGTTGAGAAGGACTCCGCTGGCCGCATCAAGATAGCGATGTATCCTTCCATGCAGCTTGGAGGCAAGCCACCTGAATTAATGGATCAGGTTCAAGATGGCGTGGTTGATATTATCTGGACGGTCATTGGTTATACTCCAGGCCGTTTCCCGCGCACCGAAGTTTTTGAATTGCCATTCATGTTGACCAATGCCGAAGCGGTTTCCCGTGCATTTTGGGAATTGTTTGAAAAAGACATGAAAGATAACGAGTTTAAAGAACTTCACGTTTTGGGCGCATGGGTCCATGGCCCCGGCGTAATTCATTCAGCAACTCCGGTGAACAGTGTTGCCGATATGAAGGGGTTGAAAGTTCGTGGCGCTTCGCGTGCCGTTAATATGCTTCTTAAAGAGTTGGGAGCAACTCCCGTCGGCATGCCGGTTCCAGCCGTTGCCGAAAGCCTGTCAAAAGGCGTCATCAATGCAACCACTATTCCCTGGGAGGTTGTTAAATCTCTCAAAGTGCCGGAACTGGTGCATAATCATACAGAGTTCACGGGCAAAGCGCTCTACACAGCTACCTTTGCTCTTATAATGAACAAGGATAAATATGACAGCCTTCCCGATGATCTGAAAAAGGTCATTGACGATAATTCTGGCGCAGAGTTCTCAGCATTTGCTGGTAAAACCCAAGCAGCTTTTGGCCCCCCAAGTCGTGAGGCTGCTAGAAAAATGGGAAATAATATAATTACTCTGAGTGCTGAAGAAAGCGCTAAATGGCACATAGTCGCCCAACCTGTTTATGATAAGTGGGCATCGGATATGGACAGCAAAGGCTATGATGGCAAGGCATTGATTGCCGAGGCACAGGCTTTGATCAAAAAACATACCGACGCCCAGAACTAGGTTGTCATCTGATAAATTGGGGCGGGTATCTGAAGAGGTGCCCGCCCCGAATTATGTGAATGGTGATGTTGAATTTTGTAATTTTTAGCAAAAGCTCTTTGTTATCCAGCATGTTACGATGCAACAGGTACTTAAATATTTGGGAAATTCTCGATGAAAATTGGTCGCGCCGTTGAACGGCTTGCACGGATGTTGGCCCTGTTAGGTGGCGGCATTCTTATCACCATTGCAATTCTCACCTGCGTTTCAATTGTTGGACGGGCGCTGATTTCTATTGGCCTTGGTCCCATACAAGGGGATTTTGAGCTGGTAGAAGCTGGTGCAGGATTTGCCGTATTCGCCTTCCTGCCCTGGTGCCAGATCAACAGGGGGCATGCTGCTGTTGATCTATTCACCAATTTTCTTCCCGGATTGCTTAACCGATGGATCGATCTCGTCAGTGAGGTGTTGATGGCCATCGCCATCTTCATTTTGGCCTGGAGATTATGGGATGGAACCCTGGTCAAGATGCGCCATGGGGACACTACATTTATTCTCGAATTTCCGATTTGGTGGGCATATGCCGCCAGCTTGTTTGCGGCGCTGATTGCCTGCGTGATTGCCGCCTACATGATTTATATTCGTTTGCAGGAAGTTTTTACCGGAAGATCTGATTTAGGTCCGGGTACAGGAGCAGTACATTGAGCAGTATCGAAATTGGTATCTGGTCCTTTCCAGTGCTTCTAGCTATGATTTTTATGCGTATTCCAATCGGCCTTTCCATGCTGATTGCCGGATTCGTCGGCTCCTATCTACTCGGAGATAGTTGGCTTCCCATTCTTTCAAAATTGAAAAACGAAACCTATTCCACCTTCTCCAGTTATTCGCTCACCATTGTCCCCCTATTCCTTTTGATGGGACAATTTGCGAAGCTGGGTGGTATGTCCCAAGCTCTGTTCAAAGCAGCAGAGACATGGATGGGCCACAAGAAGGGCGGTGTTGCCATGGCAGCAATTGGGGCTTGTGCCGGATTTGGCGCGATTTGTGGTTCATCGCTGGCAACTGCTGCCACTATGAGTCAGGTGGCTCTGCCTGAGTTGCGTCGTTATGGCTATTCCGGCACGCTTGCTACCGGCACGCTTGC
>JAESUH010000037.1 GCA_016763155.1 Rhizobiaceae bacterium
CCTGATGTTCTGGCCCGGTTGATCCGGGGATTATCCAAATGATTCCTGTTCCGGCAAATACGAAGGTGTGGCTTGCTGCTGGCGTTACAGATATGCGCCGGGGTTTTGTCTCGCTTGCGGCTCAGGCTGAAGCGACATTGAAACAAGATCCTTATACCGGTCACCTGTTTGTCTTTCGCGGGCGGCGTGGAGATTTAGTCAAAGTCATTTGGTGGGATGGCCAAGGAGCTTGTCTATTCTCCAAACGTTTAGAGAAGGGAAAGTTTGTCTGGCCTTCAGCAAAGAATGGTAAATTATTCTTGTCGCCAGCACAATTAGCCATGCTGCTTGAAGGCATTGACTGGCGTATGCCACAACGCACTTGGCAACCTCTCATGGCTGGATAAGTGCCATATAATTGTTCACGTTTTTGCAGTTTCGGGATTCCCTGATTTGCAAAATTCTGCTATATATCCGGCATGTTTGACGCTGCTCAAAACCTGCCCGAAGATCCTGCTGAACTGCGGGCCTTTAGCACACTTTTACTGAGCGAATTGAAGTCTCAGGCCGTTTTGATTGAGAAGCTTCGGCATCAGTTGGCGGGCCATCAGGCCTATCGCTTTGGCGTATCCTCAGAAACTGCCGGACAATTGCAGCTGGCATTGGAGGCGAGTGAGATTGCTATCGCTGCGATGACAGTAAAGTCAGAATTACCTGATAAAGATGCACTGGAAGAGATCAGGAACAAACCAAAGCGCAGGCCAATCCCAGATTGTATTCCACGTATGGAAATTGTCCTTACTACAGGCGATGATGACTGCGTTCATTGCGGTGGTAGATTACGACGATTGGGTGAGGATGTAACGGAAGAACTGGAATATGTTCCCGGTCGGTTTATTGTAAACAAGATTGTTCGCCCCAGAATGGTATGCGCCGGTTGTGATCGTTTTACCCAGGCACCATTGCCATCACGTCCGATAGAGCGTGGCCGTCCCGGACCCGGGCTTCTTGCTCATGTTCTGGTCAGTAAATATGCCGACCACCTGCCTCTTTATCGCCAGAGTCAGATCTTTGCACGTGACGGAATCGATTTGGATCGTTCTACTTTGGCTGAGTGGGTAGGCAAATCCACTACTTTGCTGGAACCATTAGCCAAAGCAATCGGGCATCATGTGCTCGAGAGCCAAGCCATTTTTGTCGATGATACGCCGGTTAAAATGTTGGCTCCAGGTAGTGGCAAAACCAAAACGGCCCGACTTTGGGTTTACGGACGCGACGAGCGTCCTTGGCAAGGTGCTGCTCCACCAGCAAGCTGGTATCAGTTCTCGATTGATCGCAAAGGTCAGCACCCAAAAGATCATCTGGGTGATTACAAAGGCTGGATGCATGCGGATGGTTATGCGGGTTTTGAAGAATTGTACCGCAGAGGTAATATTCACGAAGTTGCCTGCATGGCTCATATTCGACGTAAGTTCGTTGATATCTTCAAAGCACAAGGTTCTGCTATTGCTGAGGAGGCAATCAACAGGATTGCTCAGCTTTATGCGGTTGAGAAGGCGGTACGTGGATCACTCCCCGGTGAACGCCGCACTCTCAGGCAGCTCCGGGCAAAACCAATGTTTGATAATTTGGAGAATTGGTTGAGTGCACAACTCCCAAAGATATCCGGCAAGACCCCACTGGCAGCAGCGATCCGCTATGGGCTGACACGCATGAAGCGATTGCGCCCTTATCTCGATCATGGCTTTCTGGAATTGGATAATAATACCGCCGAACGGGCCATGCGCCCAATTGCACTTGGGCGTAAAAACTACCTGTTTATTGGATCTCCGGGTGGCGGTAAATCTGCAGCCATCGCCTATACCCTGATTGAAACAGCCAGACTCAATGGGGTTGATCCTCAGGCGTGGCTTACTGATACACTGGCACGTATCCCGGATCATAAAATCAATCGCGTTGAAGAACTGGCCCCTTGGCATTGGCACAAGCAGCAGCAATCATTGGAAATAGCAGCATGAGCATCATTGATCTCAAAATCATCCTTGAATATGTGGAGCCTGCTGTTACTCGCTCCCTCAAAGTACCCGCCAACATTCGTCTCGACCGGTTACACCAGATAATACAGGCAGCAATGGGATGGCACAATTGTCACCTCTATGAGTTTATGGCTGCAGAGGTTCGTTGGGGAGTGCCTGATCCTGATTTTGGTGGCGATGCATTGCCTGCCAACAAATCAACTCTGTGGGATGTGATCGAGGATACTGGTGTTAAAACCATCCATTACATCTACGACTTTGGCGACGGCTGGGATCATCAAATCAAAATAGGAAAGTTCGGTGATCCGGTTCCCGGTGAACTCTATCCAAAATTGACAGATGTTGCCGGAACCTGCCCGCCCGAAGATGTTGGTGGCGCCCCAGGCTATGAGGAATTCCTGGAGGCCATGGCTGATCCGAAACATCCAGAACACGATGAACTCAAGGAGTGGCATGGGCACAGTTTTGATCCAAACATCCCACAAACAGACGAACTCAAACTTGATGTCCTAAAGCTCGCCAAAAAGTGGAAACCAAGAAAAACCAAAACGTAGGGCAGTTACACCAGACGCTTACCCTGAAGCACAGTCAAAAACACCTTAAGAATCATACCTGAACCATCTCAAGCCCAGTTTGACCACAGTCCCGCACAGCTGCGTCTGCCATGTGGAAGGCCACTCCGCAGTGCGGACCTATGGACAAACTTTCGAACAACCTGAGTGATGTACTTTTACTCCGGGGATTGGTGGATAATTACTCCGGCGTTGACACCCAGGATCAAAGCGTTTGAAGAATGGTTGCGCGAGCACCGTGGTAAAGTATCAAGAAAATCTCCTCTGGGAGAGGCTCTCAAATATATCGCCAAATATTGGGACGGCCTGTGCCTGTTTCTCACTGACGGTCGTATCGAGATGGATAATAACGCCGTGGAACGTACCATTCGCCCAATTGCCTTGAACAGAAAAAATGCTCTATTTGCCGGTCATGATGCTGGTGCTGAAAACTGGGCGGTTATCGCGTCACTCATAGAAACTTGCAAGCTCAACAATATCGAGCCACATGCCTATCTCACAACCATTCTCCAAACTATCGTCAACGGGCACAAGCAAAGCCATATCGAACAGTTGTTGCCGTGGAATTACACCGAAACCCTGTGATTGCTGCACCGCTTACTTTAGAACGACTGTCGCTTGTAGAACAGTTGTCAAAAACTATGGCGGAAGAATGGGCTCAGAGCAGCCGTTAAACCCATATTGAAATATTAAGTTGCAATTCGTTGCTGTCCGAGCCGGGCTATATTCCGCTAGGCGCGTGCCTTGCCAAGCTTCACCGAACCCATAAGCGGTTTCTTCCCATTCGGGTAACTGTCCCTTCTCTAATCGGGTTCGCGTCAACTTCTTTTTCATTAGCAGTTTACAAAGTTCTGGCAGTTACACGCTTCTCTACGTGGTCGACACAATTCAGCGAATTTATATCGCCACAGGATACTTTTCTAAAAGGTGAGACCGAACTATCTGACAGACGTGGTTGCAGACTTTGTTGCCCCACTAGGGATTGTGCGTTCTGATCTCGTCTTCCGTCCTGCCGGACCTTATATGCTTGCCGTTAGTGGCTCAGCAATTTTTCGAATAGAAACACTCGTCGATAATCAAGCCGCATTGCTCGCTTTCTGCTCTATCTTATATTCAGTTCCATCCAGCCACATACGATGCATGAGCACGGCCAATTTCCGCGCCACAGCCACGCAGACTTCGTCGCGCTATACGCATTCCCCAAGCTCGCAATGGCGTTTGTTTTTTGGATCGACACAGCAAAACACTGGCAGCCTCATACAAATGAGCACGGACTATCACATCACCGCATTTTGTAATATGACCATTATAGTCAATCTCTCCAGAAGCATATTTTCGTGGCGTCAGACCGAGTGCGGCACCAACATCCTTGGATTTTTGGAAACGAAGCGGGTTATCGATAGTTGTTTTAAACGCCAGTGCCGTGAGCACTCCAACACCAGGAATAGTCATCAAACGCCGGCATACTTCATCATGTTTCACATACTTTAAAACCATCTTTTCCAGTACATGACATTGTTCGAGCAGAGATTGTCTGACTGCTAACAATGGATAAATGTATGCTTCCAACTCGGTATCGCCGCCGATCAGCTCGTGTATTCGGATCTCATAACTTGAAACCGTAACTTTTCCCACTTTTAACCCGAAGACTTTCAACGTGCCGCGAATCTGCCCGTCAATTTCCAACCGCTTGTTCAAGAGTAACTTTCGACTGTTCAAAAGCACCCTTAATTTTTGGCTGGCGATGCTTTTAATGTGTACCTCTTTGAACCAACCAGTTCGCACAATCTGTGCCAAGCCGCGAGCATCATTGCGATCTGTTTTTACATTCTGAGCTTTCAATGCTGCCTTTGCATGACGCGTTTCAAGACAGACTACCGGGAGATCGCATTCAGCTAAACCGGTATAGAGCCAACTTGATAGGTTTCCTGCCTCAAGGCCAATCAGTGTCAATGGCAAGTCATTTTTCTGGAGAAATGTTGCAATTGCATTCGGATCAGTTTCTGCCTCTCCTTCAAGGTAAATGTTTCCATTGTTATCAACGATGCAAATCGAGGTTTTATCCAACGAGACATCAAGACCGACGAAATAAGACATTCCAGTATTCCTTTCAGGGTAATTGTTTTGTCCATCAAACTTACAATAGCAAACCTACCTGCGAGGGCCCCAAACCCGATTACAGTATCTGGCAGAAAATAATATGGCACTTCCGCGTTGCGGCAGTTCATGTTTCAGGTTGGGGGAGCCAAGAGACGTTGCCTCTTTCCCCCCACAAGAACAATAATGCCGACCGTGGCTCACTTCGCTGCGCCCGCACCACTCGGCAAGATTCTTCTTGTACCCCCCATCTTCGTCCTCGACCAGAAGCAGGGTTTCATGCGCAACCCATTTTCCATTTAAGGAGGAATAAAGATGAAAAACAAAATCTATCAAATGGTCACAGACCAAATTATTGAGCAATTGGAACAGGTGAATGCCTCAGATTACAACACGCCGTGGTTTTGTGTTGGTCATTCCCCCATCAATCTAAGAGGCACAGCCTATCGCGGCATCAATCATGTGTTGTTGTCCCATTCAGGTTTTTCTTCGAATATCTGGGCAACCTTCAAGCAGTGGGGCGAACACGATTGCAAGATACGGTCGGGTGCTTTTGCATTGCGCGGAGTGCCAAAAAACTGGCTTTCACCATCCAGACTATAAGTGAATTCATCTGCCACTACTTTGCCCTTGCAGCGTCCGCCTGCAGCCAAAAGCTGGTCGACTCAAAGAGCATTATGCTTCTGTGCCGGATGCTGATCTCGCCAAGTCGGACTGCCATAAGAGGTCTTTCGGCCTGCAATATCGATATTGTCCTTCACCGTAAAGCTAAGTCCATTGAGAGGCCCATCGGCGATAGGTTCAAGACAAAATTGCTCGACCAGTGAGCAGGATGGATCGGGATTAGACTGTGTGGGCATGATATTCTCTGGTTTTTGAGTTTTCATTCGAGAGGGCGAATAGAAATCACAGAACACAATCAGATAGAACAAGGCTCGAAGTAGCCATTTGGTCTTCATCTGGGGTTTCGTCTAATGACTTTAAAATCGCTTCCCAGTTCCCTAGTTCAGTGAAAAGCTCGTCAATAAGGTTTGGATTTTCTCACAGAGGGTCCGCCGCAAGCTTATCGCAAAGCGATACGCTTGCGGGATCAGGGCTTAGCCAATTAGCGCGGTCATTTCATAGAAACCATGAGAGCTTGTTTAAGTTGAACGTAGAAGCACTTTTGTAGAATCCACAGCCTTTGCAATTTTTGTGAAGTGTACTTTCTTTGATTTGGAGCAACCAGCGGAATGGAGCAATTTGGTGCTTGTTTCTGAAACTATTCAGCCTGCTTTTTGTGCACTTTGGGCAAAGCGCTCCTTTTTACGACCTTATAAGTTTTACCGTTTCTCCGAATTTTTGGGGCAGATTTATCCTGGTTGGTTTTCGAGTTTTTAACGCCGTAGTGGAAGATGATTTATCAAAAACCTGCCCTTCGCCACCACGTCCACCTTCCCCATGTGAAAAAGCCTGCATGCTCGGAAATGAAATCATTGAGAAGATCATCACTGAATAAATTCCCGTTTTTAGAACGGGCTGAATTAGCGTACTTATTTTCATATTGTGACCTCAGTAAAATCGTAGCAAAACCAAATTGAAACTGACGGATTGATTAGCAATTTATCGCTAATGCCCAGTCTGGGTGACCAAGTGATTACAATCACTCGCAAACAATAGAAAAAAGATACTGATCCTAAATTCTACCATTCCTAGACCCGATCAGGCTTTGCTATAATCTGCCTGCATGGTGACTTTTCCTGTCAGGTCTTCACACCAGATTTTGCCTACGTCTGGGCTACCATCGGTGGATTCGGCGGCTTTCAACTGAAACGGCGTATGATCAAAAAGCGGGGAAACTCCGCGATAGGAAAAACGTGCTGGAATGCCCTCGCATAAATGGGCGGCGTGATTCATTAGCAGGGTTGCCTGCAATGGCCCGTGCACAACCAGGCCCGGATACCCTTCCTCAGAGCGGGCATAGTCCCGGTCATAGTGGATACGGTGCCCGTTGAAGGTGAGGGCGGAATATCGAAATAATGTGACCTCATCCATAATTATGGCATCTGGCACAGTTGGAGGTTTTTTGTTTTCCGCGCTTGAACCGGCATTTTTGGGTGCCGGATGCTTATATACGAGATCCTGGCGCTCGGAAATCGCAACCCGGTCACCAACGCTGTATTCATGTTCAACGGCAACAAACACCAATGGGCCACTGCTGCCTGTTTTTTGTGTGATACTTGCAATACGCGAATTCCGGTTCACACTATCACCCTCCATCAAGGGAGAATGAAACCGCACCTCACCTCCTGCCCACATACGTGATGGCAGGGGTACGGGAGGCAGAAAGCCACCTTTTTTAGGATGTCCGTCGTGGCCCAGTTCATTTCCGGCAATTGCAATTGGCGCCAGACACCAATGCAGGCCCATAGGTGCCGCGTCACCCGTTGGCCATAAATGGTCAAAAATCGTTGCGCGATATCTTTCGATCAAGGACGCGGTAACCACATCGGTTCTGGTTTCTGTACGACCAATCCACTGGTTCAGGTGGTCGATATCTATATCAGTCATTTTATGGGGTCCTGTGAAATCAAATAATTATTTTTCGGCTCGTTGAACCAGACGCACATTTGCTTTTTCAATTGAATTTAGGCGGGGTTTCCATGTGAAAGGTTGATACCAATCAAATTGACCAAAATGGCGCTGCAAATCCTTGCTTTTAAAAAACCGGCCACGGCGGGCATAAATTTCATTGCGTGCAATTCGCAATTCCCTTTTCGACAGGCCAACCAATTCCCGGGGAGATAATTTTCTTTCGCTGGAATCAGGGAATAGGAAGCCAATTTCTTCAAATTTTTCAAGCTTGCGCAAATTTGCGAACTTCTGCGGCGATGATACTGGTTTGGCTGCTTTGGCCGAAAATGCAGTTGCAAACCCTGCATAGGAACCAGAAGGAAACTGAGTCAGAAAGGCTTCATAGCCTTTAATGGTATTAATTTCGCGAGCCAGTTCAAATGCTACTTCTTCAGACAGGCCAGCCTTTGAATTTTCTACTGTTGGGTTTTTTTCTGCGATTGGAGGAATTACGGCATTGGGGTCACGCCCACCGAAATAATATTCTCCCAAAATGGCTTCATTGACCCAGGGCAATTGTTTTTTGCCTGTTGCTTCATAAACAGATTGCCGAACCCGCCCAAACATTTGGCGCACTTCCAGACCGGGAGTGGAAATATGCTGCAAAAGGGCCGTGGTGAAGGGGCTGTTAGTGCCAGCTCCATCTTCGGCTGTTTGGTCCGGTGCAGTTGCAAACGCGATCATGGTTCCTGCTGTGCGGGCTTCCACTCTGGCTAATCCGCGAGCCACGCCGCGCGATGCCGCAACAGGCAAAGGGTTATTGCGGCAAGCATCAAGAATGATAAGCTTCAAAGAAGCCCCGGAATTATCCATGACCTCAAGGATATCGTCGGTTCGAACAGCTTGGGCCGCCAGGTCTCCCGCTTGTTTGATGTTTGCGGAGACCGGCAATAACCAGTTTCGCCCGGAAACCTGAACCCCATGCCCCGCGTAAAACAGTAGTGCAACATCGGCGCCTGATGCTTTGGTGCCAAATTCAGAAAGTGCTGCATAAATCCCGGCACGATCCCCGTCGGTGACGGAGATTACGTCGAAACCCAACTCTTTCAGCCGGATCGACATGGCAATCGCATCGTTCACAGGATTGGCTAATTCCGGGTGGTTGATATAGGCGCTGTTACCGATGATCAGAGCCACATTATTGGTCTGTTGCGCGGCGGCTGACCCAATGGATGCCCCAAAAGACAGCATCAATATCAATGATATAAGGATTTTGGTCATTCCAATTCTCCGGATTTAGGGTAGCGACAATAATTTTCTAACACCAATCAGCCATTGAACGGAATCGGAAAATCAGATGCATGGCAAATTATTGAGATAAGCAAATTGCCGGGATGGTATTTTCTTTCGGAATATTGTTGAATGTCCCTCTTGGGGTGAATTAAACGTCCGATCCACATAGGAGGAATAATCATGAAGACCAAATTTTTTAGATCTACTCTGGCAGCACTTGCTTTTGCTGTAGTAGCGACCAGCGGCAGTGTTGCATCTGCTGGTGTTGCATCAACCGCTATCGGCAATAGCGGTGTTGTTAACACCCAAATTGGCGAAATTACTACTAGCCCTACTCAGGTGCATTATCGTTACTATGCTCACGAGCATCCAAGTTATGGTAGCCGCCGCCGGAGTAATTATGATGATTGCCGCCGCGTGAGGGAGCGTTATTGGGACGGTTATGGGTATCGTTATCGTTGGGTTAGAAAGTGTAACTAACCGCTAATAGTCTTTAACGACTACAAAATTTTAACTCCGGTCTTTGACCGGGGTTTTTTATGACTACGTCCCACCAATCGCAATACTAGCATTTATGCCATTGGCAATCATTGTGATTACTCATGCTCAACGCGGGTGAGAACACCATTTTTTGCCGATGACAAAAGCGCATCAATTAAATGATGGACATCAAGGGCGGTGCGCCCGTTTGATATGGGATCGCGGCCAGCCTTAACAGCATCAACAAACTCTGAAATTTGGGCTCGATGCCATTCATGGGGGAAAGCCATGCGGTCATCGCCACTGCCGGTCGCGGCTTCCTCGCCAAAATCTTCAGTTCGTCCATCATGCCAATCCACAGTGAGCACGCTGCCTTTCAAGGTCGCGGTGGCTTTGGCACAATTGAAAACAATATATTCCTGCCCACCGGGATAGGCGGTGGTTGTGGCCATGATTGACCCCAGCGCTCCATTTTCAAATCTAACACCGGCACCAACAAAATCTTCCACTTCAATATCATGCAAAACGGAGGTGCCGGATATTGCTTGCACTTCACGAGCGGGACCGGTGAGTGACAATAATAAATCAAGGGAGTGGATGGCCTGGGTAATCAACACGCCGCCGCCATCCTGTTCGAAAGTTCCACGGCCGGGCTCTTGGTAATATTCAGTCGAGCGCCACCAAGGTACATTCAAAATGACACTTGCCAGAGGCCCGAGTTCTCCACCACCAAGCATTTTCTTTGCTGCAAGGGATGCTTCTCGAAACCTGAACTGGAAGGTGATGCCAAGTTTGACCCCGGCTTTTTCGCAAGTTTCAACAATATGGATTGCGGTTTTTGTGGAGCGTTCGACGGGTTTTTCCATGAAAATATGTTTGCCCGCACGTGCTGCCTGTTCAACCAGTGCCACCCTTGCATTGGGCGGGGTGAGCAAAATGATGGCGTCCAGCTTTTCATCCGCCAACAGGGCTTCATAGCTCTCGGCTGATGGAAAACCATGCTCGGCTGCAAAAGCCTCGCGGTTTTCTTTATTCCGGCTATAGACGCCGCGCACATCTATCCTATCGCTCAAGTCTTTTAACGATTTTACATGTGGGCTGGCAGCCATGCCAATGCCGACGATACCAATACCAAATTTGCGCTCGATACCCACTTGCTTCTCCCGTTCCATGCCACCCGTTAAATTGAAATTATGTAGCCATACAAAGCGCTGATTTGCAAAGTTGATTTACATTTGGCCCAGCCTTGCCAGCCCTAATGTGCGGTTCCGGCCCTGTTCCATTTGAGCCTTCACCCTGAAATTAAAACGAATCATGCTAATTTTCCGGCCATTCATTCAAATAGAGAAATCAAATTCTCCGTTTGGCAGGCCATTAGAACAGTAAGCTTTTGCATTCGGTCCATTTTGCTCTATGTAGGAGCTGCATCCCTCGTATTCTCCCATTTGGAACTGTTTCCTTTGATTAAGCCCACACTTGCAGCTTTTGCTGAGCGAATTTCTTTTGCCGACTGGAAGGATTCCAGCGCAACCCGGTTCACGCCGAGCCGTATTAAAACAGAAGTGCTTTCCGGCCTTACTGTGGCTCTGGCTTTGGTTCCGGAAGCCGTGGCCTTTTCTTTTGTTGCCGGCGTTCATCCGCTGGTCGGACTTTACGCAGCCTTTATTGTCGGCTTGATTACCGCCGTCTTTGGCGGGCGTGCCGGCATGATATCCGGGGCAACGGGAGCGCTTGCCGTTGTTATGGTATCTTTGGTTGCCAGCCATGGCATCGAATATCTTTTTGCCACTGTGGTATTAATGGGGCTGTTACAAATTCTTGCCGGCATTTTCCATTTGGGGAAATTTATCCGCCTGGTACCGCACCCAGTAATGCTGGGCTTTGTGAACGGGCTGGCAATTGTGATTTTTCTGGCACAACTGACTCAGTTCCAAACCACAGGACCAGACGATACGAAAATATGGATGAGTGGTATGTCCCTTGCCATGATGTTAGGCCTTGTGGCGCTGACCATGACAATTATCTGGGTAATGCCAAAGCTCACCAACATTATTCCTGCACCACTGGCAGCCATTGGTGTTGTTGCTGCAATTGTCATTTATTTTGGCATTGATGTGCCGCGGGTCGGTGATTTAGCTTCAATCAAGGGTGGTTTGCCATCGTTTCATATTCCAGTTGTTCCATTGGACCTAGAAACGATAAAGATCATTTTTCCCTATGCGCTGATATTGGCGGCGATCGGGTTAATCGAGAGCCTTTTGACCCTTAATCTGGTTGGCGAACTTACTGGAAAAAGTGGCGGTGCATCGCGCGAATGCCTTGCGCAGGGCGTGGCCAATACAGTTACCGGTTTCTTTGGCGGCATGGGCGGTTGCGCCATGATCGGGCAATCAATGATCAATGTTAAATCAGGTGGCCGCACCAGACTTTCAGGCATTACAGCTGCTTTGTTTTTGCTGGCCTTTATTCTGGTTGGTTCCAGCGTGATCGAGCAAATTCCGCTGGCAGCACTGGTCGGGGTAATGTTTATGGTGGTGATTGGTACATTTGCCTGGCAGAGCATAAAAATCTTGCGCCTGATTCCGCTTACCGATGCATTGGTGATGATTTTGGTGACCATTGTTACGGTGATGAGTGATCTGGCAATTGCGGTGATCGTTGGCGTAATTGTATCAGCCCTTGCATATGCCTGGAGTAACGCCACCCGTATTCATGCCCACTCTAACTTCACTCCTGAAGGCAATAAGGTCTATCAGATCGAGGGACCGTTGTTTTTTGGCTCTGTTGAGGGATTCAGCCAGATATTTGATACCGAGAATGACCCAGATGTGGTGATCGTCGATTTCATGAACAGCCGGGTGGTTGATCAATCTGCACTTCAGGCAATTGAAGCGTTGGCAAAAAAATATGAAACTGTTGGAAAAACACTCCAACTTCGTCACTTATCTCATGATTGCCATGAATTGCTCAAACGCGCTGGCCAGTTAATGGTGGATTCAGATGATGATCCACAATATGGCGTGGCGGTAGATTATTCCATTAAGACTGGTATTTTGAGCGTTGGCCATTAGGTATGTTATCAAGACTGCCTGCTTCTTCTCAGTTTATGATTGACTTGAACCCCAATACATGATTGTGCAGGTGCAGCATTTTATTGAGGGCCTTTTGGCTCCTCCGGTTAGTGTGAATTAAACCTCGCACACATAATAATCGAAATGCAGCGATGAATTCCGTGCCAGTTCGGCTAAACGAACGGCACGAGGGCTTGTCGCACCTCGACAAGCAACCTTTGTGCGCACTTCCAGTGCAGCGCATTTTTAATTTATGAAAGAATTTACAACGTGACATTTGAACAACTCGGCTTGATTAAGCCGTTGCTAAAAAACCTTGAGAAACAAGGTTACGAAACTCCAACACCAATTCAATCCAAGGGCATTCCAATTATTCTGGAAGGCAGGGATGTGGTTGGTTTGGCCCAAACAGGCACAGGTAAAACTGCAGCCTTTACACTTCCAATATTGCAGCGGCTATTCGAAGCCGACGCAGGTAAAAACTCCAATAACAATTCCGGCAGCAATTTTCGCCCGGTACGAGTGTTGATTTTATCTCCTACTCGCGAACTGGCAGCCCAGATTGAAAAAAACGTGCGAGAATACAGCCAGAATTTGTATTTGCGCTCCAATGTTGTTGTGGGCGGCGTGCCTATAAAACGGCAAATCAACTCCTTGAAACGTGGTGTTGATATTCTGGTGGCCACACCTGGTCGTCTAGAAGACCTCGTTTCACAAAAAGTCATCCGCCTCAATCAGGTGGAAACAATTGTGCTGGATGAAGCCGATCAGATGCTGGATATCGGGTTTATGCCAGCCATTAGACGCATTTTGAAATTGCTGCCAAAACAACGCCAAACATTGTTGTTCTCGGCAACCATG
Source organism: Rhizobiaceae bacterium (assembly GCA_016763155.1). Lineage (GTDB taxonomy): Bacteria > Pseudomonadota > Alphaproteobacteria > Rhizobiales > Rhizobiaceae. The sequence continues at coordinate 12,943 of JAESUH010000037.1, forward strand.
CCTAAGGAAATCCGTGCGCTTTCCAATGATTATCTAAAAGATCCAGCGGAAGTATCAGTCGCTCCGATTGCTGCAACTGCTGACCGGATTGATCAAAACGTCATTCACATGAATGCTGGCGATAAAGTCTTTGAACTGATCAAGCTGGTGAAGGCTCATCCGGGAGAACGCATCATTGTTTTCACCCGTACCAAGCATGGTGCAGACAAGGTTACCCGCAAATTGAATGCTGAGAACCTTGGTGCCGCAGCCATTCACGGCAATAAATCCCAAGGCCAGCGTCAGCGGGCACTTGCAGCGTTTCGTGATGGATCAAACCCGGTTCTGATTGCCACCGATATCGCCGCTCGCGGCATTGATATCCCCGGCGTTGAAGTGGTCGTAAATTACGAACTTCCAGAAGTGCCGGAAGCTTACGTCCACCGTATCGGACGAACAGCGCGTGCAGGTGCTTCAGGCATGGCTGTATCTTTTGTTGCCGGTGATGAGGTCAAGCGTTTGCGCGGTGTGGAACGATTGATCCGCAAAACCATTGCTTCGACCGTCGTTGAAGGAACCAGAGTTCCGGCGAACGATACAGCGCAACCTTCTGGTGACAACAACAAGCGTAAAAATTCCAACGGCAAACGTCGCTGGCATAATCCTGGTGCTAAATCATCCAATAACCGGCCTCGGCGCAATACGAGACGTAAAGCAACCGCATAGGCTTGATTGCTATTTAGAGCACTTTCGCAATTATTTAATTCGCAAAAGTGCTCTAAATTTTTGTTGTACGCACTTCTTATCCGAAAACCGGTTACCAGTTTTCGGGAAGCACTCTAAACACCGTCAAAGCGGCAGGCATCGATGAAAATGTGTTGGAATTCCAAATGGGTTGCCAATGCCACATGCTCAATGCGTTCAGCTATTGATTCGGCACCGTTACGTTCCTCCTCAGAAAGCAGTGTCATTTCTGCGCCAATGAGAGCAGCGTTGCCGATATAGCTGATTTTTTCCCGATCCAGATCGGGCAAAAGCCTGATACGGATGGCACTTTCCAGATTGATGAAATTACCGAAGCCGCCGCAAAGAAATACTTCTTCGAGTTTCTCGTCTGGAACGTCCATGACTTTCTGCAGCATTCTTAAGCCGGCAAAAATGGCACCCTTGGCCAGCTGCAAGGCTCGTATATCAAGTTGAGAAAGACAAATGGCTTCGCCATGACCGCTTTCTTGCTCAGTAGCCAAAATAAACTGACGGATTTTTCCGTCAATTGTAAATCTTGCCTTTAATTTAGCCGGCAAATTGTCAAAAGATTTCCGTGCAAGCCGTCCGTCTTTTTCCAAAACCCCTGAATCAAGCATTTGTGCAACCGCATCAATCAGCCCGGAACCACAAATACCAAGGGGAGGGGCGTTGCCGATCACCTGACAACTGATACCTTCGCCAATTTCCACCCGCTCAATGGCCCCCGCCGCGCCGCGCATACCGTGGGTAATTTCACCGCCTTCAAGAGCGGGGCCCGCTGGTGCAGAGCAGGTAAATAACTGATCACGATTGCCCATAACCACCTCGCCATTGGTGCCGATATCGACCAGTGCACGGATTTCCTCGCTCTCATGCAATCTTGAAGCAATGATGGTGCCAACTGTATCCGCACCAACAAAGCCTGCGATGATGGGCAACAAGCATATTTTGGCATTGGGTGTGGATTTAAGCGGAATATCGGCTGCCTCCAATACCAGACCTTTTCTGATAATAGGCGCATAGGGTGCCAAGCCTACATTGCTGGTATCCAGACCCAAAAAAACATGGTGCATGCAGGTATTGCCAACCACTATGATTTTATAGATGTACTTGGCCTCGATACCGGCCTCTTTGCAAGCATCCTTGATATAGTCATTTATGGCTTTAAGAATGATGCCACGCAGAAGCTGCAATTTTTTATCGTCAAATTGCGCAAAGGCAATGCGCGACATCAAATCTCCGCCATATACCGCCTGAGGATTGAGACCACCGACATTTGCCAGTTTCTCGCCCGTTGTCAGATCCATCAGGGAACCAACGACACTGGTTGTGCCGATATCAAAGGCCATACCGTATTTATGCTCTGTGGTGTCGCCAGCCTCCAGATCAATGATTTCATCGTTAAAAGTGGTGACTGTCAGATCGCCGTTTTGATCCCTCAGGGCATTGGGTACTTTTCGCAATACGCGCAAAGAGGGAATGCGGTTAATATTTTGTGGCAAGGGTTTCAGGATTTCTTCGAGATCCGACGACATATCATGTTCGTCGAGAGGCGCTTGCGCTTTTATCAGGTGTTTTTCAATGCCTGAAGCCGGTATTGCACCGCTATAGGACTGTCCATCATCATTGAAAAATATCTGGTGGCCCGCTTCTTCTTTGGCGGGGGCAATTTCAAATTCGCTATCTTCTAATATTTGAGTTTGGCAACCAAGGCGAAACCCTTCTCGCACGCCTTCAACACCCAGTTGAACCCGGTCCTGAAGGGTGGGAGGATTAATTTTCCCCCGGACCAGCCTTACCCGGCACGAACGGCAACGCCCTCGAGCGCCACAAGTTGCCGTCATATCCAATCGCGCAGACTGGGCTATTTGCAGCAAATTATCTCCCCGTTCGGCCTGAACGGTTTTACCTGCAATTTTTAGGGTGACCATTTGCGGCACGGGAATATCCTTGTGGCTGCCACAGATTATTTAGCCGCCTCAGCAGCTGCTTTTGCAGCCTTTGCTTCAGCGCGACAATATTTAATGTAATTCATTGCGTATTGGTCTTTTCCCAATAGGGCTTCGCTGGCCAATTTGAACTCAATCAGCGGGAATACCGGATTTACCACCGGATCAATCATCAAAGCATCACAGCCTGCAAGGATCGAAAGCACCAAAAAGGCGTGGTTGACTACAATTCGTTTTGGCAGGCCAAAGGAGACATTAGAGTGGCCACCGAAAATATGCACTTCAGGATAGGCTTCTCGTAGCTCCCGTACAGCATCAAGATAATGATTGCCGTATTCAGGCCCGGCTCCTAGCGGAAATACCAGCGGATCGAGATAACGATCAGTCATGGGAATATCGGCATCATCCATCAATCCCATCAATTGCTTCATGTTTTCAACGCGTTCTTTATCGTCAGCCGGCATAGCTTCACGGCCAGAACCATTGGCAAAAAGCAAGGCATTATATTCTTTGGCAAGCGGGATCATAATATCGCGGCCAGGTTCCAGATTAACGGAATTCATGGCCGGACGGCTAATAGACTGATCATATATCGCAAGACCCACTTTGATGGTTTCAGGATCTGAAGAATCGATGGCCAAGGATTTATCGGTCATCTTTTGTATTTCAGGTAAAAGCCAACGCATCCAGTCATTACGCTCTTCCGGATCAACGGCAATTTCATCAACGCAAACATCGATGATGGTAGCACCCGCCTTTTCCTGTGCCGCGACCAGACCACCGATATATTCAAGGTTCTTGGTCTTGATGGCGTGGGAAACATGGGGAACAAGCGTTCTTTTTCGTGCAGCTTCATCCCAGGGATAAACCTCACTAACGTCCATAAAGGCTTCATCGCCATTCGCATTCACATAGCGAATTTTTGCAACATTGCCGTCCAGAATAATGCGTGGGCTCGATGCTTTAAGCTTCCTCGTGGCGTTGACGTTTTCGCCAATAACTATCAGGCCGTTGTTTTCAACAGACATATCAATCTCACCTTGTTAAATTTTTGAATCAAGCGGGTACTTGCGCGGCTTCCGCTGCAACCATCAAACGTTTTGCTAAAACCACCGCATCAACAGCGCTTTCTGCATAACCATCTGCACCAATCTTATCGGCAAAATCCTGACTTACCGGCGCACCGCCAACGATAACCGGATAGGTATTTCCAGCTGCCTTGATTGCGGTAACGGTCTTGCCCATGAATGGCATAGAAGTGGTAAGTAGCGCGGAAAGTCCGACAATATCTGCATTAACCCGGCTGGCTTCGGCCATGATTTTATCGGGAGCTGCATTCACACCCACATCGTAGACTTCAAAACCACCGCCCTCTAGCAGCATAGCAACGAGGTTTTTCCCGATATCGTGCAAATCTCCCTGCACGGTTGCCAGCACTACGGTGCCTTTTGATTTTGTTTTACGCTCCGTCAAAATTGGTCGCAGAACTTCCAGACCCGATTTCATGGCATTGGCTGCCATCAGCATTTCCGGCACGAATAATTCACCAGTGGCAAATTCTTCGCCTACCGTATCCATGGCCCTGATCAGGGAGTTATCCAGAATAATATCGGGTTCAATATCCTGTTCAATGGCAGAGCCCACCAGCTCTTCAACCAGCTCATTGTCATAATCCAGGATGCCCTCGTAAATTTCATCCATCAAAGGTCTGATATTGTCATCAAGAGCCGGCTTAAGGTCAGCGCCTTGAACCTGAGTGTCTCCCTTAACTTCCTTAGCTGAATTATCTTTCCAAAGACGTTCGCCAGATTCAACCAGACCTTCGTAAGGACGATCACCTTTACGGAAATCATTAATCGCTTCGACGATGGTACGGACATTTTCAACTGGCGTTTGGGCACTCAGGGAACACAGATAAAGAGCAAATTTATTGCCCATGGGGCCGGAGCTTCCGACCTCCATATATTCATGGATCACCTTATAGATATCTTCGCGGCTGCCTTCGTGGCAAATATCGTTTCCAACACCGAAAATCAGCGGCAAATTATGTTCGGTGGCGTAATCACGCGACATTACTGTGCCGACTTTATATAAATCAGGGTCCTGAACCTTCAAATGGTTGGGTGCTACCTGAAGTTTGCGTTCGAAAAAGTCCTTAGGATCAGAGGCGAACGCATCACCCCACCAACTATCCACCTCAACTGGAGAACTATCGCCTCCAGTGAGTTCCTTCATACGCAAGATATAGGGAATGGAGAATTCATCAAGAATATCATAGGTGATGAAGCCCAATGAACCGATTGCATCAGAGCCGATGGTTTTTGCATTTGGAAACGCTTTGAATAATTCGTTCAAATAGGGAACGGAAACCTCTTCCACATAGTATTTGAATATTTTATGGACGAATTCCGGGTCTTCACGGATCAAAATGATCAACCGCTCGAAGCCCACCATGTGGGAAACTGCGGTAAATGGCGCGCAAAAGCGCACCGGGGCGCTTAGGCCACCTGAAATTTCCTGATACATATGCAGTATATCATGCACCATTTGGGCGCGGCCAGAATTAATCGGGTGCGGTGCTTTTAGGGAAGCCAGGTCTTTTTCGGTCTTGATCAAAACGTTGGTGTTGTTGATGGCTGGCGCCATATCATCAAACCAGGTCATCTCGCCGCCCATCATCTCGACTTCGATGTTATAGACGTCCCACATCAAATCCACTGTATCGAAACCAAAATCTGCACAGGTGTGAAGATGGCCTTTTACAAAGGTTTCAGCATCGGAATAAAAGTCCTGTCCCGGCACTTGGCAATATTCAAGGCCGAATTCGGACATTTGTGATGTCCAGGGAATGTAGTCAGAGCCAGTGGTCATGGCGAGTTTCATCTGAGCGACATTTTTTTGAAAATCGTAATCCGAAAAATCTCGATCAAGAAAGCTTGGTCTAGCCATATCCTTAAATTCCCTAACTATTTACCTGATTTCCCTGCTCCAACGTCAGGGATGGAATAATGTGACTCAGGCCACTAGTTTTGGCAAATCGATTATTAAAGGGATTTGCTTTTGTTTTTCTTATATGAAATTGCAAATTTCGCCTCTTCAAGCCTGTTTCAGCTGCTGCATTTTGTAAAATTCAATCGTGTAACTAATTGCTTAACTGGGACATTTTGACCACACAGCCCATAAAACCTTGCGTTAATGTTATGATTTCGAATATAAGTTGTTTTTGGTATCGAAAATCTGAGGTTAGTAAATGCATCTAAATCTCTCGCATATGGCTTATGTAGTCGCTGTAGCCAAGGCAGGCAGCATAACGGGTGCCTCTGTTGAAATTGGCATTTCGCAACCGGCAATCAGTGCAGCAATTCGGGGAATTGAGGATGCTTTTGAGTATAAATTATTCGTGCGCAACCGGGCCAAAGGACTATCGCTAACCCCTACAGGTCGCCATTTTGTCAATCGCGCGCAACAGCTTCTTGATGAAGCGGCGGCTTTTCAAGATGACGTTCAGGGTTTTGGAAATCAGATCGCAGGTGAAATCCAGGTTGCGTGTTATCATGTGATTGCTCCTTACGTAATCCCGCCGGTTTTCAGCAATCTGGCAATTAAGCACCCCAAGGTGAGCGTTCGTTTACATGAAGGTTCTCTTGTGGATGTGGTGAACACTGTCAAAGAGGGTACGGCCGATATCGCGATTACCTTTGATATGTTTGATGATTCCACGGTCAATCTGGAGCGGCTAATATCGGTACGGCCCCATGTGCTAATGTCACAAGAGCATGCGCTGGCCGGAAGACAATCTGTATCATTGGATGAATTGGCCGATTTCCCGTTTGTTATGCTCGATATTCCTGGGGTTCGGGAATATTATCAAAACCTTTTCCGTCAACGCGGTATTCAACCTGATGTTCGTTATCGCGCCCAATCGCTTGAATTGGTGCGCAGTCTTGTAGGGCTAAACCTTGGGTATTCATTTGCGCTTTTGCCGATTTTAGGGAAACGCAGCTATAGCGGAGATGTGATTATTCGCCGTCCGCTTAGTCATGATGTGGAAGAAGCGTATTTGAGCCTGGTTTCACCAAAAGATACCCAGCACCCGAAAAAAATCGATGCTTTTGCAGAAGTTTGTCGAGAGGCTATAGCCGTTGCAATTGATACCCATTCCCAGGCGATGTTTGATGACTAGTAAAACTACGGCCATGCTCGGGCAGATGGTTGGTGATTCTTCACCATGGCTTTGCAAGAAAATTCATGTATTTTAACGGAACAATGGGTTAGCGGTATTTTGCTGATATCGCTAGAGTTGTGGATGTGCATTGGCGGGTAGAGTGGTATATGCTATTTTACAGTAACTGCCGACTTTTGTGTGGTATTTTCATGCATAAATCCGAGGTTGATGTGGTAGCTAGCAAAGATGATATTTGGACACGCGAGGAGGTTTTACAATCTCTTGACGCTGTGCTTGCCAGCCCTGCATTTGCGGCCTCCCAGCAATTACAATCATTTTTAACCTATGTGGTTGTTCAAACGCTGGATGGGAATGCGGATAGGTTGAAAGCCTACACAATTGCTGTAGACGCTCTTCGCAAACCAGAAGCTTTTGACCCACAAATTGACCCAACGGTAAGGGTGCTTGCTGGGAAATTGCGCAGTGCATTACGACTATATTATGCAACTGAAGGGTCCCAAGACCCAATTCGCTTCGATATGCCAAAGGGTTCTTATCGAACGGAATTTATTTCCAAAATAGACGAACTAACGAACCATACAAATGATGGCATCGCCATTGAACAGGCCAGAAGCGGGCGTTGGTGGGCCATGCCAACGGTTATTGGCCTGCTTGCAATGGTTGCCGCTGTTGGCTTTCGGTTATATTTTGTTCAACAAACACCTGATGATCACAAACCTCACGCTCCCATCATTGCTGTTGCTGCATTTGAGAATATTTCCGGTGAGAGCAGTCTGGATGATTTCAAATCAGGGTTACGGTTTGATCTGGTTTCCGAGCTTTCACGCTTTTCATGGATTTCTACCTATGCAGCGAAAGAACATACGCAAGACCACAACCATTCACCATTCCATGCTGATTATATTTTACGCGGATCTTTAACTGCAGCAAATAAGAGAATTCACGTATCTTATCGGCTAGAGAGCGCTGATACGGGGATTGTTAAATGGGCTCAGGTATTTGATAGGGAGCTAACTTCCCAAAATATTTTTGAAATCCAAAAGGAAACCGTACAAGCTATTGCGTTTCAAATCGGCAATCCTGCCGGAATTCTTAATCAGCTGGAGCAAGATCGGTATCAACAAAATGTCGGCGGTTTGAATGCATATCTTTGCGCTCTTAAATTATATGATTATTGGAGGACCTTTGCCCGGGATAAACACCTCGAAATTCGAACTTGTCTTGAAACTGCAATCATAACCGACCCTGGTTATGCTGAAGCCCATGCGGCACTTGCATTTATTTATCTGCATGAAGAGCTATTGGGTTCAAATCGCAGAACCGGCTATGATCCCTTAAAACGTGCATTGGCAGAAGCCAGCATTGCTGCTGGACTAGATAAATTCAGCATTCTGGCGAAGCGAGCGCTCTACACTACCCTTTTGTTTAACGGCGATCTCGAAGAGTTTTCTCGTATTGGGCACGATGCCGTCAGGGTCAACCCGAATAATCCTGAATTGCTTTCAGATTTTGGCCATAGACTGGCCGTTAATGCCGGAAAATGGGAAGAAGGCATTGATTTTTCGAAAAAGGCATTGTCACTCAATCCAAACCCTCCTCCTTCTTATTTCATAGCTCTGGCGCTGCAGGCTATTTCAAAAGGCGAAAATTATTGGGAGGTCTTACAATGGACTGAGCGGATGAACTCTACAGATTTTCCCTTTTTCTATATGATTACGGCGATTGCCCATTCAGAGTTAAAACACCTTGCTGCTGCCCAAGCCAGCCTGGCTGCACTGGGTATTCAATCTGCAACTATGGCGACACAGACCGTGCGCAAATACCGTATGCACAAACCGTTCGAAACTCTAATTATCCAGCGTCTAAATGATGCATATAAATATGCGGCCAATACCAGTTAGGCCGTAAACTGTTTGGCTGAGGGTAATATTTTCAGAATAGCTGGTTAGACTTTATTCCAGATGGCATCTTCACCAATCGTTTTAATGAAGGCTTCGTGGGCTTGTTCATCATCTTTGCTTAGTCGTGATGGCAATGGGTTTGGCCGCGGCATCATTTTATGAACATTGCCACTGGTTTGGGCAGATTCTCCGGATTTTGCTTCATTTGCATCCAGTAATAAGCTGGCCTGTTTACCGCCCAGCAATTCAATATAAACGTCTGCCAGCAGCTCAGCATCAAGTAACGCGCCATGTTTTGTACGGTGAGAATTATCAATATTATAGCGCTTACATAAAGCATCCAGTGAATTGGGACCCATGGGATGCTTGTGTCTGGCCAATTGCAGGGTATCGATGACACTTGTCCATGGAAATGGCTTAATGCTCATACGTTTTAGTTCTGCATTGACGAAACCCATATCGAATTTTGCGTTATGGGCGATCAATTTTCCATCATTGAAGAACTTTAAAAAATCTTCAGCGATATCCGCAAAAACCGGTTTATCAGCCAAAAACTCTGCACTAATGCCATGAACTCGCTCTGCATCGGGATGAATATCCTTCCCGTCTGCATTGATATATTGGTGGTATGTGTTGCCAGTGGGGAAGCGATTGACCAGTTCAATTGCGCCTATCTCGATGATCCGATCGCCTTTTTCTGCTTTCAGGCCTGTGGTTTCCGTATCAAATATGATTTCACGCATGGTTTTGTTCTTCCGCTGAACTGAGTTCGCGATTTATGGGCTGAAAATTCTCTACGGAAACCATATCAATGATCTCCGCAACTTTTTGTCTGGCAGCTTCCATGCCCACGCCCGTATCGATCAAAAAATCGGCCTTTTTTCTCTTGATTGCATCAGGCACTTGTTTCTTCAAAATATTGGCAAACTTTTCTTCGCTCATTCCAGGCCTTGAAAGAACACGCTTTCGTTGTTCCTCTTCGCTGGCGGTCACCACAATTACTGCGTCGACACTTGTTTCTCGACCACCTTCGAACAAGAGCGGTATATCCAAGAGCACCAGTTTTGCACCGGATGTTCGCGCCGCTTCGATAAATTTTTGTTGTTCTGCATGAACCAGCGGGTGAATAATTTTTTCAAGTTTTTTGAGCGCTTCGGGATCAGCTAATACCTTATCTCCGAGTTTTTTGCGGTCCACAATTTTCCCATCGGTTGTACCAGGAAAAGCCTCCTCAACCAGTGGTGTCGCTTTTCCCTCATAAAGTGCGTGTACTGTGGCATCGGCGTCATAGACAGGGATTCCTGCCTCAAGAAACATTTTAGCCGTGGTTGATTTTCCCATTCCAATGGAACCCGTAAGACCAAGTATTATCATTTGACGGTAGCTTTTTTATTGAGGTCGGAAAGAATGTATTGGCGCAGGGCTGGGGTGATGTTTGGTCTTGTACCGAACCATTTTTCAAAACCCGGAGCCGCCTGATGTAGCAACATCCCCAGACCGTCTACGGTTTTGAAGTTTTTTCGTTTGGCCAGTTTTAGTAACGGGGTCAGAAGAGGCGTATAAACAATATCGGTCACGATGGCATTTGGTTTTAAATTGGCAAGATCAAGCGGGAATTCAATATCTTCATCCATTCCGATGGAGGTGGTATTCACTAAAAGGTCAGTATCTGCCAATAGGGCAGTCGCTTCTTCCCATCCGTGCGCCGATAGGCTCGTCTCTAACAATGGTGAAAATTCATCTGCAATTGCTTGCGCCCTTAAAATCGTGCGGTTGATGATGTGGATATTGGTGTAGCCAGCTTTACCAAGGGCATAGATAACAGCCCGTGAAGCGCCGCCCGCACCTAGGATTGTTGCAGTTTTTCCCTCGCGCCATTTAGGTGCAAAATCATCCAGATTTGCGCAAAACCCGTAGCCATCCGTGTTTGTACCGTGGATTTCCCCGTTTTCGAGCCACAATGTGTTCACCGCACCCAGTGCTTGGGCAATTTCATCTGGATGGTCGATCAGGCGATAGACAGTTTCCTTATGGGGCACCGTCACATTACCTCCGGCAAAGCCAGATTTGGGCAGCAGTTTTATAAAGATATCAATATTTTCGGGCACCACGGCGACAGCTTCATAGGTTCCCTGGATTTTCAGATATTTTAGCCAATAACCGTGCACTAACGGCGATCGGGAATGTTTAATGGGCCAGCCTATAACGAAAGCTGAATCCGATTGATTATTATCTGTCATGGTTTGCTGCCTCATCCATCGATCAGTTTTCGTTGTCTCAATTCTGATAATAAGGGCAATAGTGGCAGACCCATGATGGTAAAGTAATCGCCTGTGATTTTTTCAAACAATTGCAATCCTTCCCCCTCTATCTGGTACGCACCCACACTGGAGAGTACGCTATCACCAACTTTTGCCAGATGCCTGCCAATGAACCCTGGGTCCAAATCACGCATTTTCAATCTTGCAATTTCTACGTGGCTCCACAACACTTCTTCATTGCGAACAAGGACGATTGCTGAATTTAGCTGGTGTGTTTTTCCAGACATTTTCAAGAGCCGACTGCGGGCCTCTTCCATGTTAGCCGGCTTATGCAGCAATTCATCATCCAATGAGAGTGTTTGATCACAGCCAATGACGTAAGCGTCCGGGTTTTTCTTTGAAACATCCGTAGCTTTGGTTTGAGCCAGTATTTCGGCGATATCCGCTGCATTTAACCCAGCTTTCAGGAGAGGAGTTTCAACGGCACGCTCGTCGATATCTGCAGGCTGGCTTTCCACATCCAACCCGACATTTTTCAAAAGCTGTGCTCTATAGGGGCTTTTTGAGGCTAGAACCAGTTTAGCTTGCTGTTGGCTCATTTTTCTTTCCCTTCGGTTAAATCTCGTTCCTCTCGCAAAGATTGGATAGCGGCGGCTGTTTCCTCAATTGATTTTCTTGAAACATCAATTGTTGGCCAATTATGTAGGGCGCAAAGTTTTCGGGTATTTGACAATTCTTCTGCAATTGAGGCCCTATCCGTATAGGTTGTTTCCCGGTCTGCTGCATTTAGTCCTAATAACCGGTTGTGGCGCACCTGATAAATGCGGTCTGTGCTTGCTACCAGCGCAACAATCAATGGCTTGGTTGCGGTTAAGACTTCCGGGGGCAGTTCTATATCTGGAACCAATGGAATATTGGCCGTTTTAATGCCGCGATTGGCCAAATATATGCTTGTTGGCGTCTTTGAAGTGCGGCTGATGCCCAATAGAATGACGTCAGGTTCATTCATATCTTCGGGAAGCGCGCCATCATCGTGCATCATGGAAAAATTCAGCGCTTCTATTCGGGCAAAATATTCGGCATCCAGTGCGTGCTGCGCGCCAACTTTTCGCTCAACCGGTGCTCCTAGATAGGACTGGAAAGTTTGAAAAATCGGTTCAAGCACGGATACTGTTGGTATGCCTAACTGACGGCAATGTTTTTCCAAATATGCGCCAATTTCTGAATCTGTGATTGTGTAGAGCACAATTCCCGGCATTTTTGAAACCTCAGCAAGAGCTTGCTCAAGCTGTGGCTGATTTCTAACGGATGGATATACATGCTCTATCGCGTGGCGCGATTTGTACTGGGATGATACAGCGCGCGACGCTGCAATGAGAGTTTCCCCGGTTGAGTCCGAAATCAAGTGCAAATGGAAGTTTGTTTGCTTTTTATTCACCGATAAATCCGTCCTCTGTGGAAACAGGTTAACAAATTCTAAATATCTCAATATGGGCCGTATTTTTCCACCACAACCAGATTTCCCTACCCATATAAATTTGGTATATTACGTTGAGTGCTGCCTGTGAATAGGAAGCATAATTATTGGTTTGCAATTGTTTGCAGGTTTTAGTCACATAATTTTTCGGAAATGGTATTGTAAGTCTCTGAAATTATATTGAAATATTTGTTTTCCCCACTATTCACAGGCTATTGAGCTTATGAATTTTCTGATTGTGGGTAATTAGAATTGTGGAAACTTTGTTGATAAAATTGTGTTCCCGCTATTCACAGACTCTAATAATAAACATAAACCCAAGTAGAAAATTTTTAGGAGCGTATTGTGGAAAACTTGAGCGGCCGTAAAATCATGGATGTTCTCAATGGTAAGAAATTTGAGAAACCCCCTGTATGGCTTATGAGACAAGCTGGTCGTTATCTTCCAGAATATCGCGAGATACGGAAACAGGCGGGAAGCTTTTTAGAGGTTTGCTATAATCCGGAATTAGCTATTGAAGTTAGTATCCAGCCGATTAGGCGGTTTGGCTTTGATGCTTCAATTCTGTTTTCTGATATTCTTGTGGTGCCAGATGCGCTTGGACGTGAAGTTCGTTTTGTTGAGGGTGAGGGGCCGAGGCTTGAACCCATCGATGCTGTTGAAATTGCAAAGCTCGTTGAGGCCTATGACCGGGATGCAGCTCTTGCACATTTAAAACCTGTGCTGGAGACTGTTTCGGGTCTTCGAGGTGAATTACCCAAGCAAACCACCCTGCTTGGCTTTTGTGGCGCTCCCTGGACAGTTGCGACTTATATGATTGCCGGTCGAGGAACTCCTGATCAGGCGCCTGCTCGTTTGTTTTCATATTCCAACCCAGATGCATTTGCTCGTTTGCTCGAACTGTTGAGCGATATATCCGCTGATTATCTGATTAGTCAGTTGAAAGCTGGGGCTGATGCGGTTCAAATATTTGATTCATGGGCGGGTGTTCTTGGCGAAAAGGATTTTGAGCGTTGGTGTATAGCGCCAGTGAAACGATTGGTGGATCGGGTACGCAAAGAATTACCAGACGCCAAAATTATTGGTTTTCCCAAGGGAGCTGGGGAGTTTTATTCGACCTATCGGCAAAAGACCGACGTTGATGCTTTGGGGCTTGATTGGACGGTTTCAAACAGTCTCGGCAGGTCCTTGCAAAAAGAAGGCGCTGTTCAGGGCAATCTTGATCCTATGAAGATTATTGCTGGCGGCAAAGCGCTTGATTCTGGCATTGATGATATTTTGGAAGCTTTTGGTAACGGCCCTCATATTTTCAATTTGGGGCATGGAATTACTCCCCAGGCGCCAATTTCTCATGTGGAACAGTTGGTAAAACGAATTCGTGGCTGAAGATTGAGGGAATGTTGCGATGTATGAGTGGGTAAAAGTTTTCCATATCGTATCGGTGATATCTTGGATGGCGGGCATGTTTTATCTGCCTCGCCTGTTCGTTTATCATTTCGAAAGTTCTATTGGTTCTGAGCAGTCAGAAGTTTTCAAAACCATGGAACGCCGTTTGATGCGTGGCATCATGACCCCTGCAATGATCGCAAGCTGGGTATTTGGTATCTGGTTGATGGTTTTGCTCGAAGCCTGGCAAGATGGTTGGTTCGTCACAAAGTTCTTCCTCATTATTTTATTGACTGCTTACCATGGTGTTTGCGTCGGTTGGATGAAGGAATTTGTGAGAGATGAGAGAAAACGAAGCACCAAATTTTTTCGCGTGGTGAATGAAATACCGGTCGTTTTAATGATTTTCGTTGTAATTTTAGTAGTCGTTAAGCCCTTTTGAGATGTTTCAAATAAATTTTTCTTGAAGAATCCTTAATTTGTGACTATTTATGGCCTAAATCTTTTGGGTGCAGCGAGTCCTTCGCTATTGAAGCGCCCTCCCACAATAAAATTTGAAAGTGAATCTTCATGGATACAATGAAGCTTCAGGAGCTCAATGCTAAGAGCCCTACTGATCTTGTTACCTTCGCTGAAGGTGTAGAGGTCGAAAATGCCAGTACAATGCGCAAACAGGAATTAATGTTTGTGATTTTGAAGAAGCTGGCAGAAAACGATGTCGAAATCATTGGTGAAGGGGTTGTTGAAATCCTTCAGGACGGTTTTGCCTTCTTGCGTTCTGCTGGTTCGAATTATTTACCGGGCCCGGACGATATTTATATTTCTCCTTCTCAGATTCGCCGGTTTTCTTTGAAAACGGGTGATACGGTTGAAGGTGCTATTCGTAGCCCTAAGGATGGCGAACGCTATTTTGCGCTATTGAAGGTTTATCAGATTAATTTTGATGATCCTGAAAAGATCAAGCATAAAGCGCATTTTGATAACCTCACGCCGCTATATCCGGATGAAAAATTCTCGATGGAATCGAAAGATCCCGCTAAGAGAGATTTATCCTCTCGAGTGATCGATCTGGTCGCGCCCATTGGCAAAGGCCAAAGGGGCTTGATCGTTGCGCCGCCGCGTACAGGTAAAACTGTTTTGCTACAGAATATTGCCCATTCGATTACAGAAAATCATCCTGAAGCTTATTTGATCGTGTTATTGATCGATGAGCGGCCGGAGGAAGTGACCGATATGAGGCGTTCCGTTAATGGTGAAGTTGTTGCTTCGACATTTGATGAGCCGGCTTCTAGACACGTTCAAGTGGCTGAAATGGTTATTGAAAAAGCGAAACGCCTAGTTGAACACGGTCGCGATGTGGTTGTTCTATTGGATTCAATTACACGTCTTGGACGCGCTTATAATACGGTTGTTCCTTCATCAGGCAAAGTATTGACCGGTGGTGTGGATGCTAATGCGCTGCAACGGCCAAAACGCTTCTTTGGTGCAGCGCGTAATATCGAAGAAGGTGGCTCGCTGACAATTATCGCGACCGCTTTGATTGATACAGGCTCTCGCATGGATGAAGTTATCTTTGAGGAATTCAAAGGTACAGGTAACTCTGAGATCGTGCTTGATCGTAAAATTGCTGACAAACGTGTTTATCCGTCAATCGACATAATGAAATCTGGTACACGTAAGGAAGATTTGTTGATTGAAAAATCTGATTTGCAGAAAATCTTTGTCTTGCGGAGAATTCTTTCTTCCATGGGCACAGTTGATGCGATCGAGTTCTTGATTGATAAACTCAAGCAAACAAAGAGCAATAGTGATTTCTTCGACACAATGAACACCTGATAATTTGTAGGTTTGCTTTTTATAGAAGGTGCTGCCTTGGATAATCCGGAAACCATATTTGCATTATCCAGTGGTCAGCTTCCCAGTGGCGTTGCAATTATCAGGATATCGGGACCACGCTGTCGATTCGTTATCGAAACGATTTGTAAGTTCCTACCTCCTGCTCGGGTTGCAAGTCTTCGGGAAATACTCGACTTCGATGGTCGGGAGGTCCTGGATCAGGGCTTAGTTTTGTGGTTTCCAGGTCCCAATAGCTTTACCGGTGAAGATTGTGCAGAGTTGCAAATCCATGGCGGTAGAGCGGTTGTAGCTGCAATTTTGCGTAGTTTGGGGTCTTTCGATGGCTTAAGGCTTGCAGAAGCCGGTGAATTTTCGCGGCGTGCTTATGAAAATGGCAGATTGGATTTGACGGAACTTGAGGGTTTATCTGATTTAATCTCAGCTCAAAGTGAGGCCCAGCGTAAACAAGCCTATCTTCAATCACGTGGCCAATTGCGCAGACTTCTCGAAGGTTGGCGTCTTCGCTTGATACATATGCGGGCGATGGTTGAGGCTGATTTTGATTTTAGTGATGAAGAAGATGTGCCTGGAAGTGTAGCTGATAAAGTCTGGGAGGATGCAGCTTCACTTCACGATGAGATTGCTGAGCATCTCGATGATGATCATATAGGTGAAATTGTTCGAAGCGGCTATCGTATTGTCTTAATGGGCCTGCCAAATTCAGGGAAATCCAGCCTTTTGAATTTACTTTCAAAACGTGACGTTGCGATTGTGACTGAAGTTGCGGGTACGACGCGTGACATAATTGAGGTTGAGCTTGATATCGGTGGGTTTTTGGTCGTTGTTTGTGATACAGCTGGAATTCGTGAAAGTACTGATCTCGTTGAAAAGGAAGGCGTTCGACGGGCTTTGGAAGCTGGAGAAGGCGCCGATCTTGTTATCTGGCTTTGGGAGAAGGGTGTTGAAGACGGCGGCCCAGCCTCTTCTCCGGATAAGCAGATCATTGTTCGAACAAAAAACGACGATGGACAGTTTGAAGAGAAACATTTATCCATATCTACTTTAAGTGGATACGGGATAGATACTCTAATTTCGGAGATATCTTTTCGTATTGGTGTTCTCTCTGAGGGTATGGAAGATGGGTTGATTACACGCGAGAGACATAGGTTGGCTATGGTTGAGGCATTGAGGGAATTAGAAATTGCCAAAACAGGCGATTTGATTCCTGCTGATATTCGGGTTGAGTATTTGAGAAAAGCCAGCGATCATTTGGGCCGAATTATTGGTGCGGTAGATGTTGAAGATTTATTGGATGTTATTTTTTCTGAATTCTGTGTAGGAAAATGATTCACGTGAAACATTTTGGGTACTGATAATCGGAATTAGGTGTTTCACGTGAAACAATTGCAGTAGTAAATGACTTTAAGAGAAGTAAAATGAAAGAGTTTGACGTCATTGTTGTTGGTGGAGGCCATGCTGGTACAGAAGCAGCAAGTGCTGCTGCGCGCGTGGGTGCCAGAACAGCCTTAGTTACTCATAAACGCGATACGATCGGTGTAATGTCTTGCAATCCAGCTATTGGCGGGCTTGGAAAAGGGCATTTGGTACGTGAAGTGGATGCGCTTGATGGGCTGATGGGGAGGGTCGCTGATAAAGCCGGCATTCAATTTAGAATGCTCAATCGAAAAAAAGGACCTGCTGTTCAAGGACCACGCACCCAGGCAGACCGGAAATTATATCGGATAGCAATGCAATCAGAGATTTCCTCAGTTGAAGGTCTCTCGGTGATTGAGGCCGGCATTGAGGATATTGATGTTAAGGATGGTGTTGTCTGTGGGGTAAAGCTCGCAGATGGTTCCCATATACGGGCAAGATGCGTGGTTTTGACGACGGGAACGTTTTTACGCGGTCTTATTCATCTGGGTGACACGAAAATTCCGGCCGGACGTTGGGGTGAAGATCCTTCAAACGGGCTTTCCGAGACCCTAGAGGCACATAATTTTTCCCTTGGCCGTCTGAAAACAGGTACTCCGCCGCGTCTTAATGGCAAAACTATTGACTGGTCAATATTGGCTGCACAAAAGGCAGATGATAATCCGGTTCCGTTTTCCTATTTGACAGACAAAATTACTACGGAGCAGATTACCTGCGGAATTACCCGTACAACGAGTGCTACCCATAAGATCATTGAAGAGAATTTGAAATATTCTGCGATGTATTCCGGGCAAATAGCAGGGGTAGGGCCACGCTATTGTCCTTCAATCGAGGATAAAATCGTTAAGTTTGGCGAGAGAAACGGGCATCAGATATTTCTGGAACCGGAAGGGTTGGATGATGATACGATCTATCCAAATGGCATCTCGACTTCATTGCCGGAAAGCATCCAAAACCTCTTCCTTAAAACTATTCCCGGGTTGGAGAATGTTGAAATTCTGCAACCGGGTTATGCGATTGAATATGATCATGTGGACCCGCGGGAATTGAGGCCCAGCCTTGAAAGCAGGGCGATAGACGGCTTTTATCTGGCGGGACAGATCAATGGTACCACAGGTTATGAAGAAGCTGCTGCGCAGGGTCTGGTGGCAGGCCTCAATGCTGCGCGCAAGGCTGGTGGTAGTGATCCTATCATTTTCAGCCGCACCCAAAGTTATATTGGTGTGATGATTGATGATCTTGTGACGCGGGGGGTCAGCGAACCCTACAGGATGTTCACATCGCGCGCAGAATATAGACTATCGCTTCGGGCCGATAATGCTGATCAACGTCTGACACCTCTTGGTATTGAAGCTGGATTGGTTACTAGCAGGCGTAGAGCAGTTTTTGAGCGAAAGCTGGAGAAGTTGGAACTGGCAAAAAGTATTTGCACCAGTAATTCGCTAACACCGCCTGAAGCTCGCAAACATGGATTAAAGATAAATCAGGATGGGATTCGTCGAACTGGCTGGGAATTGTTGTCTTATACTGAGATTTCTCTTACTCGTTTGGCGGATATCTGGCCAGAGTTACATGATATAGATCCAGCAATTGGACGACAGATTGAGATTGAAGCGGGCTACGCTGTTTATCTCGCGCGGCAAGAATCTGATATTCAGGCCATTAGGCGGGATGAAGGGAAAGCGATTCCAGACGGGTTCGACTATGGCACCCTGGCGGGACTTTCTAATGAGTTGCGTCAAAAACTCGAAGCCATCCGACCAGCTAATCTGGGTCAGGCCTCTCGTATCGAGGGTATGACGCCAGCGGCGATATTACTTGTGCTGGCGCATATTCGCAAAATGGAAAAGAATAAATCCTCTCTTGCTGCAAAGGTGGCGACTAAAATCAATGAGTAATTTCGCACCAAGCTCTGCTGAACAGGATTTGTTAAATTCGATTTACCCTGTTTCACGTGAAACAATTGAGCATTTGACCCACTATGTGGAGCGATTGAACATCTGGCAAAAGAAGACCAATCTTGTTTCCCCATCGACTTTAGAAACGATCTGGAGCAGGCATATTGCTGATAGTCTGCAGTGTTTAGCGCTTGCTCCACAAGCCCGGCAATGGGCAGACTTTGGTAGTGGAGGTGGGCTTCCAGGCATGGTTTTGTCAATACTATTGGCGGATGAGAGTGGCTCAAAAGTCCATATGTTGGAGAGCAATCAAAAGAAATGTGCGTTTTTACGTGGAGTCGGACGAGAAACCAATGGGGTTGCGAAGGTACACTGCGGAAGAATCGAGTCGGAAACGAAACAACTACCTGAAATTGAGGTTATAACAGCACGTGCGTTAACGGGTCTCGACAAGTTATTTGAATACGCTTTGCCGCTAATTGATGCTGGTGCATATGGTCTTTTTCATAAAGGGCGAGAATATCGTAGGGAATTGGCAGATTGCAGTGGTTTGTGGAATTTTGATCTGGTAGAACATCCAAGCAAAATAGAACCGGATTCTGTTTTGTTGGAAATTCGGAATTTGGAAAAGATCAACTAAACCAGTTTGAGTGTTTTTCAGGTGTGGCTCGTCGAAATAAGATGGGCCAAATATCGGTAAGGCCAACCATAGGCGAGAGATGATGCGGGTTATCACGATAGCAAATCAAAAAGGCGGTGTTGGCAAAACGACCACGGCCATCAATCTTGCAACAGCACTTGCAGCGATTGGAAAACAGGTTCTGATTATCGACCTTGATCCTCAAGGAAATGCCAGTACAGGCCTGGGTATTGGTCGTGATGAAAGAGATATTTCTACCTATGATCTGGTTACTGGCAACGCTACGCTGAGTGACACCATGGTAAAATCATCAGTGCCACGGCTTTATGTTTCTCCTTCAACGCTTGATTTACTAGGGGTTGAAATGGAGGTTGCAGGCGATCGCGACAGGGCCTTTAAATTACGTAACAAATTAAGGGCTTATGTAGCTGATCCGCTTCAAGATGGCGAAAAGAGGATCGACTATATTTTGATTGATTGCCCGCCTTCGCTAAACCTATTGACCATTAATGCGATGGCTGCTGCAGACTCTATTCTAGTGCCTTTGCAGACTGAGTTTTTTGCGTTGGAAGGGTTGAGCCAATTGCTGAAAACAGTTGAGGAAGTGCGCTCCAGCATTAACTCAAAATTGGAAATTCAGGGCATCGTTCTAACGATGTATGATAAGCGCAACAGCCTTGCAAAACAGGTGGTGGAAGATGTGCGGGAGTTCATGGGTGAGAAGGTTTATAAGACTGTAATCCCACGCAATGTTAGAATTTCTGAAGCCCCATCTTACGGCAAACCGGCGATATTATATGATCTGAGCTGCGCTGGTAGTCAGGCCTATTTGCGGCTGGCGTCAGAGGTGATCCGCCGGGAAAAGAAATTACTGGCTGCGTAGAAGCCAAGCAAATCAACAGAGCAGCTGAATTAAATCTGCTGACAAGAATTGAATATCACGGAGCTTGTTCCCGATGGCGGAAGATAAATCAAAAAAGAGACTTGGACGCGGCCTGGCGGCTTTGATCGGTGAAATGGATCAGCCAATAGACAACACAGATGCCCAAGCGTCTGTTGGTGCTGCTCCTACGCCGGATAAGGATGTGCCGGTTGAATTCATTCGGGCAAATACACAAAATCCACGCCGAAATTTCAGTGATAACGAGCTTCAGGATCTGACAAATTCCATTAAGGAACACGGCATTGTTCAGCCCATTTTGGTGCGGCCGATCAAGGGTGAAGACCTTGGTGGTGCTAAGTTTGAAATCATTGCCGGAGAGCGACGTTGGCGCGCAGCGCAGCGGGCAGGGCTTCATGCAATTCCAGTTGTTGTACGTGATGTTGAAGACCGTGAAGCGCTTGAATTGGCAATCATTGAAAACGTGCAACGCTCTGATTTGAATTCAATTGAGGAAGCCATGGGCTATCAGCAGTTGATTGATGACTATGATTATAGCCAGGCAAATCTTGGCAAGGTATTAGGCTTGAGCCGCTCACACGTGGCGAACACGCTTCGCCTGTTAAAATTGCCGGAAGATGTAAGAGTGCTGGTATCAGAAGGCAAATTATCTGCCGGGCACGCCCGCACATTGGTGACGGCGGACAACGCATCTGAACTGGCCGAAAAAATTATTTCTGAAGGCTTATCTGTACGTCAGGCAGAGATGCTTGCGCAATCTCCGCAGGACGTTGAGTTAGAGACTGCTAATGGTTCAAATGAACCTCAAGCCCCCGAGGTCAAAAATGCCGATATTCAGGCAGTTGAAAACCGTCTTGAAGAATTACTGGGTTTCAAAACCTCATTAAAATATCGGGAAAATGGGGCAGGTAGCATCAAGATTTCCTTTAAAAACCTCGACCAGCTGGATAGCATTTGCAGACGGCTGGAAAGCGGCAATGGCTGAGGAAGTTGGTTTGTAAAGCGGACTGATCAAAATCTTTGATTTTGGACCTTTCTGGCAGTCCACCAATTCATTACCCTTGACCAAATAATACAGTTTTGAGGTAATGGGTATGAGTGATATTTTAAATTTTCTGGGTCAACCAATTGGTAAAACAGTACCTGATTGGCAGCCACGAGCGCTACCTCCACGCGAGATTATTCAAGGGCAATATTGCCGGGTTGAACCAGTGGATATGGCTGCTCATGCGGCTGATCTGTTTTCAGCATTTTATGACGATAAAGA
>JAESUH010000241.1 GCA_016763155.1 Rhizobiaceae bacterium
CAAGCCTGCATTAGCGAAGTTGTTTGCCATTCGAAGCGCACTATTTGCCCCGAACGAGTGGCCAATAACAGCCAACTCGGTTCCAGCATGGGACAACGCAAAGTCTGTCAGATATTCTTTCTGCACTCGCCGCCATTCAAACCAGCGATGGGTAGTGACCGTGTGACCGGCACGCCCCAATTTTTTTGCTAATTGATTGATGCCGGTAGAAAATACGTCACCCAGAAGGCCACGAAACAGAAAAATGCGCATGGAATTACCCTCCTACCGATTGGCTTTCAATAGATAAACCCACTTCTCCAGCTTTCCACTTACGCCCCAGGCGGAGAGAACTGGCAAATAGAGATTTTGTAATTTTGCTACAATTGTTGTTTTTGCATTCGACGCTGTTTGTGTTGGTGCCGGTATGTGGGACATGATTTCGGCTTCACTCACCACATCTGTATAATCCACCAGAATATAGTAGAATGTCTTTTGAGCGTGTTTTTCCAGCAAATTATCAACCAGGGATTTAAATTCATTCCACTGGTGCGGCGGCACAGTCTGACAACCGGCACTTGAGGTTGTGTTATTCCCCCCACGGTGAAGATTGATCCAGAACATTCCTGTGTCTTCCCCCGTTCTATCGCGAATAATTGTACATTCGCTGTCTTGTCTGAAAGCTGGGTATGGCCCGCGCTTCCGACTAAATCCATGGGGCCCCGGTACATATCTGACGGCTTGCGGTGCATCCAGTTTGGCAATATTTCGCCTATAAACTGAAGGGTCCGTATTGCCATTGAAATTATGGACACCATCCGGCTCAATTATAAAAATTGCATCATCGTATAAATTACGATCATTGACGCCCTTTTCTCCGAGCGAATTGGTGTAATACCCCCGAACAGCTAGAATTTTGACCGCGTCACCGCGTCTGCCATCCGGCACCAGATGCAAGAATTTTTCGACTGTTGCAGTTGAAATAATATCTTTTTGTTGGGGTCTGAATTTTGGGAGTAATTTTGAGTTTGGATTTCTTAAAAGCTCTTCTGTAGATTTGTTTTCTTCGGAACCAGAATCTGCATCAAATAACCGCCGAATATCGTCAATCCCCTGACGTGTCGCCTTCCCTCCCTTGGTGCCATAAACGTTGAATGACTGATTGGGATAATGTGCATTTCTAAACATCTCTGTTTCATGTTGGCGGCGTTTTTTTAAACCTGCCAGGACTTTTCCCTTCGACTTATTCCATCTGGAGAACTCCAGCGCTGCGCCGTTGTAATCACCATTGTTCAGCTTCTTCGTGAGTGTGGCAAACCTAATGGAACCAGTATTAAAATGCCAAGATACCAGAGCATCAAACTGGTGCTGAGCAAGCGGAACGCTAACCGCGTTTTTAACCTCGCCTGCATATATTTTGAGATCACGCCGAAAAATATTGAAAGCTTCCACCAGTGATATTTTTAAGCCAGGCGTTGGAGATGGGGTTCCAGCCATAGCCGTATGGCCGACGCCGATCGTCAAAACATTTGAGCCGTCATTATACGTCGACAGCACAACCGCCTCGTCGGCCAATATGCTGCATATCCCCTCTAAACTCACCTGCATTAAAACACCTAAATATTAATTCAAGAATTAATCGAATTACGGCAGGTATAATTCGGTAAAAACCCGCATTGTTTATAACATTACGGCTTGTAAACTTCCATAAATTACAGGTACTCAACTACAATGTTGATTTTACAAAGTATTTTTAATTAATTTTCCAAAACTAAAATATGCAACAATTGAATTTACTAACTTAGCTATTTGTTACTTTGTTGTTATTTCAACGTTTCATATATTAATAACAGACTTCGAAAAACCATCTATATCGGCTATCATCAGTGATGATTGATGCAGGTCAAAGTGCAATCTCACTCTGATATTATGATCATGCATCCCATAATCTCGAGGATGTTTGTGTGAATTCTGATCTGAACAAATCTGAAACTACCAATAAACCTACGCCGGACGAGGAACCTCACCTGCTCCGTGCCATTGGCCTGCCCTTGCTGGTATTATACGGGTTGGGCATTACAATTGGCGCAGGCATATATGTTCTGATCGGCAGCGTGGCATCTATGGCTGGAGAATATGCACCGGCTTCATTCTTGTTTGCCGCCCTTGTAATGGCCTTTAGTGCCGCCAGTTTTGCCGAATTTTCCGGCCGTATTCCACAAAGTGCCGGTGAAGCTGTTTATGTTGATGCAGCCTTCGGCCGTAACTGGCTTACCATTGCAACCGGTCTCTTTATCGTATTTTCCGCAACCATTGCAGGTGCTGCAATCAGCATCGGGTGTGCAGGGTATATTGCCACACTCATTCCCCTACCTCTGCCGTTAATCGCTGCGGTAATTGTAATTCTTATGGGCCTCCTTGCAGCAAGGGGAATAAAAGAATCCGTGATATTTGCAGGTGTGCTGACAGTCATTGAAATCTTCGGACTGATCATAATCATCGGTTCGGGGTATTTGCACGAGCCGGAAATTTTCAGCAATATTCCAGCAGTCATTCCCCCATTTGGCGATGGCGTTGCATTGGCCGGTGTGTTCAGCGCCAGCCTGATCGCGTTTTTTGCCTTTATTGGTTTCGATGATGTGGTCAATCTCGTGGAAGAAACCCACAATCCAAAACGCACCATGCCATGGGCAATCCTTATTTCATTGGTTGCCGTGACTATAATTTATTTTCTGGTGATGCTGGTGGCAGTACGTGCAGTGCCTGTTGATGAATTGGCCGCGTCCAAAGCGCCGATTGGATTATTGTTCGAACGCCTCACCGGCATCTCGCCCCTGGGCATTACTTTGATCGCCATTGTTGCCACATTGAATGGCGTTGTGATTGAGATTATCATGGCATCCAGAGTGATTTACGGTCTTGGCAAAAAAGGCTATTTGCCGGGTCGCTTGTCCCGGGTTAATCCGAAAACTCAAACTCCGCTAAATGCCACCATTCTCATCAGCCTCATTATGCTGGCGGCTGCGGTGGTAGTACCACTGGATTTTCTGGTCTCTACAACTTCTCAAATCATTCTGGGGGTCTTTACACTAGTGAATATTTCATTGGTTGTTGTCAAACTGCGCGGTGATCCAGTGCCTGAGGGTATCTTTACCGTCCCTGTCATAATGCCGATAATCGGTGCCATTAGCTGCACTTTCCTGCTAATTGGCCCGCTTTTTATCAACAGTGTCTCCGCACAATAGCGCTCCGATGGAACTAGCCGCATTCGCCCCTCTCCCGCTTTATGGCAACATTATTTTGTTTGTGCTTGCATCTGTTGTCGTGTGGATCGCAGGCACCCGCCTTGTGGTCTATGGAGATAGCTTATCCGACCGGTACAATTTGAGCCGTGCCTTTATCGGGCTGGTATTCTTGGCAACCGTGACCGAATTACCGGAAATCGCCACTACGCTAACCGCCTCAATTGCCGGCAATGCCCAATTGGTCCTCGGCAATATGTTTGGCGGCGTCACCATGCAGACTGCAATTTTGGGCGTGATTGACCTATTCTTTGTTCGTAACGCACTCACATCCTGGCCACGAAAACCTACCCACGCTCTGGAGGCTGTGCTGCTTGTGGTGCTGCTGAATGTTATTTTGATAGTATCAATTTTGGGTGAATACGAAGTCTTTTGGGGGATTGGTCTGGGCGCATTATCGCTCGCCGTATTCTATCCCCTGATTATTGTTCTCTTGGGAAAATATGACAAGCAATCGCCATGGCTGCCAATTGATATTCCCAAAGGTGGCAAAAACCTCAGTTCAAACTCCGGTTCAACTAGT
The DNA here is from genome assembly GCA_016763155.1 of Rhizobiaceae bacterium. Taxonomy (GTDB): domain Bacteria; phylum Pseudomonadota; class Alphaproteobacteria; order Rhizobiales; family Rhizobiaceae. Next base: position 3,805 of record JAESUH010000241.1, read on the forward strand.
ATTAGGGATCGTAGCAATAAATGGCTTATCAGCCATGCAACAGCTGCCAGTTTGATGATCCTGATTGCTGGATTTACCTTGGCCAACCGGGCCGACATGATCGCAGAACAAACAGGTTTGGGTTCTTCTTTTGTTGGCATCGCATTTTTAGCGGCTGCCACATCCCTGCCTGAACTTTCCACCACCATTGCCGCTGCCCGAATGGGCGCATACACCATGGCGATATCGAATATTTTTGGCAGCAACCTTATTATGGTTGCCCTGATCCTGCCTGCCGATATTGCCTATCGCAAGGGTCCAATTTTGGCTGAAATTGACAATTTGGCCCAATTCAGCATCGTTACGGGAATTCTAGTAAGTACAATCTATGTTGCTGGCATCTTGATAAGACGTACACCAAAACTCTTTGGTGCCGGTGTGGATTCCATCCTAGTCCTGACGGTTTACTTTCTAGGCCTATATGCTGCGTACCAACTTTCCTGAGCCGAAGATTTTTATGCTACTGATTGGTTGAAGTGAACCAAATCAAGCAGAGGCAATCAAGCGTAGCAACTGGTAGGAAATCAAAGATATACGGGCTGAAATAATTCAGGCTATGCCTTTGGTTTTGCATAATCTATTTTGCCGAAATCAAGCTCTCAATATGGGAAATGGCGTCAGCTGTTTTCTTGCCATCCGGACCACCAGCCTGAGCCATATCTGGCCGACCGCCGCCGCCTTTTCCTCCAACAATCGTGGAAGCTGCGCGCACCAGATCAACAGCATTGAACTTGTCTGTCAGATCATCGGTAACACCGACAACGATGCCCGCTTTGCCATCTTCCGAAATTCCGCCAATAGCAACAATTGCGCTGCCGAGGGATTTCTTGGCTTCATCTACCAGACCTTTCAGATCTTTTGCAGAAATGCCTTCAACTGTTTTTCCGAGGAATTTCACGCCGGCGAATTCTTTCACCTCATCGCTGCCACCACCACTTCCGCCGCCGAGTGCAAGTTTCTTTTTGGCTTCTGACAGTTCCCGTTCGAGACGTTTACGGTCTTCAATCAATGTTGAAACTCGTTCCACCACTTTTTGAGGTGGCACTTTCAGCGCGTGGGCGATTTCCTGAACACGGTTTTCTTGCCCCTGCAAATAGGCACGAGCTGCATTTCCAGTCAGAGCTTCAATACGACGAACGCCCGATGAAACCGCATTTTCTCCAAGCAAGGTAATAAGCCCGATTTCGCCCGTATTACGCACATGGGTGCCGCCGCAAAGTTCCAGCGAATAAGTGCTACCAGGCTTTTCTGCGCGAACAGCCTTACCCATGGAAACGACGCGAACCTCATCACCATACTTCTCGCCAAACAGCGCCATGGCGCCCAGTTCGATGGCATCATCCACTGCCATCAAACGAGTATCCACGGGTGCAGATTGCTGGACAATCTCGTTTGCCATATCCTCAATAATTCTCATGTCATCAGGGGAAATGGCCTTTTGGTGGGAAAAGTCAAAGCGTAAACGATCAGGTGCGACAAGTGAGCCTTTCTGGACCACATGGTCACCAAGGACGTCGCGCAAAGCTTCGTGGATCAAATGGGTCGCAGAATGGTGCGACCGCAGGCCACTTCGTTTTTCATGATCGACAATTAATTCGACTTCACTACCAATTCCTAGCTCACCTTCGACGACAACGCCCTCATGCACATGAAGTCCACCGACACGTTTTTTAGTAGTAGACACAGCCACATGGCCGCCTGAGAAACGGGCAATGCCCTGATCTCCCTGCTGGCCACCACTTTCACCGTAAAACGGTGTTTGGTTGACGACAAACTGAATTTGATCACCGGTTTTTGCGGATTTAACTTCTGCACCATCAAGTACAATTGACTGGATGACTGCTTCGGCATGTTCCGTCTCATAGCCTAAGAATTCGGAGGCGCCGTGCTGGTCTTTTATGCCGAACCAAATTTTATCATCTACGGCCTCACCAGAACCAGCCCATGAAGCCCGCGCTTCGGCCTTTTGGCGATCCATAGCCAGTTTGAATCCGTCAGTATCGACAGAAATATCCCTTTGGCGCAAAGCATCTTGTGTTAAATCGAGTGGGAAACCAAAGGTATCATATAGTTTAAAAGCAGTATCACCGTCGAGACGTTCGCCAGCTTTCAATTCAGCTGTTGCGTCACCCAACAGGCCGAGGCCGCGTTCCAATGTTTTACGAAAACGGGTTTCTTCGAGCAGCAAAGTCTCTGTGATCATAGATTCTGCGCGGAGAAGTTCAGGAAAGGCTGCGCCCATCTGACCAGTCAAAGCGGGTACAAGACGATGCATCAAAGGCTCTTTCATCCCAAGCAGGCTTGCGTGACGCATGGCACGGCGCATGATGCGACGCAATACATAGCCCCTGCCCTCATTGGATGGCAAAACGCCATCAGCAATCAAAAATGACGTGGCGCGTAGGTGATCGGCAATTACCCGGTGGCTTGCCTGATTATTACCCTCAGCTTTGACACCAGTTGCCTCTTCACTGGCTGCGATCAGTGCTTTAAATAAATCGATATCGTAATTATCATGCACGCCCTGCAAAATGGCAGCGACGCGTTCAAGGCCCATGCCGGTATCAATCGATGGTTTTGGCAAGCTCAGACGTTCGTCCTTAGTAACCTGCTCATATTGCATGAATACGAGGTTCCAGATTTCAATGAACCGGTCGCCATCTTCCTCGGCAGAGCCTGGAGGTCCGCCCCAAATATGATCGCCATGATCGAAGAAAATTTCGGAACAGGGACCACATGGTCCGGTATCTCCCATGGACCAGAAATTATCACTGGTAGGAATGCGGATGATTTTATCTTCCGAAACGCCTGCTATCTTCTTCCAAAGGTCAAAAGCATCGTCATCTTCGGAATATACCGTGATCAGCAACTTATCCTTTGGCAGGTCAAATTCTCTGGTCAACAAGTCCCAGGCAAATTCTATTGCATCCGCTTTGAAATAATCGCCAAAAGAGAAATTTCCCAGCATTTCGAAAAACGTATGGTGGCGCGCGGTATAACCGACATTATCCAGATCATTGTGTTTACCACCGGCACGAACGCATTTTTGAGACGTTACCGCACGATTATAGTCACGTTTTTCCAAGCCTGTGAATACGTTCTTGAATTGAACCATTCCGGCATTGGTGAACATTAAGGTTGGATCATTACGAGGCACAAGGGGGCTGGAATCAACGACTTCATGCCCCTGTTTTTCAAAATAGGAAAGAAATGCAGATCTAATATCATTAACGCCGTTCATAATGTTCCACGTATGGTTTGGGTGTTCAGGAACAATATTTGCCTGTTACCGCGATGTTGCTTTTGTTTGTGCACCTATTACCCGGGTTTGTTTATTATTTTCGGGAAGTGCTTGAGGGGTTTTAGCGTTCACCTGCGCCCCTGTCCAGCAACACATTCCATGCGGGTTTCAAAATTTTTAAAATAAAAAAGGCCGCAAGGAAAACTTGCGGCCAGTTAAAGGGCTTGAAGGCACTTATGAGGTCAAACCCTGATCAATTTTGGGTATAAAATAGATCCATTTTCCCAATGAAACCAATCAGCTATTCACGGCTTTTTCATCATCACCGTCTTTAGAGGAGGAAATATCACCTTTCAGCATTTTTTCTCCCAACAGACCTGCCTCGCGGCGAATGGATGTTTCAATTTCTTCAAAAATTGCTGGATGATCCCGCAGGAATTGCTTGGCGTTCTCGCGTCCCTGCCCCAATCGCTCGCTATTATAGGAGAACCAGGAACCTGACTTTTCGACGATTCCAGCTTTCACGCCCAAATCAACCAATTCACCAACTTTTGAAACTCCCTCGCCATACATGATATCAAACTCAACTTGTTTGAATGGAGGGGCAAGCTTGTTTTTGACAACTTTAATGCGGGTCTGGTTACCAACAATTTCGTCTTGATCTTTTACCGCGCCAATACGGCGAATATCCAGACGAACTGATGCATAGAATTTCAATGCATTACCGCCAGTGGTTGTTTCAGGCGAACCGAACATAACGCCAATTTTCATACGGATTTGGTTGATAAAAATAACCATCGTATTGGAGCGGGAAATGGATGCGGTCAGTTTGCGCAATGCCTGGCTCATCAATCGAGCTTGCAGGCCGGGCAAGGATGCCCCCATATCGCCTTCAATTTCAGCCCTGGGTGTCAGGGCAGCAACAGAATCGATCACCAAAACATCTATGGCACCAGAACGCACCAGCGTATCAGTAATCTCCAAAGCCTGCTCGCCCGTATCGGGCTGAGAAATCAATAAATCTTCCAGTTTAATGCCAAGTTTGCGAGCGTAAATCGGATCAAGCGCATGTTCAGCATCCACAAATGCGCAAATGCCGCCCGCTTTTTGAGCTTCAGCAATGGTATGGAGTGCCATTGTGGTTTTGCCGGAAGATTCTGGTCCGTAAATTTCAATAACGCGTCCGCGTGGCAAACCACCAATACCCAGCGCAATATCAAGTCCAAGACAACCGGTGGAGATTGTTTCAATCTCAACCACCTCATTGTCGCCTAATTTCATGATTGAGCCTTTACCAAAAGCCCGTTCAATTTGACTAAGTGCTGCATCCAATGCTTTGGATTTGTCCACTGATTTTCCTTCTACAAGATGAAGATTTCTTTGTGCCATGTTTATCACCCTTCTTATCATCCGTGTACCCCGCTTTCTGCGAGTGTACAATTTCATCTCAAAAAATGTACCCTTTTTGTTCTCGTTTGTAAACACCCATTTAACTTACTGAAAACAAACAATAATAAATGTTTTGTTCTATTTTTGTCCCGAATTATCGAATCTAATTTACTATCTTTGATTTGTGGGCTTAAATGGGGTTAGGTGCTGAATACCCCTGGAAACGATGTGATATATGGATATTCGAATCGTTCAGAACTATTTTTCAAATTAACATGAGTTCATAGATTGAATAAGACCTCTAAACCCTTAGCTGTTTTTGTTACCGGCGCACATATGGATGTGGTTGGTCGACTAAATTCTATTCCCGTAAACGGGGCCTCCAATCCGGGTAAAACTGAAAATGTTCCCGGCGGCATTGCTTTGAACATGGCGAGTGCTGCGGTGCAATTGGGTGTGCAATGCTCAATCATTGGACCTATCGGCGATGATTTGGCCGGAAAGGCCGTGCGAAATGCGATTTGCGAGCGAGGAATCATTGATGATATGGCCGTTGGTGGCAAGACTGGCACATATACATCAATTCTCGCGCCCGATGGCACTCTGGTTATCGCACTTGCGGATCTTGAAATCTATGAAGAGATTACCGCAGCCTCAATTTTTGATAATCACAGCGATGGATTGTCGAATGCTGACTTTCTAGTGCTCAATACCAATGTCTCAGCGCAAGTGCTCTCTACAATCGTGCAGGCTAACGCAAAGGCGCGCAACAGCAAAATTGTTGCTGCAACAATCTCTCCGGCAAAGGCCCCACGTCTTCGGCCGATTCTCTCAGCCATCGATGTGTTGTTTACCAACAAGCAGGAGGCCCAGAGCCTGTTGGAGGAGACTGCGGATAAAAGTTGCAGGGAACTGGGCCGCGCCCTGAATGCAATTGGTGTAAAGTCTGGTACAATTTCCAATGGTGCTGACGAATTATTCTGGTGGGAAGGTAAACGCTTTGGCACTCTATCCCCTTCCCGGCCCGAAAAAATTGCCAGCGTAACCGGAGCCGGAGATGCGCTTGGGGGAGCGGTTTTGGCAGGATTGGCGAAACAACTGGATTTTGAAGCCGCAGTCCAATGTGGCATGCTGGCTGCAAAACTGACCTTGCAAGACAAGATGCCGGTCTGTCTGGATCTTAACTGGCATAAGCTTGGCCAAAAGAATTTAATTGGATAACAAAATATAGTTGCTGTCCAAAATTTGAAAATGGAGTAAATTGCCTTTCTGGCAAAATTTAACTTCTTAAACAGCATCAAGGCACGGATTGAATCATGGCAGCAGTTGAAAACGACCTTGCAGAAATTGGCCTGATCGGGCTTGGTACGATGGGGAGCAACCTCACGCTGAATATTGCGGAGAACGGTTTTAAAATTGCGGTTTTTAACCGCACCGTCGAAACCACTCGTAAATTTCACACCGATGCCGGTTCGCTTGCGCAAAACATCATACCGACTGAGTCGCTTGAGGATTTTGTTGCTTCCATTCGCGAACCGCGTGTTTTTGTTTTGATGGTGCCGGCAGGTCAAATTGTTGACGCACAAATTTCAGCCTTGCGCAAAATATGCGGCCCGAATGATTTGATAATTGATGCGGGTAACGCCAATTTCAACGATACCAGAAGGCGAGCAAAAGAAGCAGATTCTGCCGGTCACATGTTCCTGGGCATCGGTGTTTCCGGTGGCGAAGAAGGTGCTCGCCACGGCCCTTCAATCATGGGCGGCGGCCCGCGCGAGGCCTGGGATCGAGTCTCCCATATATTAGAGGCAATTTCTGCAAAATATGAAACCACCCCTTGCGCCACATGGATGGGGCAAGACGGGGCCGGACATTTCGTCAAAACCGTTCATAACGGCATTGAATATGCAGACATGCAGATGATTGCCGAGGTTTACGGCATCATGCGCGATGGCATGGGAATGTCCGCTGATGAAATCAGCAAGGTTTTTACAAAATGGGATCAGGGTACCCTAAAATCCTATCTCATTGAAATTTCCGCAATCGTATCTGGTGCGACCGACGCAAAAAGCGGCAAACCCGTTATCGACATCATTTTGGACAGGGCCGGACAAAAAGGCACTGGACGCTGGACAGCAATCGAGGCTCAACACCTTGGTGCACCGGCAAGTGTAATTGAGGCTGCAGTTGTTGCGCGCAATCTTTCCGGCTCTCTGGATGATCGGCGCAAGGGCCAAGCTATATTTGGCGCTGCCCCACAGAACATGGATAAGAATGCTTTGAGCATTGACCAGTTGGAACGAGCCCTCATTGCCGGGAAAATTGTTTGTTATGCGCAAGGATTTGGATTGCTGGCAAAGGCATCTGAGGAATTTGATTGGGATTTACCAATGCCTAAAATTGCCAAAGTATGGCGAGAAGGCTGCATTATCCGCTCAACCATGCTTAATGATATGGCTTCTGCATTGAGCGAGAACGCTACTGAAAACCTGATGTTTGCGCCAGGCTTCATTGAGCAACTGAAAGACACGGAAAACGATTTGCGCGCAGTCGTTGCCATGTCTTCGCTATCAGGCCAGCCTGTGCCAGCGCTAAGCGCTGCCCTCTCCTATTTTGATATTATGCGCACCGGACGTTCCACCGCAAACATGATACAAGCCCAACGTGATTTCTTTGGTGCTCATTCCTTTGAGCGGGTGGATGAGGATGGAGCCCATCACGGCCCTTGGAATAACGGGTAATTTTCAGTGTTTAAACCTGCACGACTGATCGTGGTAATGGGGGTGTCTGGTTGTGGAAAATCGACAATTGGCAGCTCTCTTGGCTTAACTCTCAATGTACCATTTCTTGATGGTGATCATTATCATACGCCCGAAGCCGTGGAAAAAATGCGAAGTGGCCAGCCCCTGACGGATGATGATCGCTGGCCATGGTTTGCCCGGTTGACTAAAGAAATGAAACTGGCAGCTGACCAACGCGGCAAATCGGTCACCGCCTGCTCTGCCCTCAAACGCGCTTATCGGGATTATCTGGTTGAACAAGCGGGCGAACCCATAGCGTTCATCCATTTGTCAGGCACGAAGGAAACCATAGCGGAACGTCAGGCGGATAGGCCTGGCCATTATATGCCAGCCGCC
>JAESUH010000038.1 GCA_016763155.1 Rhizobiaceae bacterium
ATATCGCCGTTTGCTTTATGTGGGCATGACGCGGGCTGCCGACCGTTTGATCATTTGTGGCTATAAGCGCGCTGGAGAACTGAAATTCTCCCATTGGCACCCAATGGTTGAACAAGCATTGGAAAGTGAGGCGCTGGCAGTTCTGGATGAAGATGGCAAGTTAACGGCCATTCAGTGGGCAGGAAGCGGCAAGGCTAGAGAATACGAAGCCACCGAGGTAGCGGAAACGCTGGAATTCAAGGTGTTGCCGGATTGGATATCCATCAAACCAGCCTTTGAACCCCCACCGCCACGGCCCCTAACGCCTTCTGGTGCGTTTTTAGCCATTGAGAGTGGCTCATCGAACGATGCATCCGGCATACCGGTTGTTGGTATCAATGTTGATGCCGCTTTGCGGGGCACGGTTAGTCACCGCTTACTGCAATACCTTCCGGAGTTTGCCGCCGCCGAACAACGCTCAATCGCTGAACAATATATTGGCGGGCTCGATTATGGCTGGCCGCGGGATATGACCACAAAACTGATTGATGATGTGATGGGCGTTTTGCATCATCCCGATTTCCAACCGATTTTTTCTGAAAACTCCCGAGCCGAGGTTTCGATTGCCGGTCACATTAAATTGAAATCCGGGCCCCGTTTGATATCCGGACAAATTGACCGGATGCTGATCACGGATGAAACCGTGTGGATCATTGACTACAAAACCGGACGTCCAGCAGCCGGTGAAGGCAAGGGCATCGGTGCTTCATACCTCTCACAGCTGGCGCTTTATCAATATATTGTCGCCCAAATTTATCCAAACCATCAGGTTAAGTGTGCATTGCTGTGGACGGGGGGGCCGCAATTAACGCCCGTGAAAAACGAGGCGTTGGAGAGACAATTTGAAGCCATTATCAATGAATCAATTGGTGCTTCTTGACGAGGCAGCTCCGGCTTCCTACCTTTCATTCAGAAACAGTTTTGAGTCGCTCCCATTCGGGAGCTTGCACCAAAAAGGAAAAGATATGGCTACCCTAAAAGTTGATAATTCCAATTTCAAATCCGAAGTTTTGGATTCAGATCTTCCAGTTGTGGTTGATTTTTGGGCTGAATGGTGTGGTCCCTGTAAGGCTATTGGGCCAGCGCTTGAAGAAATTTCTGACGAGATGGGCGATAAGGTCAAAATCACCAAAGTCAATTCAGATGAAAACCCGGAAATTGCTGCCCAATACGGAGTTCGTTCTATTCCAACACTCATTCTATTCAAGAATGGCGAACCAGCTGCCCTGCAAGTTGGAGCAAAACCTAAAAATGGTTTGGTGACCTGGATTAACGGCGCAATCTAATACGCTCTTTAAGTGGGCGGGGTTTGATTTTCCCGCAATACATCGCCAACAAGATATAATGAGCCGGCAAAGATAACTCTTTGGCGGCTTTTTTTGTCTGAATTTTTCAATTCTTCAATTGCATCAATCAGCGAATTTGAAGCTTTCGCGACCAATCCTGTTTTCGAAGCAATTTCAGCTAATTCTGACGCATCAATCCCGGCGTCACTGGATTGTATCGGTACCGTAATAATGTTATTTACCACTCCCTCAAATGCCTGGAAGTAGCCGGTGGGTTCTTTTGTGTTTAACATGCCGCAAATCATGGTCGTTGGAAGCGGGTTCAGTTTATTTTGCCGGTTAAGCTCTTGAGCTACCACAAAACCGGCAGCAGGGTTATGCCCCCCATCGACCCAGACTTCCCATTGCGAACCTAATTGATCAACAATTGCGCCGGCTTTCAAGCGTTCCATCCGCCCGGGCCATGATACAGTATTCATGGCAGTTTCAAATTGGGCGTTATTGGCGGGAATTCCAATTGCGCGAATAGTGGCAATGGCAAGGGATGCATTGGCAAGTTGATGTTCGCCAATCAGTCGGGGCATTGGCATATCCAGCAGGCCATCGCCATCCTGATAAATGAAACGCCCGGCCTGACTGTGATAATCAAAATCCTGTCCTGCAACAATTACCGGAGCCTTACACTCCTGTGCCTTCCGCTCAATAACCTCAAGAGCCTCTTCCTGCTGCTCTCCAATGACTATTTTTGCGCCGGGTTTGATAATTCCGGCTTTTTCAAACGCAATCTTGTCGAGCGTATCTCCCAGATAGGATTGATGATCCAGTGCAACTGGCGCAATGACACAGGCAGCAGGATGCTCAATGACATTGGTTGCATCAAAACGCCCACCAAGACCTACTTCTATCAGGCAATAATCCGCAGGATGTTCAGAAAACAGAACAAACATCGTGGCTGATAAAATCTCAAATACCGTAATCGGCTCGCCGCCATTTGCCTGGGCTACGCGATCTATGGCATCGGCCAAAACTGCGTCCGTTGCCAATTGACCACCACCTGATTGGGCAAGGCGAAACCGTTCGTGCCAATTCACCAAATGAGGGGAAGTATGCACATGCACACCAAGACCGGCAGCCTCTAAAATTGCCCGGCAATAGGCAATCGTGGAGCCTTTGCCATTGGTTCCGGCAACATGAATAACCGGCGGAATTTTCTTATGAGGGTCCCCAAGGGCCTGCAGCAGGCGCAGCATGCGACCAAGCGACAGATCAAATCCCTTTGGATGGATTGCCATCAAGGATTCGATGAGGCGATCAACCTCCATGACCTATTTACTCAATGGTTCAGCAGGTTCAGGCTGGCTCTCGCCATCCGGTACATCTACAATTTTCAACACGGTATCATCCTCTTCTTCTTCGGAAGAAGTGTCAGAATCGGCTGGTTCGTTATCGTTTTCTGCAGCAGGCAGACCCTGCATCATACGTACGATACGCGAGATTGTAGGTTTCAATTCTGAGCGCTCAACAATCATATCCACCATGCCGTGCTCCATCAGATATTCTGAAGTCTGGAAATCGTCCGGTAATTTTTCGCGAATGGTTTGTTCAATAACACGCCTGCCAGCAAAACCGATAACGGCCCCTGGTTCAGCAATATGAATATCTCCCAACATGGCATATGAAGCGGATACGCCACCTGTGGTCGGGTTGGTCAGAACAACGATATAGGGCGCACCGGCATCGCGCATCATTTGGCGTGCAACGGTTGTGCGTGGCATTTGCATGAGGGAAAAAATACCTTCCTGCATTCGCGCACCACCAGATGCTGCAAATAGTGCCAATGCGCATTTATCCTTTGCAGCCTGTATCATGGCTCTGACGATGGTTTCTCCGGCAGCAAGGCCAAGCGAACCACCAATAAAACTCATTTCATGAACAACGGCTATCATCTTGACGCCATTCACCAAGCCGGACGCTGCCAATACAGAATCGTCCATTTCCGTCTTGCGCTTTGCATCCTTCAACTTGTCCGCATAGCGGGTTTTATCGCGAAATTTTAGCGGATCGGTTGGGACTTTTGGCGATTCGAACAGTTCATATTTGCCGTCATCGAAAAATTGCTTGAGACGCTCAAGTGCCGTGATGCGCATGTGATAGCCAGAGGCTGGCATCACGCCCATATTTTTCTCGAGGTCTTTGTAGAAAACCATTTCACCGGATTCAGGACATTTAATCCAGAGATTTTCCGGCATATCTGTACGGTTCAACAAACTGCCGATTTTTGGCCTTACAAAATTGGTAATCCAGTTCATCTTTTTTCACTTACCCTTGTTATCATCGTCAAAAATGTAAAACCTAGTCTTGTCCAAATTTGGACGCTGCGACTATTTTTACGCTTTTCGTACACCACCAGCTAAATCAGATACCAGATCGCTCACTGCAGATACTGTCTTATCCGTCGCTTTGCCTTCAGCATCCAGAGAATTTTCTACGGCTGCCACAATTGCCGAGCCAACAACCACACCATCGGCAGCAGCAGCAATGGATGCTGCTTGTTCTGGAGTTCTCACTCCAAAGCCTACCACGACAGGAAGGTCGGTTTTTTGTTTTATACGCTCAACCGATACTGCAACATTTTGCGCATCAGGAGCTGCTGAACCGGTGATGCCAGTGATTGAGACGTAATACACAAATCCGGACGTATTGTTTAAGACTGTTGGTAAGCGTTTTTCATCAGTTGTAGGCGTTGCCAAACGAATGAAGTTTATTCCACGTTCCATGGCAGGAATGCAAAGCTCGTCATCGGCTTCAGGTGGCAAATCAACAATGATCAGGCCATCCACACCGGCGCTGGCTGCATCATCTAAAAAGCGTTCATTTCCATAGATATAGATCGGGTTGTAATACCCCATCAACACAATGGGAGTATCTGCTTCATGTTCGCGAAACTGGCGCACCAATTCAATAGTTTTTGCCAACGTCTGACCATTCTTTAGGGCACGTTGTCCGGCTAGCTGAATGGCTGGACCATCAGCCATCGGGTCTGAAAACGGCATGCCGATTTCGATAACATCGGCTCCGGCAGAAGGCAGGTTTTTTAGAATATTCAAGCTGGTTTCAAAGTCAGGGTCCCCACCCATAACAAATGTTACAAATGCTGGACGGCCTTCTTCTGAGAGTGCTGCAAAGCGCTTATCAATGCGTGATTGTTTCATGTAAATATTGTCCCGATTACTCGCGCTATTGTTTAGGAATGATCAAGGTCGATGCCAAGGGCCTTACCAACGGTAAAGACATCCTTGTCGCCGCGGCCACACAAATTCATCACGATGATCTGGTCTTTATCCATGGTCGGTGCCCGCTTCATGACTTCAGCCAAAGCGTGGCTTGGTTCAAGGGCTGGAATGATGCCTTCCAGCTTGCATAAGAGCTGAAATGCTTCCAAAGCCTCCACATCAGTGGCAGGCACATATTCTACCCGGTTGGTTTCTTTAAGCCATGAATGCTCTGGCCCGATGCCTGGGTAATCAAGGCCTGCTGAAATGGAATGGCCTTCCAAAATCTGCCCGTCATCATCTTGCAACAAATAGGTACGATTACCGTGCAATACGCCGGGGCTACCAGCTGTAAGTGACGCACAATGTTGGTCTCCATCAAGACCCTCGCCACCTGCTTCTACACCGACAATTTGAATTTCCTTATCGTCAAGGAAGGGATGAAACAGCCCGATCGCATTAGAGCCACCGCCCACACAGGCTACCAGCATATCGGGCAAACGCCCTTCGGCTGCCATCATTTGAGTGCGCACTTCTTTGCCAATCACAGACTGGAAATCACGTACCAATTCCGGATAAGGGTGGGGACCAGCAGCTGTTCCGATCAAATAATAGGTATCATGCACATTGGTCACCCAATCGCGCAGGGCTTCGTTCATGGCATCTTTCAGTGTACCAGCACCGGCCGTCACCGGCTCGATTTCGGCACCTAGCAAGCGCATGCGGAAAACATTTGGAGATTGGCGCTCAACATCGGTTGCGCCCATATAGACCTTGCAAGGGAAATCAAACCGGGCCGAAACAGTCGCAGCGGCAACTCCGTGTTGGCCAGCACCGGTTTCAGCAATGATCCGGGTTTTTCCCATACGCTTGGCAAGCAATATCTGACCAAGGCAATTGTTGATTTTATGGGAACCAGTATGGTTCAGCTCATCACGTTTGAAATAAATTTTTGCGCCACCCAGATGCTGAGTCATGCGCTCTGCAAAATAAAGCGGCGAAGGGCGACCCGTATAATGAGTGTTCAGATATTCCAGTTCCGCCTTAAATTCTGGATCTTGCTTGGCTTTTTTATAGGCCTCTTCCAGTTCCAGGATCAAAGGCATCAGGGTTTCAGCCACATAGCGTCCGCCAAAAATACCGAAATGACCGGCTTCATCGGGGCCAGTTTTGAACGAATTTGGTTCAGGAGTCTGGGTCACTAGGCTTTTCCTTCGTCAGGCAGTTTTGATATAATTTTCAACAAAGTTTCTATCTTTGCAATATCTTTTATTCCGGGCGCGCTTTCAACACCAGATGAAACATCAATTGCGTGCGCGCCAGATAACTCTATGGCTTGTGCAACATTATCCGCATCCAGACCACCGGACAGCATGTAGGGTGTATTGGAGGCAAAATCACGCAGTAAATTCCAGTCAAAAGAAACGCCATTTCCACCAGGCAAATCCGCGCCTTTTGGTGGTTTTGCATCAAACAGGAATTGATCGGCAATTCCTTCATAAATGCTGGTTTTTTCAAGATCTTCAGGCGTGCTGATAGCAAAGGCTTTCATTACAGGAAGGCCGTAGCGTTGCTTGATCTCTTGCACACGTTGTGGTGTTTCGGAACCGTGAAGCTGGAGCAATGCCGGTTGGAGATTATTTACAATCTCATCGAAAAAGTCATCATCTGCATCAACCGTGACAGCTGTGCGAATTGCCTGATTTCCGAGTGAAGCTGAAAGCTCTCCAGCTCTTTTGGGGGATATGTTGCGCGGGCTTTTGGCAAAGAAAATAAAACCAATATGAGACGCGCCTCCGCTAAGCGCTGTTGCAACAGCGGCAGGGGTGGTCAGGCCACAGATTTTGGTCTGGATTGCCATTAAAACACATCAGGTTTCGGGTTTAATTCTCAGGTCGAAGAAATTGCACGAATCTAGCGCTGAGTCCATCCAGCTTTAGGTCTCAAAAGCCGTTTAAGTTAATTGATGGAGACAGCATGGAGGCGATTGCCGTTGGTTTTTAGCCATGCCTTGTGGCTGGCCATATCCGGGCAGATTTCGCGCACCAGATTCCAGAAGTTTTCCGAGTGATTCATTTCACGCAAATGAGCCACCTCATGGGCTGCCAGATAGTGCAAAACTTCAGGCGGGGCCATAATGATACGCCAGGAAAATGACAGGGTGCGGGTAGAAGAACACGAACCCCAACGACTGGTGGTATCCGTGATACGGACGATTTTGGGCCGCACACTCAATGCTTCTGCATATTCTGTGACCGCCAAGTTCAACTCACGTCTTGCTTCTTTTTTCAAAAAGGCAAGCACTTTGCGCGAGACCATTGCCGGATCGCCAGGAACAAGCAGGCTTGGTTCTTCAAGAACCGGCTTTGCTTCTACCACACCGCGCAAACGGTCTAGATAAATAATTTTGTGATCGACGCCCTTGAAGGGAATTATCGCACCCTCTTCGATTTTTGTGGTTTCGGGCAATCTTGCCAAACGGCTGGCAGCCCAGTTTCTGTTTCGATCCAGAAATTCGGCCAGCTCATCTTCTCTCACATGGGGGGGGATGGTTACTTTTAGGCCGCCACCGCCTGGAACAATGCGCAATGTGAGGCGGCGCGCCCTTGCATTTTCGACCACTTCCACCGGCACCCACTCGCCATCCACTTCAATCTCGCGAGAACGATTGTTTCGTGCAATTGCCTTCTTGGCAAAAAGGGCTGATTTTAAACTGGCAATGACCATTGGATTAGATTAGCTGATTCGAGGTTGAATTCCAAAATGAAAACGGAGCCGTGAAGCTCCGTTTGTCATTACTGTCGCCTTTATAAACCGTACTCAAGGCCATCATCTTACACGGCGGCAGTAGAACCTGTTATTTATCACCATTGCTGTCAGGAACGCTTTTGCGTTTGGTTGCTGGTGGCTTGGAATCGCGTGATTTCATGAAATCATCAAATTCATTTTGATCTTTTGCACGACGCAATTCGCGAAGATGCTCGTCAAATTCATTGCGCATCTCATCAAGTTTTGCGCGTTCTTCTTCCAATCGTGAAATTTCTTCTTCACGCCAATCGTCAAATGCGACGTTTCCAGTGCGTACAGAATATGAAGAACGGCCACGACAACGACCCCAGTTACGGTTTAATTTCCCGGCAAACCGGTCAGTTGCGTGGTTGATGTCGGTTTTCATAACGTCGAGGCGTTCGCCCCAAAGTATATAGGCTAACATTCCCAAACCAAGCGGCCAGAAAATCATGAAACCGATGACCATCATCGCGATGGTGACGGGCGTCCAAGCAGGACGTACGAGTGCAGAAGTATTGAAAGCTGAGTTATTCATATGAGCGTTACCCCTTCTAATGTTTCGAGGACCAGTCCATGGTCAAACATTATCTGGGGTCGCAATTGTGGCAAATCAAGGCTTAAACTAACAGATTTCTCTGCGAAACGGTGAAAACCTGGAAATTTAATCCTCTTTATGAGCGTTTTTCAGCATGAAATCGACGATTCTTGGCGCAATTTCCGAGCGGAATCTTGAGCCGTTAAATACTCCGTAATGCCCAACTTCAGGCTGCATGTAATGTACTCTTTTGCTTTTTGGCAAATTACTGCAAATGGTGTGAGCAGCTTCAGTCTGGCCCAAACCGGAGATATCATCATTTTCGCCTTCAACGGTCATGAGGGCAATATTCTTGATTTTAGAACAGTCAATCAGCTCGCCACGATGGCTGAATGTGCCCTTTGGCAGGGCGTGGTCGATAAACACCACCTGAACTGTCTGCAGATAATATTCAGCATCCAAATCCATGACGGCTGAATATTCATCGTAGAATTCGCGGTGCTTTTCCGCTGAATCTCCATCGCCTTCGATCAAATGACCAAAAAACTCTTTATGGGCAAGCACATGCCGGTCGAGGTTCATGCTCATAAAGCCTGATAACTGCAAAAATCCGGGATAGACCTGACGCATAAAACCCGGATGGGGAAATGGCACGGTCATAACTACATTATCTTTAAACCAGTCAATACCTTTATCCTCAGCAAGCTTATTAACAACTGTAGGATTTTTACGGGTATCCACCGGACCGCCCATCAAGGTCATGGATGCCGGGAGAATTTTATCCTTGCGCGCTTCCATGATGGCAGCAGCAGCAAGCACCGGAACGGAAGGCTGACAGACAGCCATAATATGGGTGTTTGAGCCAATATGATGAATAATATCAATAATATAATCAATATAGTCATCCAGATCGAAATTGCCCTTATCACTGGGCACCATACGGGCATCTTTCCAGTCAGTAATATAGACATTGCCGTGCTGCATCATCTTTTCAACCGTGCCACGCAGCAAAGTTGCGTAATGGCCTGACATAGGTGCCACGATGAGAATATTTGGACCCTCAGCCTGATCCGAGCCAAGCTGCCGTTCAAAATGAAGCAGGTCGCAATATGACCGCTCCCAGACAATTTGTTCGATGACTTCCACTTCAACGCCATCAACAAGCGTGCTGGTAATGCCGAACTCTGGTTTGCCATAACGTCTGGTAGTGCGTTCAAACACTTCGCACATGGCTGCCATCTGTTTGCCGGCAGCTGTATGGGAAACAGGATTTAACGGATTTAAATAAAAGTGTTTTGTCACTTCTGCCGCTACGCGCATTGGAGACATGGCTGCATGGGACATTTCAAACATATGATAAAACATAAAAATTCCGCTAAATATTTCGTTTTGCTGCGATGCAATATAACCGAAACGAAATTAATTACTAGCCTGCTTGATTTCCTGCACAAATTGCTCGGCTGTAGCGGCTTTATCGTCACTCTGAATTATCGGTCTTGCGACCACCAAATGGGATGCTCCGGCGGAAATTGCTTTCCTGGGGGTCATGACACGTTTCTGGTCGCCTGCATCACCACCAGCAAGCCTTATGCCCGGCGTGACAATTGCCATATCAAGCCCGATGATCTCGCGAATGCTGGAGGCTTCCTGGGCTGATGCAACAATGCCGCCCATGCCAGCCATTTGGGCGTCTCTTGCCCTTTTTTTCACCAGCTCTTCCGGGGTAAACCCATATCCGGCCTCATATAAATCGACCCCATCCATGGAGGTGAGTACTGTTACTCCCAACAGGCATAATTGGCTGCCGGAAGCAGCTTCTACTGCTGCCCTCATGGCTCTTGGATAGGCATGGATCGTCAACATGGTGAGACCCATTTTGGCTACGTTTTCTACGGCTTTGCTAACGGTGTTATCGATATCCAGCAGTTTCATGTCGAGAAAAACATTTTTGCCATCGGCTTGCAGGTCCCGGGCAAGCTCCAGCCCGCCAGCCAGAACAAGCTGAAAGCCTATTTTATAGACACAAACCGTGTCGCCCAATTCCTGGACGATGGCTTCGGCTTCCTTAACGCTGGGAACATCCAGCCCTACGATCAAGCGTTGTCTGGCAGTCAAATGTTCTTTGTTATCTCGCATGGATTACCTAAAGCATGTCACGTTCATTGGTATTCACCCGACATGCTTTATCCTTTTGTTCCCGCGTGTCTTTTATCCCAAAACCGGTGCCCACTTTTGGGAGACTCGCTTTATGAGCTAGCGCAAATTATGGATCGCCGTCTTATCTACCAGAGATTCGCAGGCGGCTTGCAGAAATTTTGTTGAAACTTCATTGGCCAAACTGTCATCATCATTAAAGGCCGTGGCCATATTGCCTATTGTTACTTGTTCGCTGATAACCAACATTCCCAATCGGGAGAGAATTGCCCGCAAATGGGTGAGACCATTAACGCCGCCCATTTGGCCTGGCGCAATTGATATCAAAGCTGCAAACTTCTCTTTATAGGGTGCGATATCCCCCCGATCATCGGATTTTACGCGACTTACCCAATCAATGGTATTCTTCAAAAGCGGGGTAAGGGAACCGTTATATTCAGGGCACGCAATCATGATGCCATGATGCTCATGGAACAGTCTTGCCAGTTTAACAGCGTTTTCCGGCGTGCCTTTCTGGGCTTCCAGATCTCCGTCAAAAAGGGGCAATTCATAATCAGCCAGAGATATTCTCGTTGGTTCACAATCCAGCTGAGAGAATACTTTTGTAGCTGTTGCAAGTAATCTGGTATTATTGGATCCAGAACGAGCGGAGCCTGAAAGAAGTAAAATTTTTGGGGTCATCAACGCAGTGCTTTCTTAGAGTACAATCCGAAAAGTGGGAACAGGATTTCAGATTGTGCGTTATACAGATAAATAGGCGCTTTTTACAATATATGAATCATAAAAAGCGCCCTAGTCAGTCGCCTTCAAGTCGTCAAAAATGTTTTTCATCCGTGAGAAAAATCCGGTGGATTCTGGATTGTTTTCATCAGAAGAGATCTGCTGAAATTCTTCCAACAGTTCGCGTTGACGTTTGGTGAGTTTTTGCGGTGTTTCGGTTACCACCTGAATATAAAGGTCGCCCACACTGCTTGAGCGCATCACAGGCATGCCTTTACCGCGGAGGCGGAATTGTTTTCCCGTCTGGGTGCCTTCAGGCACTTTGACGCGGGATTTGGCATCATCAAGCGTGGCAATTTGAAATTCCCCGCCCAATGCGGCAACCGTCATGGATATGGGAATGCGGCAAAATAAATCTGCGCCATCACGCTGGAAGAATTCATGGGGTTTCACGGAGAGGAAAATATACAAATCTCCGGTGGGACCACCCAGGGTTCCAGCCTCTCCTTCGCCAGCAAGGCGAATGCGCACGCCATCTTCAATACCGGCAGGAATATTCACGCTTAAACTGCGTTCTTTGGTTACCCGGCCCTGACCAGAGCAATTTGAGCAGGGATCTGCAATTATTTCGCCTCGCCCATGACAGGACGGGCAGGTGCGTTCTACCGAAAAGAAACCCTGAGACGCGCGCACCCTGCCGCTTCCGGCGCAGGTCGAACAGGTGACCGGGGATGAACCTGGTGTTGCTCCGGAGCCGGAACACTCTTCGCAGGATACGGCAGTGGGAACGATAATCTCTGCAGCTTTTCCTGCAAATGCGTCTTCCAGACTGACTTCCATATTATAGCGTAAATCGGCACCACGAGTACGACCACCGGATCGGTCACCGCCCCGAGCACGGTTGCCCATCATTTCGCCAAAAATGTCTTCGAAAATATCAGAAAAACCGCCACCGCCAGCAAAACCACCGGCAGCAGCACCGTTACCATTTTCAAAAGCCGCATGGCCAAACTGGTCATAGGCTGAACGTTTTTGTGGGTCCTTGAGGACATCATAGGCTTCACCAAGTTCCTTGAACTTGGCTTCGGCGGATGAATCATCCAGGTTTTTATCGGGGTGATATTTAATAGCCTGTTTGCGAAAAGCGCTTTTCAGCTCCTTTTCGCTGGCATCTCGGGCAACCCCAAGAGTTTCATAATAATCTGCTTTTGCCATTGGACGTTCCTAGAACTCAAAATGCACCCCGGTGATTTTACCCAAGCCAATTGGCCTTGATATAATCTCAGGGGTGCATTTAATTTCAGGCCTGATTAAGCCGATTTTTTCTCGTCCGAGTCGTCATCGTCGATCTCTTCGAAATCAGCGTCAACCACATCTTCGTCAGCGGCAGCATCTGCTGCTGCGTCACCTTCTGCAGTTTCAGCCTCAGCAGCTTCATACATTGCCTGACCAAGTTTCATGGTCGCTGTTGCAAGAGCTTCTGATTTTGCCTTGATCTCGTCAGTGTCATCGCTTTCCATTGCATCTTTCAATGCAACGATTGCCCGTTCGATTTCGTCTTTGTCTTCATCAGAGGCCTTGTCACCAAAGTCTACCAGAGATTTTTCAGAAGAATGAACCAGCGCTTCGGCCTGATTTTTGGCTTCTACGCTCTCACGACGTTTTTTATCTTCGTCAGCATTGACTTCAGCATCCTGAACCATTTGTTCGATGTCTTCATCGGACAGGCCGCCAGAGGCTTTGATCGAAATCTGCTGTTCCTTGCCGGTGCCTTTGTCTTTGGCAGATACATTCACAATGCCGTTGGCATCGATATCGAATGTAACTTCAACCTGCGGCACACCGCGAGGGGCCGGAGGAATACCCACCAGATCAAACTGACCGAGGTTTTTATTATCCGAAGCCATTTCGCGCTCACCTTGAGCAACCCGGATGGTCACAGCGTTCTGATTATCATCAGCCGTTGAGAACACCTGAGATTTCTTGGTCGGGATCGTTGTGTTGCGATCGATCAAACGAGTAAACACGCCGCCCAATGTTTCAATGCCCAAAGACAATGGTGTCACATCAAGAAGCAGCACGTCTTTAACGTCGCCCTGCAATACGCCAGCCTGAATGGCTGCACCCATGGCCACAACTTCATCGGGGTTCACACCACGATTAGGTTCTCTACCGAAAAATTCCTGAACTACTTCCTGAATTTTTGGCATGCGGGTCATGCCGCCAACCAAAACAACCTCATCAATTTCACCAGGCTTCAGGCCAGCATCCTTAAGGGCTGCAGCACAAGGCTTGATGGTGCGTTGAACCAGATCATTAACCAGCGATTCAAATTTTGCGCGGGTAAGTTTCATGGTCAAGTGTTTTGGACCAGACTTATCTGCGGTGATGAATGGCAGGTTGATCTCTGTTTGAGACGCTGAGGAAAGCTCGATTTTTGCTTTCTCGGCTGCTTCTTTCAAACGCTGCAAGGCCATCTTGTCGTTTTTCAGATCGATGGATTGATCTTTTTTGAATTCCTTGGCGAGATAATCAACCAAAAGCATGTCGAAATCTTCACCGCCGAGGAAAGTATCCCCATTGGTAGATTTCACTTCAAACACACCATCGCCAATTTCCAGCACGGACACATCAAATGTACCACCGCCAAGATCGTAAACGGCGATTGTTTTGCCCTCTTTCTTGTCGAGGCCATAAGCCAAAGCCGCAGCAGTTGGCTCGTTGATGATGCGTAATACTTCCAGACCAGCAATCTTGCCTGCATCTTTGGTTGCCTGACGCTGGGCGTCATTGAAATATGCAGGAACCGTGATCACAGCCTGTTCAACTGTTTCGCCAAGATAGGCTTCAGCGGTTTCTTTCATTTTCTGCAAGATCATTGCGGAAACCTGGGACGGAGAATATTTCTCGCCATCGGCTTCAACCCATGCATCGCCATTTGGGCCTTCCACAATTTTGAATGGAACCAGCTTTTTATCTTTGTTCACAGCCTTGTCCGTATAACGACGGCCAATCAGGCGCTTTACTGCAAACAGGGTATTTTCAGGATTTGTAACAGCCTGACGTTTAGCGGGCTGGCCTACAAGGCGTTCGCCCTCTTCGCCGAAAGCTACCATGGAAGGGGTTGTGCGCGCGCCTTCCGAATTTTCAATTACTTTTGGTTCCTTACCGTCCATGACGGCCACACAGGAATTTGTCGTACCTAGATCGATACCTATTACTTTAGCCATTTGTTATCTCCTTGGCAGCAGACTGTCAGGACCCTAAAAGGCATCCTCGGCAACAAAACAAATTGTTGCCCCGCCAGTCCCTTACATGTTTGGAACTTGTTACCTAGTGCAATTTTGATAATTCCAACATTACCAAACTGCGTTGATCGGTATATAAGGAGCGAGGCTTGTGCCTGCAAGGATTCTCAGACGTTTATCTGTCGGTTTTTACTTTTTTTGAGGGAATCAGCTGATTGGTGGTGATATCAGATCAGAATCTGCATAATATTCCCCTCTCCATACCGAATCACTGCAGAGCGAAGAAATGCAAAAACTTCCCGATGGTACACTGCTCTTTCCAGATTTCCTGAAAAAACAGGAACAGGAGCAACTCGTAGCCAGTGTGCGTGATGTGGTAAAAAGAGCGCCACTGTTTATTTCCACCATGCCAAAAACCGGAAAACCCATGAGTGTACGCATGACAAATTGCGGCACGCTTGGATGGTTGAGCGACAAGGAAAATGGTTACCGCTACCAGGCCCACCATCCGCAAACCGGAAATGCATGGCCGCCAATTCCAGACCAATTGCTGGCAATATGGGATGAATTATCGGGCTATGCCCATTCTCCGCAAGCCTGCCTGATCAATTATTATGGAACAGACGCCAAAATGGGACTGCATCAGGACCGGGATGAACAGAACTTCGATGCGCCTGTGCTTTCCGTTTCTCTGGGAGACAGCGCGCTCTTTCGTGTTGGCGGGGAAAACCGTACCGATAAAACCACATCGTTCAAGCTGAATAGCGGTGACGTGATGATGCTGTCAGGCAAATCACGGCTGGCATTTCATGGAATTTCACGAATTTACCCCGGAACTTCCATGTTATTGAAGCAAGGAGGCCGAATAAACTTAACTCTCCGTCGAGTGACGGAGCTTTAATTTGTTCTCACGGCGAACCCAGTGGGTTCGCATTGGCTTGTTCTCACGGCGTATCTTCGCTGCGCTCAGGCCTGCGAAGGCGCGGCGCATTAGCGCCGGTCGCTCTTCGCTCCCGCCTATCGGCGATCTGATACGGCAAGGATAGCGCAAGGGAACGATCCGGAAAGTGCTGTGCGGGGAAAATGAATGAGAGCCCGTAGGGCGAGCGTGGGAACCCGGCGCTAATGCGCCGCCCATGCGGAGGCCCGAACGACAGTGAGGATACGCCGTGAGCCAAGCAAAGCCGACCTAAAGTTTGCGTAACGCCACTTGTTCAACCAAGTGATCCATACCTTTTTTTAGAATCAGGTCTGCCCTTGGTCGGGTCGGCAAAATGTTTTCTCGCAGATTGGCCAAATTGATGCGTTCCCATAAGCCTTGCGCGATATCCTGCGCTTCATTTGCAGCAATCTTGGAATAACGGTGAAAAAAGGAGCCCGGGTCCTGAAATGCTGTTTCGCGCAGGCGCATGAATCGGTCCACATACCATTTCTCGATGATTGCTTCCTCGGCATCAATATAGATGGAAAAATCGAAAAAATCGGAAACGAAGGGCACCGCATTGCCATCTACCGGCAAATCCCGCGATTGCAGGACGTTGATGCCTTCAAAAATCAGAATATCCGGCCTGTCCACAATCTGAAACTGGTCGGGCATAACATCATAATTGAAGTGGGAATAAAGCGGAGCTTTTACACTGGCTTCGCCTGCCTTGATGCTCGAGAGGAAATTCAGAAGCTCTGAAACATTGTAGCTTTCCGGAAAACCCTTCTTATCCATCAAGTTATTTTCCATCAAAACCTTGTTAGGCAGCAGAAAACCATCGGTGGTAACCAGATCAACCTTTGGGCTGGAAGGCCAGCGGGCCAAAAGTTCCTTCAAAATACGCGCCGTGGTAGATTTTCCAACCGCAACCGAACCCGCAACACCAATCACAAACGGGGTTTTGTCGGGCGAAATATTCAAGAAACGCTGGCGTAGTTTGAATAATTGCTGGCTAGATTCCACATGGCTGGACAAAAGTCTGGAAAGCGAAAGATAGATATCGCGCACTTCGTCCAATGAAATTGGGTCATTGGAAGAGCGAAGGCGGTAAACCTCTTCGCTAGTCAAAGTTAGTGGCGTATCGGCACGAAATTCTGACCAGTCACTGGCAGAAAAAAACAGGTAGGGCGAAGGAATTTGATTCAGCCCCTCTCCATTCGACCAGAATCCATTTCCAGCCTTGATTTCTGTCTTGGCGTCCATGACCTACTTCTTTGCTCTTTTGGCCTTTTCTTCAAGGCCAGACTGGGCAGTGCGTGTCTCGAGCTCTGCCATCACCTCAACAAGGGGAATATCCATTTTTCTTAGCACAACAAGCAAATGATAAAGCACGTCGGCGGACTCCTTGACCATCTCCGGACGGTTCTTTGTTACCGCCGCGATCACCGCTTCTGTTGCTTCTTCACCCATCTTCTGGGCGCATTTTTCAATGCCGGTTTTTACCAGCATGGCTGTGTAGGAAGAACCATCGTCAATTGATGCGCGTTGCTCAATGATTGTTTCCAGATTGGACAGATTGAAATTGGTCATGGGTCCAACCTTACTGGAATACCTGCCTTATGCATATGCCTTTTGGCCTCAAGAATTGAATAGGTGCCAAAATGGAAAATCGATGCTGCCAAAACAGCACTGGCATGGCCTTTGGTGATGCCTTCCACCAGATGGTCAAGATTGCCAACACCGCCCGAAGCGATTACCGGAACGCTGACTGCATCGGCAACGGCTCTTGTCAGGGGCAAATTATAACCAATTTTTGTGCCATCACGGTCCATCGAAGTGAGCAAGATTTCACCAGCGCCTTTAGCAACGACGGTCTGCGCAAATTCAACTGCATCAATGCCAGTTTCCGTGCGACCGCCATGGGTAAAAATTTCCCAACGGTCCTCTTCACCTTCGGCAGACACCTTCTTGGCATCTATCGCCACCACAATACATTGATTGCCAAATTTATCGGCGGCTTCTGCCACAAAATTGGGGTTGTTCACTGCTGTGGTGTTGATTGACACCTTGTCGGCGCCAGCCAGCAATAATTTTCTGATGTCCGAAATTTCGCGAACGCCGCCGCCAACGGTTAACGGCATAAAGCATTGTTCGGCTGTACGAGCGATCATATCAAAGGTTGCGGCACGACCATCAGAGGAGGCGGTGATATCGAGAAATGTCAGTTCATCTGCACCAGCCGCATCATAGGCGATTGCAGCTTGCACCGGATCACCGGCATCGACCAGATCGACAAAATTTACGCCCTTGACCACGCGCCCATTGGAAACGTCGAGGCAGGGAATAATGCGAACTTTCAGGGTCATGATACTTCCTTCAACAAAGCAAGCGCCTCAGCTGCATCCAGCCTGCCATCGTAAAGGGCACGCCCGGTAATCGCCCCTTCCAAAATGGCCGCATCGGGTTCGCACATGCGTTTCACATCTTCAATGGAAGCCAGACCGCCTGATGCTATGACGGGAATTGAAACCGCATTGGCAAGCTCTATTGTTGAGGGCCAGTTAATGCCGGTTAGCACGCCGTCCCGGTCAATATCTGTGTAGATGATCGCAGAAACGCCGGCACCTTCGAACTTCTTAGCAAGCTCAATAATGCCCAGTTCAGAGGCTTCCGCCCAGCCTTCAACGGCAACTTTGCCACCTTTAGCGTCAATACCCACCGCCACATGGCCGGGGAATTTTTTACACGCTTCAATCACCAAATCAGGGTCGCGCACGGCGACGGTTCCCAAAATCACCCGTGTCAGGCCTTTTTCAAGCCAACTTTCTATATGCGCAAGGGTGCGGATACCGCCGCCTAGTTGCACCGGGTTTTTGGTCGCTGCCAATATCGCTTCAACCGCTGCACCATTGACGCTTTCGCCTTCGAATGCACCGTTAAGATCCACCACGTGGAGCCAGCTAAACCCATCATCCTCAAAGGCTTTGGCCTGGGCACCGGGGTCCGTATTATAAACTGTGGCACGATCCATATCGCCAAGTTTGAGGCGAACACATTCGCCCTCTTTCAGATCGATTGCCGGAAATAAAATCATCTCTATGGTTTCCACTTCAGGAAATTTGTTATCATTGCCAGACCAAGCTTTTGGCTTTTTTCCGGGTGAAATTGTGTCCCAACCTTATTGTCGTGGGCAACAATTGCAGTCACTGGTCCGCCGTGATTGGTGGTGGCAATCAGGTCTTCTTCACGCTCGGTTGCGATGTGATAGGAATGGACGAAATAAGCGTGCAGGCCATGTTCGCCAGTGGGGATACCATCCATTACCGGGTGAAAACGGGATATATCGAGGGTGTTCCAGCCGATCTGGGGAACTTTCAAGGTCGGATCATCTGGTTTGATTTCAACCACATCACCGGTAATCCAGTTAAAGCCCGGCGTGCCTTTATGATCCGTTTTTTCCATGCCCCTTGTGGCCATTAGCTGGGTTCCAACGCAAATGCCAAAAAACGGAGCGCCACGATCTTCCACCGCTTCAAATATTGAGTCGCGCAGGCCAGGAATTGCATCAAGGCCTTGCTTACAATCAGCGAAGGCACCTACTCCCGGCAAAACAATGCGGTCAGCTTTGCTCACGACATCAGGATCATCGGTTTGATGAATTTTTATAGGCAGTCCAGCTTCGTGCACAGCACGTTCAAAGGCTTTGGTTGCAGAATGCAAATTGCCTGAACCATAATCGATGATTGCAACACTCATTTTGAAAAATGCCTATTCTGGAAAAAGCCCGATTGGGGCAGGTCTTCTAATGTGATTGGAAAAAACCGGTGACTTTGGCTGATTCTCAGTTTTTGGATGCCCAACCGTGGCGGCTTCAACGAAATTTGAAAAATACCGTAATTCAGCAGCTTCAATATCACCTGCTTCAACCACTCCGTCAAAATGCCAACCGCTTCGCTCATAACGGCAGCGAACCAATTCCCTGCCTTCCAACATCAAATAAAGACCAGGAAGAAATGACAGAAAAGCACCAATTTCCGGATAACCAAATTGTGTGGAAACGCCAAAAGCAACCATAATCAGTACGTAAAAAGCCGCTTCCAGCCACAAACGATGCCAAAGCAACCAAACTATCGGAACAATCAGTGCCAACAGCGCAGGGCCATCGCCGAGAAAGACGGTGCGATCGGATGCTTCATTCCCGGATTCGGGTGGCAAATATACAGAATAAATGGCCATGGCCATGTCATAACCCCAGTTAAAGGATTAGACAAGATTATCCGGCAAGCGAACCCTTGGTAGATGGTATAATGCCAGCCTGACGTGGGTCCGGCTCGATGGCGCTGCGCAAGGTGCGGGCAACGGCTTTGAAGCAGGTTTCAGCAATATGGTGGTTATTTTCACCATAATGATTGGTCACGTGCAGAGTGATCCCGGCATTTTGAGCAAAGGCCTGAAAGAACTCGCGGAAAAGCTCCGTGTCAAAATCACCCACCTTGTCGCGAGAGAAACTAACGTTCCAGATCAAATAAGGTCTGCCGGAAACATCCAGTGCTGCGCGCGTCAAAGTTTCATCCATGGCTAAATCCAAAGATGCATAACGGGTGATACCAGCGCGATCTCCCAATGCAGAATTAACCGCCTGACCAAGCGCAATGCCGACGTCTTCTGTCGTGTGATGTGCGTCAATATGTAAATCGCCCTTGGCACTGATTTTCATATCAATCAGGGAGTGTCGTGAAAGCTGTTCGAGCATATGATCAAAGAAACCAATGCCTGTATCGATATCATATTTGCCGCTGCCATCGAGGTTGATTTCGAGTGAAATATCCGTCTCATTGGTTTTACGGGCAATGTTTGCGGTGCGATTGGTCGCCATTTTTCTGCTCCGGGTGCTTACTGGTGCTCTCTTTAGCAAACCATCGTTACGAAAGCCATAACTTGCATCAACTGAAAAAACCCATACATAGGTTGCTGGTTCAACAAACAGGACGAATTCATGTCTGAAACTTCAAAACTACCCTCAATGCACGCCACCACAATCGTTACCGTGCGAAAAGATGGTAAAGTGGTAATTGCAGGTGACGGGCAAGTGAGCCTTGGGCAAACCGTCATGAAGGGTAACGCTCGCAAGGTGCGCCGTATCGGTCGTGATGATCATGTGATTACCGGGTTTGCCGGTGCAACGGCTGACGCATTTACCCTGCTTGAACGGCTTGAAAAGAAGCTCGACCAATATCCCGATCAATTGATGCGAGCCTGTGTTGAACTGGCCAAGGACTGGCGCACAGACAAATATTTGCGCAATCTTGAAGCAATGATGCTGGTTGCCGATAGCAAAGTAACCCTTTGCGTCACCGGCAATGGCGACGTACTGGAACCGGAACAGGGCATTATGGCAATTGGTTCAGGAGGAAATTTTGCTCTTGCTGCCGCCAAAGCCTTGTTGGATATGGATTTAAGCGCAGAAGAAATTGCCCGTAAAGCAATGAAAATTGCTTCTGAAATTTGCGTTTATACCAATGAGAATGTCGTGGTTGAAAGCCTCGATACCGAAGACTAAACACCCTTGAAGCTGAATTGTTTCCCACCGGAGTAAATCATGGTCGAACTGACTGCCAATTTTTCACCTCGCGAAATCGTATCTGAACTGGACCGTTATATTATTGGCCAGAAAGATGCCAAGCGTGCAGTTGCTATCGCGCTTCGCAATCGCTGGCGCCGTCAACAACTCGAAAGTCCAATGAAAGAAGAGGTTCTGCCGAAAAATATTTTGATGATTGGCCCCACAGGCGTGGGCAAGACCGAAATTGCCCGGCGTTTAGCAAAACTTGCAGGTGCTCCCTTTATCAAGGTTGAAGCAACAAAATTTACCGAAGTGGGCTATGTGGGCCGAGATGTGGAGCAGATTATCCGAGATCTGCTGGAAGTGAGTATTACGCTGGTGCGTGAGCGCAAACGCGAAATCGTCAAAGCAAAGGCGCATCTTTCCGCTGAGGAGCGGGTATTGGACGCATTGGTTGGCTCAAGCGCCAGCCCCGCAACCCGGGATAGCTTCCGCAAGAAATTACGCGATGGATCGCTGGACGACAAGGAAATCGAAATCGAACTTGCTGATAATTCCAACCCCATGGGCGGTATGGATATTCCCGGCATGCCTGGTGCCAGTATGGGCGTCATCAATATCGGTGATATTTTTGGCAAGGCCATGGGAGAGCGTACGAAAAAGCGCAAAACCACGGTGAAGGAATCTTATGAATTGCTGATCGCCGATGAATCGGACAAAATGCTCGACGAAGAACAGGTTGTCGCCGAAGCCATCGAATCTGCCGAGAATAACGGCATCGTATTCCTCGATGAAATTGATAAGATTGCTGTTAGTGAGGGGCGCTCTATGGGTGGGGTCTCACGTGAAGGGGTGCAACGCGATTTGCTGCCATTGGTTGAAGGCACAACCGTTGCCACTAAACATGGTTCCATTAAAACCGACCATATTCTGTTTGTGGCGTCGGGTGCATTTCATATTTCCAAACCGTCTGATTTACTGCCGGAATTACAAGGCAGACTGCCAATCAGGGTAGAATTACGCGCGTTGGAAAAAGATGACTTCCGCCGGATTTTGGTTGAGCCCGAAGCAAGCCTGATCAAACAATATATCGCCCTCATGGGCACTGAAGACGTAACTCTTGAATTCACCGATGGTGCAATTGATGCGCTGGCTGATATCGCCGTTGGATTGAATTCAAGCGTTGAAAATATTGGTGCGCGCCGATTGCAAACGGTAATGGAGCGGGTGCTAGACAAAATATCCTTTGAAGCATCGGATTTAGGTTCGCAAACTATCACTATTGATGCTGATTATGTGAATAAGAATCTGGGTGAACTTGCAAAAAACACCGACTTGAGTCGTTTTATTCTGTAGATTATTCAATATATGGTATTGATTTTCTTTAGGGGCAAAACGAAAGTCTGAGAGTAGTGATGATTAAGAAGCTGTCCATATTGCTCCTGTGCGTATTCTGGAGCAGCACTATCTTGGAGGCTGCGCAGGCAGCAACTGCACCTATCCCGGTCCCGCCTGGCAATCGAAATGCAAAGCAACCGGCAGTTCCGGGCGGGTCAAAAATTCGAACCCGTGCGACCAATGGTAGTTTTGAAGGAAAATACCAGAAAATCCGTAATCATCTTGCGCTCGACAAAAAACTCGCCAGAAAAATCAAAAAGGCCGCTGCGAAATATAAAATTGACCCGGTTCATATCGTCGGCGCACTGGTGGGTGAACACACCTATAATGTGGATGCGCTGGATCGGATTCAAACCTATTACGTGAAAGCCATGTCCTATCTGGGCACGAATATCAGTTTTGAATATGATGGCGAGCATGTGACTAAATTTGTCCAGCGGCCAGAATTTGCCAACTGTAGCGCCTTTAAAAATGATTATGACCTTTGGTCTTGTCGGGAACGGATTTGGAACGTTAAATTTCGTGGAAAATCCGTTTCAGGAAAAAACTGGCCAAATAAGCGGTTTGGACAGCTTTTCTTTCAGCCTCTTTACGCAGGCCAAACTTTTGGGCTTGGGCAACTTAACCCGCTGACCGCACTCAGTGTCAGCGATATGGTGAAGAAAACCAGCCGCCTTCCCAAACTGAGCGCCAAAAAGGCACCCAAGGTTTATAAGGCAATCATGGATCCGGATTCTACGCTGCACTATATGGCTGCTATTATCAGAACCAGCATAGATTCCTATATCCGCATTGCCGGGTTTGATATTAGTAAAAACCCCGGTATTACGGCCACTCTGTATAATCTTGGCGATGTTAAACACCGTGCCAGATCGTTGCGTGATAAAAACAAAAAACGCAAAGCCAGCGGTAAAGGCCCGATTTACCCGCAAGAAAATTACTATGGCTGGCTGGTTAATGACAAAATGTCAGATCTGGCAAATATCGTAAAATAGGTTCTGGCCCGAAGCCTGAACCTAGACTTTTTGTAGTGCAGGCTTCTTCCTGTTCGAAAGGGTCACCAGCAGAGCTTCAATAATTTTCTTTTTACGCTGCGGTGAAACGATTTTATGCCCGATCAGATCGGTCACATAGAAGCTATCGCTGGCTTTTTCACCAAAGGTAGCAATATGGGCAGAGCCGATATCGAGATTAAGATCAGCCAATTGACTTGTAACAACGGATAATAATCCCGGCCGATCAAGGCACTCTATTTCAATCACTGAGAAGCTGTCAGATAAATCATTATTGATTGTGACCTTCGCGGAAACTTTAAACGCTTTATACGACCGTTTGAATTGAGATTTTCGGGCAATGGTCTCGGACAACTTTGTTTTTCCGGTGAGAACATCTTCAATAATAGTGCCAATATTTTCAGACCGGCGCACTTCATCCTCATCGCTATCAAATTCACGATTGATGAAAATCGAATCAAGGGCTCGACCATCATGGGTAGTATGAATTTTTGCATCCACGATATTTGCTCCGGCCGCATTACAGGCCCCGGCAATGATGGAAAGTAATCTCGGATGATCAGGTGCAATCACGGTAATTTCCGTTACCGCCTCAAACTCTCTTGTATGAATTGTCGTGGCAAGCTGCTTGCCACTTTCTTCTGTTTGCCTCAGGAATTTCATATGCCTGATCTGGCTTTCAGATTCGGTAGAGAGAAAATAGGGCGAATAGGGCAGATCGAGAATACGATCTCTGGTTTCTTCATCCCAATCATCAAGAGCCGCAGCAAGGGCTGCTTTGGCGGAACCCACTCTGGATTTGGTGGAAGCCTTGGAAAAACCACCGGTTAGAATTAATTCTGTTTCATAATAGAGCGTGCGCAATAATTGGCCTTTCCAACCATTCCACACACCGGGGCCAACGGCCCTGATGTCGCAAACCGTGAGGATGAGCAGATAACGCATGCGCTCTACACTATGCACGGTTTCGGCGAAATCCGTGATGGTTTTGCGATCGCTCAAATCTCGCGATTGGGCAATGTTACTCATGGTCAGATGTTCGAGTACCAACCAGGAAATCATTGCCGTTTGTTCTTTGGTCATACCAAGGCGGGGGCACAGGGATTTTGCAATGCGTGCACCAGCAATGGAATGATCTTCCTTGCGACCCTTGGCAATATCGTGAATCAACAAAGCCACATACAGAAGTTCGCGATCCTTGATATCCGGTAGCAGCTCGGCAGAAAGGGGATGTTCCTCCGCCAGTTTACCGCTTTCAATACCCCACAATGCGCCCACTGACTGGATCAAATGTTCGTCCACGGTGAAGTGGTGATACATATTAAACTGCATCATGGCGACAATCTTGCCGAAGGATGGAATGAACTTACCTAAAAAGCCGGATTCATTCATGCGGCGCAAAATGGGTTCAGGCCCGTTTTTGGAGGTCACCACATCCAGAAAAAGTCTGGTTGCTTCAGGGTTTTTGCGAAAATCCTTATCGATCAACTTCAATGATTTTGACAAAAGCTGCATGGCATCCGGGTGGAAATTTAAATTATGCTCGTCAGCCAGCTTGAACAGGCGAATCATATTCACCGGTTCGTTTTTGAACACATCCTTATTGGCCACATTGATGCGGCCATGCTCTTGAATGAAATTCTGGTGACCCTTGATTTTGCGAGGCCGACTGGTAACTGAGCGGAACAGGCTTCGAATGCCGCCCACTTCCTTAGCTTCGCGCTCTTCCAGCCCTGCACAGGCAATCAAGGTTAGATCACCAACGTCCTTTGCCACCAAAAAATAGTGTTTCATAAAACGTTCGACGCCACGCAGGCCAGCGTGGTCTGTATATTTGAGCCGGGACGCTAATTCCATTTGCAATTCAAAAGACAAACGCTCTTCAGGGCGACCGGTGAGAAAATGCATATGGCAACGCACGGTCCAGAGAAACTTTTCTGCGGAGCGGAAGCTGCGATATTCACTCTTTGTGAAAAACCCAAGCTTCACCAATTGGCTGGATTTACCCACATTGAAGAAATATTTGCTGATCCAGAACAGCGTATGTAGGTCGCGTAAACCGCCTTTGCCATCCTTGATATTAGGCTCAACCCGGTAGCGCGATTCGCCACTCTTTTTATGCCGATAATCTCGTTCTTCCAGCTTGGCGGCAATAAATTCTCGTGCAGTACCGGCAACAATTTTATCCTGAAACCGTTTCGACAGTTCTTTGGAAAGTGCTTTGGAACCCCAGATATACCGCATTTCAAGGATGGACGTGCGGATGGTCATGTCTTCGCGAGAGAGACGAATGCACTCGTCGATATTTCGGGTGGCATGACCTACCTTGAAGCCCATATCCCACAACATATAGAGGATATATTCCACCACCTGTTCGCCCCAGACGGTTTGCTTATATGGCAACACAAACAGCAAATCGATGTCAGACCCTGGCGCCAACGTGCCACGGCCATAACCACCAACGGCACAGATCGCCATTTTTTCTGCATTGGTGGCATTGTGGTTGGGATATACATGGGTGATTGCAAAATTGAATATGATCCCGATCAATTCATCCTGCAGGAAGGAGATGCGACGAGCACAAGCAGTGCCGTCGCCATCTTCAAACAAATATTCTTCGGCAAGTTTACGACCATCGGCATTGGCCTGTTTTAACAGAGCCAAAATCTGGCTGCGGACGTCAGAAGACGATGCCTCCCCCTCATCAAGAAAGGCCATCAGAGTAGCACGCAATGCAGCTACATCGATAATACCAGAAAGCCGTAAATCAGTTGCCGCCATAATAATTATGTTTCTTTTCTGGCGGCTTAAATCACGGAACCTTAATCAGGTTTCAGAATTATCAGCTTCCGCATTATCCTTCGGTGCCACAAATTTTGGACCACCCTTGGCCACACCTACCATCGCGGGTCGTAAAACCCTGTTTCCAATGACATAGCCGTCCTGAACCACCTGAACAATGGTATTGTTGGGAATGTCCGGGTTTGGTAGCTCAAACATGGCCTGATGGAAATTTGGATCAAACTTCTCATCCAATGGCACAATTTTTTTGACACCATTTTTTTCAAGGCCGTTGAGCATTTCCCGTTCGGTCATTTCGATCCCTTCGAGAAAAATTTTAACGCTTTCCAGCTCCTTGTCATCCTCGCCCAAGGTTTCGATCGTACGACGTAAATTATCAGATACGGCAAGCATATCACGGGCAAAGCCTGCAATTGAGAACGCGCGGGCATCAGCCACATCTTTGGTGGTGCGCCGACGCAGGTTTTCCATTTCGGCTGCACTGCGCAAAATCCGGTCTTTCAACTGCGCATTTTCAGTTTCCAGCCTATGACAGTCCGCGGCAAGCGCTTCCAAAGGATCTGAAAACCCTTCCGCTTCATCAGCTTCCTGGTCGTCAATTTCCTGATCATCATCAGCCAAAAGCGCGTCTGCATAACGCTCAGCTGCATTTAATTGCTCAACTACGGGTTCTCCATCACGAACCTTTTGTTGCGGCGCTTCATTTTGTGTCGAATTATTGGCAGTTTGAGGTGCCGCTTCGTCATCATGATGTTCGGTATTTTCCGTCATCAACTGTTTCCAAATCATCTTAGAGGGGAATTTGGTCTGATATCAGGGTTTAGAGACGAAAAATCAAGTGTTTTGCGGCTATTTGACCGGAATAATCGCAGACTATCTGAGAATTTTGCTAATCACATTGGCTGTATGATCGACCATGGGAATAATTCGGGCATAATTCAATCTGGTTGGGCCGATAATACCAATGGCACCGATAACGCGTTGTTCCTGATCACGGTATGGCGCAACGATGACTGAAGACCCTGACATGGAAAACAATTTGTTTTCCGAGCCAATAAAGATGCGAACGCCTTCGCCTTCTTCTGTCAGCTCCAGAAGTTTCAGGAAATTTTCCTTTGATTCCAGTTCGCCAAATAAATTACGTAGCCGATCAAGGTCATCGGCGGCGGTAAGATTTTCCAACAAATTTGCGTGGCCACTGATAATCAATTGCCCTGCATCCGCTTTCCCGGTACCTGCCCAAACGGCAATGCCCTGATCCACCAGTTTTTGAGCCAGACTATCGAGTTCCATCCGCGCCATATTGTGCAACCGAGATAATTCCGCCTGCGCCTCAGCAATCGTACGGCCTGCAATTTTTGCGTTGATATAGTTTGAAGCTTCGATCAATGCCGATGTGGTGATACCCGCTGGCAAGGCAATCACACGGTTTTCCACCGAGCTGTTCTCGCCCACAATAACCACCAATGCCCGGGTTGGCTCCAGACGAATGAACTCGATGTGCTTCAATCGCATATCATTTTTAGTGGTTATCACCATGCCGGCGCTTCGCGACAGGCCAGACAGCATCTGGCTTGCCTCGGTCAGAATGTTTTCCATAGTCTGACTATCTGAAGCAGCCTGCACCTTTGCTTCAATCATGGTTCTTTCATGTTTGGCCAGATTGCCGATTTCCATGAAACTATCGACGAAAAACCGAAGGCCGATATCCGTCGGCAAGCGCCCGGCGCTGGTATGGGGTGCATAGATCAGCCCCAAACTCTCCAGATCAGACATCACATTTCGAATGGTTGCCGGAGAGGCAGACAGGGTCAATTGTCGCGAAAGAGTGCGCGAACCCAAGGGTTCCCCGGTTTCAAAATAGCTATCGACAATGGTTCTGAATATCTCGCGGGAACGCTCATCCAGCTCCTCAAGGGCTGTGCGGGGGTAATCTGGCGGGCTTATGTTCTTACTCATGATATGAATATAGGCGGATTTCCTGCTACTGCACAGATAATCTTTGCTAATGAATATTCTCTTCTGTAAAACCCCTGCAACATCAATCAAATTTGACCATTACAGATTAAGGAAGTTTCCTATGCGTCCATCCAAACGCGCTGTTGACGAAATGCGAAAAGTTACTCTGGAACGGGGCTTTGCAAAACATGCGGAAGGCTCCTGTTTGGTACGTTTTGGCGATACCCATGTATTGTGTACTGCAAGCCTGGAAGAGAGAGTTCCACCTTGGTTGCGCGGCGGTGGCAAAGGCTGGGTAACAGCAGAATATGGCATGTTACCGCGCTCCACCGGTGAGCGGATGCGCCGCGAAGCGGCTTCCGGCAAACAATCCGGGCGCACTCTTGAAATCCAGCGCCTGATCGCACGCTCTTTGCGCGCAGTAGTGGACCTAAAAGCATTAGGCGAGCGCCAAATCACCGTTGATTGTGATGTATTGCAAGCGGATGGTGGCACCAGAACAGCTTCTATTACCGGCGGTTTTGTAGCGCTGAAAGAATGCATCAACTGGATGATTGAGCGCGAAATGGTCGAAGCCAATGTGTTGAAAGATAATGTGGCAGCGGTTTCTTGCGGTATCTATAAAGGCACACCAGTGCTTGATCTGGATTATGCTGAAGATTCCACCGCTGAAACCGACGCTAATTTCGTCATTACCGGCTCCGGCGGTATTGTGGAAATTCAGGGTACGGCTGAAGGGAAAACCTTTAGCGAAGAAGAATTTAGCCAGCTAATGAGCCTTGCAAAACATGGTATTAGTGATTTGGTGAAATTGCAAAACGCGTGAAGCGATAGGCCTTATGAGAAAACTCGTCGAAAAAGAAATCGTAGTTGCTACCCATAATGCGGGCAAGGTGCGCGAGATTAATGAATTACTCGCACCTTTCGGCCTGATTGCAAAATCGGCTGCTGAACACGGTTTGCCGGAACCAGAAGAGAACGGCACGACATTTGAAGAAAATGCGCTTACCAAAGCAAAAGCAGCAATGCTTGCCACGGGCCTGCCCGCTTTATCTGATGATAGCGGGCTGGTAGTGGACGCGCTTGATGGTCAACCGGGCATCTATACGGCCGACTGGGCTGAAAAACCAGATGGCTCGGGCCGTGATTTCGGGTTTGCTATGCAAAAGGTCGAAGACGCTTTGCAGACTAAGGGTGCCGTTACGCCGGAACAGCGAACAGCGCGCTTTGTAGCAACCTTGTGCCTGATCTGGCCGGATTCCCATGTGGAATATTTTCGAGGTGAGGCAGAGGGTCAATTGGTCTGGCCTCCACGCGGCGAACTGGGCTTTGGATATGATCCCGTATTCCTGCCCAATGGACATAATCGCACCTTTGGCGAAATGACATCAGAAGAAAAACATGGTTGGGATGGAACCCCTGAAGATGAGGGCCTATCGCATCGAACACGCGCCTTTGCGTTGTTTGCCAGACAGTGTCTGAGTAAATAGCCGTGTTGGGCAAGAAACCAGCCTTTGGTATATATGTTCACTGGCCCTTTTGTCTGGCAAAATGCCCTTATTGCGACTTTAACAGCCATGTGCGGCATAAACCGGTAGATCAGGCGACTTTTGTTTCCGGTTACGAGCGCGAAATAGCGCATATGGCGGCGATGGCACCAGGGCGCGAGGTTACCAGCATCTTTTTTGGCGGCGGAACACCATCGCTGATGGAGCCTGAGACGCTGGAGCGGATTTTAGCAGCTATCGCCAAACATTGGGGTATTTCAAAAACCGCAGAGATTTCACTGGAGGCCAACCCAACCAGTGTTGAGGCCGGACGCTTTAAAGCTTATCGCGCTGCCGGGGTTAACAGGGTTTCACTGGGTGTTCAGTCTCTTCGTGACGATCAATTGAAGTTTTTGGGACGAATGCATAATGCGGCAGAAGCAAAAGCCGCAATTGAAATTGCCAGGGATATATTCCCACGCATCTCCTTTGATTTGATTTATGCAAGGCCAAACCAGACTTTGGCCGAATGGGAAATAGAGTTAAACGAGGCAATTGCGCTGGCTGCCGATCATCTATCGCTTTATCAGCTGACAATTGAACAGGGCACGCCGTTCTTTGAATTACATAAGAAGGGCCGCTTTCAAATACCGGATCAGGATCAAGCCGCTGATCTCTATGAATTGACTGCAGATATTACCAATGCTCATAATTTGCCGGCTTATGAAATTTCAAATTACGCCGCAGAAGGTTCTCAGTGTGAGCACAATTTGGTCTATTGGCGCTATCAGGACTATGCGGGCATCGGACCCGGCGCGCATGGGCGTATCACCACCAATGAGGGTAAAATTGCCACTGCTTGTGAACGAAACCCTGAAAAATGGTGGCAAAAGGCCAATGTGGATGGCCATGGCATGAATGTTCAGGATTTACTGACGCTTGAAGAACAGGCTGACGAATTACTGGTGATGAATTTGCGATTGCGCGAGGGTTTTGATCCGGCAAGATATGAAGCCTTAAGCGGCAAACCGTTTAACCCGGAGAAAATTACCATGCTGGAAGAGTTCGGGTTTTTGGAAACCTTACCCAGCGGCTGGTTGCGCGCAACGGCCTCCGGGTTTTTGGTTCTGGACGCGGTGGTTGCTGATTTAGCTGTCTAAACGCAATCATTGCAATCATTGCAATCAATTGCTATGTTTACCCCATGGCCAGCATTACTATTAGAAACCTAGACGAAACTACCAAACAGGCTCTGCGCGAACGCGCAGCCCATAATGGACACTCTATGGAAGAGGAGGCGCGCCTATTGCTTGGGCAAGCGGAACTCGCATCGGAACCGATAGAAGTCGCGACTTCTCCCACGCCAGCAAACCTTTCGTCGACCAACTTTGATGCTTCCCTTGATGGCAAACGCATATTATTGATTATCAGCGGCGGTATTGCGGCCTATAAGTCTCTCGATTTAATTCGTCGGCTAAGAGAACGTGGTGCCGAAGTCCGTGTTATCATGACCGAGGCCGCGCAAGCCTTTATCACCCCGCTTTCAGTGGGTGCCTTGACCGGTGACACGGTTTTTACCGAACTTTTGGACCGGAACACAGAGCATGATGTGGGCCATATCCGCCTATCGCGGGAAGCAGATCTCATTGTAATTGCGCCCGCAACGGCAAATCTCATGGCAAAAATGGCTGGTGGATTGGCTAATGACCTTGCCTCCACCACGTTGTTGGCCACGAACAAGCCTGTGCTGATTGCACCCGCCATGAACCCAAAAATGTGGAACCATCCCGCCACAAGACGTAACCATCGAACTCTTTTATCCGATGGAATAGGCTTTATCGGGCCAAATGCTGGTGAAATGGCAGAAAGTGGCGAAGCGGGTTTTGGGCGCATGGCGGAACCGATGGAGATTGTTGGTGCCATTCAAGCCATGATTGGTGAAATCGAAGGCCCTAAACCTCTGTCCGGAATGCGGGCAATTGTTACCTCCGGACCGACCCACGAACCCATCGATCCGGTGCGTTATATTGCTAATCGTTCCTCTGGAAAACAGGGACATGCCATTGCTGGAGCGCTGGCGAAAGCGGGTGCTGAAGTGATATTAATTTCTGGCCCAGTAAATATTTCGGACCCGAAAGGATGCGAGATTATCAAGGTTCAAACTGCTCGCGAGATGCAGAAAATGGTCGAAACAGCCCTTCCTGCCGATATAGGCGTGTTTGTTGCAGCGGTTGCTGATTGGCGTACGGTGAAATCTGCTGACGAAAAACTTAAGAAAAAGGATGGCAAGGGACCCTCCTCTCTGAAGCTGACTGAAAACCCTGATATATTAAAAGGTATTGGCCATCACAAACTGCGCCCGAAACTGGTGGTTGGGTTTGCTGCTGAAACCGAACAGATAGAAAAATATGGCAAAGCCAAGTTGAAACGTAAAAATGCCGACTGGATTGTCGCTAATGATGTGTCGCCAGAAACAGGTGTGATGGGCGGTGACGACAACAGCGTCAAACTGATTTCCAAAGAAGGTGTGGAGACCTGGCCAAAACTCACCAAACAACAGGTTGCCGAACGACTGGTTGAGCGTATGGTGGCTTTTTTCGATGTAGAGACAATAGAGATATGAGCCAGACTTTAACCATCATTCGCATGCCCCACAGTGAAGGGCTTGATCTGCCTGCTTACGAAACCAGCGAAGCAGCTGGAATGGATTTGCGCGCTGCCTGTGAGAATGACATCATTCTTCCGCCCGGCGAGCGGCAGCTTATTCCTACCGGGTTGATCATGGAGCTCCCCTCCGGCCATGAAGGGCAAATCCGGCCCCGTTCCGGCCTTGCCTATAAGAACGGCATCACCTGCCTCAATACCCCCGGCACCATTGATGCAGATTATCGTGGTGAGGTGAAGGTTTTGCTCGTCAATCTGGGCCAAGAAGACTTCACAATCACTCGTGGCATGCGCATCGCGCAAATGATTGTAGGGCCTGTGATGCAGGTAAAAATTGCCGAATCCAACCTTGCTGGCGAAACCGCAAGGGGCTCCGGCGGATTTGGCTCGACCGGCGCATAAGAGAATCATCGCCCGAAAGCGATAATTTACTTGCAGAATTCTCCTTGTGGGGCTATAGATCGCCTCGATTGATTATCTGGCAGGGCATGCCATGGTGATCACACTTGCGAAGCTCCGCTCTGGTCAGTGGGGCTTTTGACTTTTCCCAAGGTCCATTTTGTTGAGGTAGCCTCGATAATTCATGGGTTTTTGGGAGTTTTTTGAAAGGAAACGCAAAATGCCCAAGATGAAGACCAAATCAAGCGCGAAAAAACGCTTCAAACTTACCGCTTCAGGCAAGGTAAGAGCATCTCAGGCTGGTAAACAGCATGGCATGATCAAACGTTCAAACAGCTTCCTTCGCAAAGCTCGTGGTACCACCATACTTTGTGACGCAGATGCAAGAATCGTTAAAAAATTCCTTCCTTACGGCTAATCCGCAACACCCCAGTTTGGAGCTAAAATCATGGCACGTGTAAAACGCGGTGTAACCTCCCATGCAAGACACAAAAAAGTACTGAAAAAAGCGAAAGGCTTTTACGCCTCTCGCAGAACCACCATTCGTATTGCCAAGCAGGCAGTTGAAAAAGCTGCTCAATATGCTTACCGCGACCGGAAAACCAGAAAACGGAATTTCCGCTCTCTTTGGGTTCAGCGCATCAATGCTGCTGCTCGTGAGCACGGTTTGACCTATGGCCGTTTCATCGATGGCCTAACGAAATCCGGCATTGAAGTAGATCGCAAGGTTCTTTCTGATCTGGCTATTCATCAGCCAGAAGCCTTTGCAAGCTTGGCTAAGAAAGCCAAAGAAGCACTGGTTTATCTTAAAGATACCACACCAAATGCATTCGAAGCTGCTGTCCGATAGGCTAGCGCGCTTCCTTAGCTATTAATTTTATTGGGAACCCGCGCTGGCTTATGCCAGGGCGGGTTTTCTTGTTTTTAAGAAATTTTTTGGGGTCCTACGACCCTAGTTTTTGAGAAGTACCATGTCTGAGATTGCCGAACTTGAAACCGACATCCGCGCCCAAATTGACGGGGCTAGCGATGAAGCAGCCCTTGAGAGCGTGCGCATTGCAAGCCTTGGTAAAAAAGGTTCGATTTCTGCCAAAATGAAAACTCTTGGCAAAATGGCCCCAGAAGAGCGGAAGGTCATGGGCCCTGCCCTTAATGGATTGAAGGCTGCAATTACTGAGGCCATTGCCGAGCGCAAACAGGTTCTCAACAAGGCCGCTATCGAAGCGCGGCTAGTGAATGAAACCCTTGATGTGACCCTGCCGTTGCGACCATCACCGGCGGTAATCGGACGTATTCATCCAATTACTCAGGTAACTGATGAAATCACGGCAATTTTTGCAGATATGGGCTTTTCCATCGCCGAAGGGCCGGATATCGAGACTGATTATTATAATTTCACTGCGCTGAATTTCCCCGAGGGCCATCCGGCCCGTGAAATGCACGACACGTTCTTTTTCAATGAGGGTGAAGATGGCAAGCGCAAGGTTTTGCGTACCCATACGAGCCCTGTGCAAATTCATACGATGGAATCGCAGGAACCACCGATCCGCATTGTTATTCCTGGTAAAACTTATCGCTGTGAC
Source organism: Rhizobiaceae bacterium (assembly GCA_016763155.1). Lineage (GTDB taxonomy): Bacteria > Pseudomonadota > Alphaproteobacteria > Rhizobiales > Rhizobiaceae. The sequence continues at coordinate 33,838 of JAESUH010000038.1, forward strand.
AGTGATGCCACCCATTCGCCAATGTTTCACCAGCTTGAAGGGCTGGTGGTTGACAAGAAATCAAACATTGGCAATTTGAAATGGGTCTTGGAAGAATTTGCCAAGGCGTTCTTTGAGGTGGATCAGGTTGGCATGCGCTTCCGCCCATCTTTCTTCCCGTTTACAGAACCATCGCTGGAACTTGATATTCAGTGCGATCGTTCCGGCAAGGAAGTCAAATTCGGCGAAGGTACTGACTGGATGGAAGTTCTTGGCTGCGGCATGGTGCATCCTAATGTGTTGCGCTCTGGTGGTCTTGACCCAGATATCTATCAGGGCTTTGCCTGGGGCATCGGCATTGACCGTCTTGCCATGCTCAAATACGGCATGCCTGATTTACGTGAATTCTTCGATGCTGACGTGCGCTGGATGAACCATTACGGTTTCCGTCCGCTGGACATACCAACGCTTTTCGGTGGGCTTACCAGTTAAGACCGGCAGCTAATAAAATTATGAGATAAACGGCAATTAGCCGACTAATAAGGCAGAGATACAATGAAATTCACCCTATCCTGGCTGAAAGACCATCTGGAAACCGACGC
>JAESUH010000039.1 GCA_016763155.1 Rhizobiaceae bacterium
CCCTAATTGAGTCCTAAACAAGGGCGACAGTTGGGGCTTGCCATCAATTGGCATCAAACGCTGTTCATTGGTATGTCGTAAACGTGCAATTCATCTTACACAGGGTCGGTAGTTTAGTCCGCATAGCCGCATTTCATCCAAGCTGCCCCAAGTGGCAGCATTGAGCCAAGACTAAGCCGCATTCTCTCCAAAAAACCCCAAAAACTCCTTCACCACCAATTCCGGCACCTTCCCGCCAAATAGTGCGCGCCGGGGAGGCGTGGCCTTGGACGTTTTCTGCTCGCTCGCGCCATAGGGCCAGGCAGTCGAAGTGTTTTTCAATCGTCCCGTTTGCACCCCAAAGCGCCAGCATGGGCTGGGTTACCTTGCGTCCTTCATCTGGAACAAGGAACACGTATCCACAATTATTTTCATCATCAACTCCAAGCATGGCGTAACGACAAACAAAGTTAATGGGTTTGAAGGCCGTTGCAATTTCTTTGATATGATCAATATAGCGGGATTCATCAAACCCTCGCCTGCCGAAAACCATTGTGAAATGAGCTGTTACAACATCACGAAACGGTAAGTCGTGTTTGCGGCGAAATGATTCGATTGTTTCCCGATCCGCAGAAGCTAACGTGGGACAAGCGAGTGTATATAGTGTACGTGACATTTGCTGAGCATACATTAGCATCTGATGTTCGCAAGATGCCTATGATTCCTTTTGGCACTTGATGACCATCGCCCTTGTTGACAACTAGCCAGTGGACACGAAATATTAATGCCACATTGTCCACTTAGCCGACGGGCTAGTTTTGACCATTTGAAGTAGCGTTGCTTGTCCGTTTCGAACCCTTCTCAGGCGTTGTAATCATGTTGCATATAGAATGCCGCACCAAATGAGATATCTGCTCTCAGCGCTGAGTTAACAATTATCTGGCAATTCAACCAGCTCCCCCTCGCTCTGCATGCCGTACTGAGTTATGAAGGGCTCATGTCAAAAATAGATTCTCTTTTCGTTACCCGCCTTTATCACGCGGTCCTTTCTGAGCTTGGTAAGTCGCTGGATGCATCAGAGCTTGAAATCGCCTGCCTGTCGATTGCCGGTGATGATGAGGCCGGGCAGAGATGGTGTGAAGAAAATGATTTTCCGGGTTATACCAGCTATGCCTCGCTGGACGACCTGCCTTGGCGGTTTCCTATCTTCAAGGATTTGATCAAAGTACTCGATAAACACGTCGCGGCATTTGCTAAAGACCTTGAATTTGATTTAGATGACAAGAAACTTAAACTGGATAGCTTGTGGATCAACATCCTGCCTGAAGGTGGTATTCACACATCGCATATCCACCCCCATAGCGTTATCAGCGGCACTACCTACGTCGCAATGCCCAAGGGTGCTAGTGCCATCAAGTTCGAAGATCCGCGTTCGGCCATGATGATGGCCGCCCCGACGCGCAAGACCGATGCTCGGGACGAATTGCGCAATTTTATATATATTGCGCCAGAAGTGAGCGATGTTCTACTTTGGGAAAGTTGGCTGCGCCACGAAGTGCCGATGAATATGGCAGAAGAAGAGCGGATCAGTGTCGGCTTCAATTACAACTGGGGCTGAAGGTACTTTACACTCCACCCATGAGAAAAACCCCAGACACTATAAAATATTGAAAATCTAAATTAGCTACTCTGGGACGGGCACCCGTTCCTGTGACGTAGTCATTTTATGTAAAATGGCGGACCTACGAACCGACCTGTCAGCAGGTGGCACATTTCACCAACGTAATTCTGATCGTAGGCAGGATATGTTGCAAAAATCAAGAGTGATGGTTTGTCCACATTGCAGTCATTGGCGACGGGCTGATTTTGACCATTTGAAATAGCGTTGCATGACCGCTCAGAGCCCCTCTCAGACATTGTCGTCGTGGCGCAATTTGACTGTACTAGGAACAAACTTACCGTCACTTTTAGCCCGAAAGAGGGGGTGATCCTGAGGATACATATTCGCCAGGCACTCGATCAACGTTACGCCCAAGGCGCATCTATTGTGGGTGGGCACTTCGTGCATGATGTGCCCACCATATTTCTGCTTACGCTAGCTATCGTTTCATTATTTGTCGCCAGCGCCTCTACTAATGGATTCCATTACTCGGTCGAGGCTAAAGCTGCCAGGTTTCTGACGCGGTGGAAACTCGCGGAAGCTTTGCAGCCAATTCCCGACATAACCGGCAGCTGGGGCAATCATGAACATATGATCCACCCACCAGCGGCTATAGCCAATGGATTCACGTTCAGCACGTTCGAAGGGGTCCATGCGCAAATTTGTCAACATGGGCGCACGTAGTGCAGTGAATGGTTTACTCCAAACCTCAATGCCCTCTGCTTCCTGCTTCAAAAATGTTGCCTTCCAGTTGCCATAACGCAGCGCTGCAACATTTCCATCATCAGTCCAATAGACGAATTCTTGACGTGGCCAATCTGCCTCGCCCTTCAAAGCCGGTAGCAAATTGTAGCCATCAAGATGGACCTTATAGTCCCTGTCGCCCACTTTTTTGCCCTTCAAAAGTTCAGCCTTAATGTTGGGGGCTCCCGCTGCTGCGAGAAGTGTAGTCAGCATATCCTCATGGGCACCAATTTCATTGATGATGATGCCAGGCTTAATCACGCCAGGCCAACGGATCATTGTGGGTACGCGAAACCCGCCTTCCCACTGGGTGGCCTTCTCATTGCGGAACATCGTGGTACCGCCATCTGGCCAAGAGAAAAATTCCGCGCCATTGTCAGTGGAATACATGACGATCGTGTTATCCACAATGTCCAGTTCCTCTAGTTTAGCGAGCAATTGGCCAACCATACCATCGTGCTCAACCATACCGTCGGCGTAGATACCCAGACCAGTTTTGCCCTTGGATGCGGGTTTTAAATGTGTCCAGATATGCATACGGGTACTGTTCCACCACACAAAAAATGGCTTATCGTCTTTAACCGCTTTTTCCATGAACCCCATAGCCGCGGTGGTGACTTCCTCATCTATTGTTTCCATCCGCTTTATAGTCAACGGGCCGGTGTCTTCAATTTTGCCTCCTGCAAAGCTATGAATGACGCCACGCGGGCCAAATTTTTTCTTGAATGCCTCATCTTTAGGATAATCTGGATGTTCCGGTTCCTGCTCTGCATTAAGATGGTAGAGGTTGCCAAAAAATTCGTCGAACCCGTGATTGCTGGGCAACATCTCATCGCGATCGCCAAGATGGTTTTTACCGAACTGGCCGGTGACGTAACCCTGCGCTTTAAGCAAACCGGCAATTGTTGGATCCTCTACACGCATACCTTCCGGCGCGCCTGGCAAACCGACCTTCGTCAGGCCAGTACGCATGGGCGACTGTCCAGTGATGAAAGCAGCGCGACCCGCTGTACAGCTCTGCTGTCCGTACCAATCAGTAAAAAGGGCTCCCTCCTTAGCAAGGCTATCAATGTTGGGTGTTTTGTAACCCATCATGCCCTGATTGTTGGCGCTTATGTTGAAACCACCTATATCATCGCCCCAAATGACGAGAATGTTAGGTTTATCGGCGGCTTGTGCCAGCGTTATGCCAAACAGTGACGCGCCTACA
>JAESUH010000040.1 GCA_016763155.1 Rhizobiaceae bacterium
AGCCCTCCGGCACGGCATGGCTGGCGCACCCGGCCTTGAAGTCTGGGGTCCTTATGAAGAAGGCGAAGAAATCAGAGCAGCAATCGTCGAAGCTGGCAAAGAGCACGATATGGTGCAGGTTGGCGCGCGTGCATACGCAACCAACACACTGGAATCCGGTTGGATCCCTTCACCACTACCGGGCATTTACACCGATGATCGCATGAAAGCATATCGCGAGTGGCTACCAGCTGCTGGCTATGAAGCAACCGGCTCAATCGGCGGCAGCTTTGTCTCCGACAACATCGAAGACTATTATGTGACACCTTATGAACTCGGCTACGGCCCGTTCGTTAAGTTCGATCATGATTTCATCGGTCGCGAAGCACTTGAAGCAATGGCTGGCAACACACACCGCAAGAAAGTCACTTTCGAGTGGAATTCCGAAGATGTGGAAAAAGTGATGAACTCCATGTTCAAACCTGCTGGCGAAGCATTCAAGGCAATGGATTTGCCGCTTTCCAACTATGCTTCCACATCTTGCGACAAAATCGAGCGCGATGGCAAAGTAGTCGGCTTTTCAATGTTTGCCGGTTACAGCAGCAATGAACGCTGCATGCTTTCCCTCGGCATCGTTGATGCGGACATCAATGTTGGCGACGTGCTGACTTTAACATGGGGCGAAGAAAACGGCGGCACCGAGAAAACCACCGTTGAACCACACAAACAAACAACCATCCGTGTGAAGGTTTCTCCAACACCATATTCCCGCGATGCACGTGAAGAGTATGCCGATAGCTGGCGTACAAACAAATAACCTCCCAAGGTTAGACTACGAGAAAGAAGGGTGGGGATTAATCCCCGCCCTTTTTTTGTCAAAACTCCGTGCAATTCAGCGGGAGTTTTCTCATGGGTGGAGTGTGCAGCGCCTTCAGCTCCAGCTGTAATTAAAGCTGACACTGATCCGCTCTTCTTCTGCCATGTTCATCGGCACTTCGTGGCGCAGCCAACTTTCCCAAAGCAGAACATCGCTCACTTCTGGCTCAATATAGATAAAATTGCGCAATTCGTCCCGAGCATTGGTCTTGCGTGTCGGGGCGGCCATCATCATCGCCGAACGTGGATCTTCAAATTTGATAGCACTAGTATCCTTAGGCATCGCCACATAGGTCGTGCCGCTGATCACGCTATGGGGGTGGATATGCGATGTGTGAATACCACCTTCAGGCAGGATGTTGATCCACAAGCTATCCAGCTTAAGCTTCTTGTCATCAAGATCAAATTCGAGGTCTTTGGCAAATGCCGCGACGTGTTTATCGAGGGTTTTGGTCAAATCCTTGAAGACAGGAAACCGCCAAGGCAGGTCGTCCAGCGAGGCGTAGCTGGTATAGCCCGGAAAGTTGTTTTCCTCACACCACTTCTGCCCGGCCTCATCATCATCGGCAATCGACAGGCAAGCAGCTTCAAGCTCTGACGCATCCGGCATCTTGCCGAGTTCAGAAAGAGCTGCGTGATAAAGACGGGTAACAAATAGAGAATTTATTTTTGACATGGGTCTTCATACCTCAGCACGACGCGCAGAGCGAGGGGGAACTGGATCAATAATTTTGCGATCTATAAAACTGCAGATGGCAGCTATGCGGACAAAGCCGACCTGGACGATGGTAGTTCAAAGACTGCTTTCAGCAGGCTTCACACGCAGCGAAAAGCATCAAGACGGAATCTGGACTTTCGCTGCAACAGACTTCAGTGACCGCTTTCCCGCAAGCTAAGAAATGAGAAATCTGGACAGCACTCGACATCATATTGCGGTTACACACCGCCCGCGATCCCGGCCTCGGGGTCATAGAGGTAGTTCTTCCGATGCAGCTTGGGGTGCGCTCGCCAGATTTTGGCGCTTTCCTCGAAGAGCGCGACGACGCGTTCGCGTTTCATCTCATGTTAAATCTCGAACGTTACGATCTAAGTGATCATCGGTGATCCTCCCTCTCTCGGGAAAAGATGACACGCGCCTTGGTAAATTGCCCGCCGCGAGGCGATGCGAATGTCTGGTCTGGTGGGTTGCCACCCGTTCTATTTACTAGCGCCATTCACATACAAAGATCGCTGACTTTTTTTAATGTAGGTCCAAGCAATAAAACGACTTGTTTTTTGCCCCTGCGCCATTTCAACTACTTTAAAATCAGCAACTTTAGCTTTTCCTAAAATTTTGTAGAGTGGCTGGAGCTTATCTTTTTTCGACACCAACGAGCTAAACCACAGGCACTGGTCGGCGAACTCCATGCTCTGTTCAACCATGCTAGCGATAAACTTTATCTCGCCACCCAGACACCAAAGTTCAGCGTTTTGACCACCAAAATTGCGTTTTTGTGAATGTCCCTTGCCAAGGTTACGCCACTTACGTTGGGTGCCTTTATTAGCCTGCTCGATGGAAGCATGGAAAGGCGGGTTGCACAGGCTGATGTGATAAGCATCGTGGGGTTCGATCACCCCTCTAAAGATATTCTCACGTATATTTTGTCGTTTGAGGGTGATTTTCAGTTTGTTGGATTGGCAAATCTGCTGTGCCGATTTGATAGCGACCGGGTCTATATCGACGCCAGTGAAGTGCCAGTCATATTCACTCTGCCCAATAAGAGGGTACACCAAGCTAGCACCGGTCCCGATGTCTAACGCTTTAACATTACGCCCTCGAGGAATTTCTTGATTGTTGCTGCAGGCAAGCAAATCCGCCAGATAGTGGATGTAGTCGGCACGACCGGGAATGGGAGGGCATAGATAATTGGCAGGGATATCCCAAAAATTTATATTGTAATAAGTCTTTAGCAACGCCCGATTAAGCATACGGACCGCCAATACGTCTTGAAAATCAATAGTTGTGCGACCGACAGGGTTGCTGATCGTAAACGCCTCAAGTTCAGGCAAATGCGCCACTAAACGCACAAAATCGTAACCTTCTCTGTGTTGATTACGGGGGTGCAGCTTAGTTTTAGTGGTCATGGGTAAGCCTTCATTAAAGTTGGTGGAAGGTACTAGCTAAACCGTTCGTTGTTCTTAACCCCTCATACTCAAATAGTAAAATTAATAGGGTGTTACATAGGAATGATAGATTGGGAATATCCGAAACTCTGTGTATGAGGCTTAGCCCACGCTGTTACGATGGATCATTTATTGAACCGTTCGGGGTATAGGATAGCAATTTAATTTCGGGCGGTAAGCCATTCTCGGACGCAGCGGCCTGACCGTTCGTTCTGGGCGCAGCATCTGTCATTTTGGGCTCAAAACAGCCGTTCTAAGTTTCAAACATATGCACTTTATGCCTCATTCTTCGCGGTGCAGCCTGATTGCGTTTGTGTGTTCGAATGTTTAGCGAGACCATTTCTCGTCTCCCCACAAATCGAATATCTGCTCTTTTAAGCTAGCAGTTTTCTTCGTTGTCATAAGAGACATGGTCAGCATTAAAAAGTAACGGTGGAATAGCTCACCCATTGTTGATAAAAAGTTTTTCATTAATTTTCTCACATTGGAAAATGCGCAAAAGCGCAACGTCGCGCCGAACCTAATCGGGCGATGAAAATGCTTTTCATTTTAGAAAAGCAGTAGAACTAAACTACAATATCCAACATAAAATCTCTTATTCAAATCATCTGCCACGTTGAATGGAATAACATGGCAGTTCGTAAGTAGTAGCCTACGGTGTTTTGATTTTGTGGGCCATCGATAAAACTCAAAATCAGGCAAAATCCGTTTCTGAAGACAAAGGCAGCGCTCTGATCCGCTTGCCGGTTGCTGCATATATTGCGTTGGCTAATGCTGGAGCTGCCGGAGGTGTTCCCGGTTCGCCCGCACCACCCATTTTATGATAGGTCTCCAATATTTCCACTTCAATTGTTGGACATTGGTGCATACGCATCACGTCAAAACCATCGAAATTTTGCTGTTCAACCATGCCATCGGAAAATGTGATTTCCTGCCCCATCGCGGCAGATAGGCCGAAGACAATGCCTGACATCATTTGAGCTTTAATATTGTCAGGGTCCAGCGCTTCGCCGATTTCGGTAGCGCACCAGACATTTTCAATCACGATGCCATCTTCGGTAGCATTTACCTGAACCACTTCCGCAACCCATGTTCCAAATGAAAGGGATAGGGCAAGGCCACGGCCTCTTGTGCTGTTCTTGGCAAAGTTATTGTCCCAGACACACATCTCGGCCACCTTGTTCAATACGCCGAGGGCTGCTGGATATTCTTTTGCCAATTCAAGCCGCATGGCCAAAGGGTCCATTTCAGATTTTTCAGCAATTTCATCCAAAAAACATTCATGCACATAGGCAGTGTGTGAAGCACCCACCGAGCGCCAGAAACCAACCGGAATATTCACATCCACCTTGCTGGTGGAAACTCGGTAGTTTTCGATTGTATAGGGCTGATCAAATAAACCATCAACCATTGTACGGTCCGGCCCCGCAGGAGATAGCATTGGAAATGTCCGTCCCATAAAGCTTTTAATGATCGATGGGGTAGCCAGATGAATATCGAGTGCTGTGGGAATGGTTCCGGGGTTTAATAACGCCCGGAGCTTTGTTTTTGCAGCAGGGCGATAGGCATCATGACTTGTGTCTTCTTCCCTAGTCCAAGTTACTTTAATCGGCTTGCCTTCAGTATGCTTGGCCATTTCCACCGCATATTGAACAAAATCCATTTCCAGTCGACGGCCAAAGCCCCCGCCAAGAGTGGTAATATGCACATTCACATCTTCAGACGCCACGCCTACAAGACCGGATACGGTCATCTGAATTAATGTCGGTGCTTGATTAGGTGCCCAGATATCAAGAACGCCATCCTTCCAGCGAGCGGTAGCATTCATTGGCTCCATACAGGCATGAGCAAGCCATGGCACACGGTATTCTGCCGATAAAATCACTTCTCGCGGGGCATCAGCAAAGACAGTTTCCGCATTGCCATCATTGCGCATAATGTTATGGGGCGTGGAAGAAAGCGCTTTATCAAAAAGCGCGTAAATTCCTTCATCCTCAGGCGGGTGATCGGCTTCCCCCCACTTCACTTCCAGCGCCTCCGCGCCCTTAAATGCCGCCCAGGTATTTTCTGCAATGATGCCAAACCCTGATCCTGCCGGGGTCTCCAATGGAATTACAGCGGTTACACCGGGAACAGCAAGTGCTGCCTTATCGTCGTGGAAAATTGCATTTGCACCAAATCGCGGGCTCATTTTCACAGTGCCGTAAATCATCTCCGGCAAATCCACATCAATACCGTAAATCGGTTGCCCGGTTACCTTGGCGGGAATATCGGTTCGTCGTTGAGATTTACCAAGCAATTTCCAATCGCTCTTTTTGCGCAAAACCAGTTTTGAGGGAGGTTCGAGTGTCGCAGCCTTTGCTGCCAATTCCCCATAGGTGATGGATTGGCCCGAGGTTGGATCAATGATTGATCCATTTTCAGTCTTTAGACCAGCTGCATCAATACCAAGTTCCTGACTTGCTGCGGCAATCAACAAAAGCCTAGCTGCACACCCGGACTGGCGCATTTTATCATAGCCATCCTTCATGGAAGAAGAGCCGCCAGTTGCCTGAATGCCCAATAGTTTTGCAATTGGCGGCATCATAGAACGGGTAACTTCAACAATAAAACTCTCATCCAAAAACGGAAACGGGCTAGCATCTTCCATCATCGCCGAATTGAAATAAGTCCAGTCCGCCGGTCCATGCTCCACCTTTATTTGATCAAGCGTTACATCCAGTTCTTCGGCAACCATTGCCGCAAGGGTCGTCTGCACTCCCTGCCCCATTTCTGCGCGTGCGGTAATGATGGTGATTGTGTTATCGGGAGCGATTTTCACATAAGGATTGAATGTAACTTCTCCCTCGGACAATTCATCTTCAAGCGGATTTGGATAGGGTTTACGCACGTAATAATAGCCAACGGCCAAACCGCCTGCGATGGCAGTTGCGCCTATCAAGAATGTTCGTCTTGCAATTTTACGGATGTTCATTGATCAAGCTCCCATCTTTGAAGCGGCAAGTTTGATTGCAGCACGAATGCGCGGATAAGTGCCGCAGCGACACAGATTGGTCATCGCCTCATCAATATCGGCATCCGTGGGCTTTGGCTTATCCCGCAACAACGCACTGGCGGCCATAAGTTGGCCGGATTGGCAGTAACCACACTGGGGCACCTGTTCATCAATCCATGCTTGTTGAAGAATGCTGAGATTTTCAAGCGTGCCCAAGGCTTCAATAGTAGTAACGGCACCACTCACCTCGCCAATGGGCATCTGGCAGGAGCGCACCGGCTCGCCATCAATATGAACGGTACAAGCACCACAAGCCGCTATGCCACAACCAAATTTGGTGCCTTTAAGCCCAACAATATCACGCAATGCCCAAAGCAGCGGCATTTCTGCATCATCACCGACCTCAGTGGGTTTGCCGTTAATTTCAAGTTGCATTTTTGCCTGTGCCTCCCGCAATTCGTTTCACCTCTAGATTTAGGTTCACAACTTCGTTTTTAAAGGGCTATTCGGCTTTGTTCTCTTGTTATCAAAACGCATTACTCTTAGCGTAGCGGTACTGGGACAGTAGTTTAATGATGTTTGACCAATTTGAACAAACACCTGCATCCAACAAAATTTATCGGAGGATAGAATGAAGAACCTGCTAAAACTCGCCACAGGGGCGGCACTTGCCACCTTTATGGGGCTTACCTCAACTGCCGCTCAGGCAGATTACACCTTGACCATTTTGCACTTGAACGATTTTCACAGTCGCTTTTTGCCAATCAACAAATATGATTCAACCTGCTCGTCAAAAGACGTGGCAGCGAATAAATGTTTTGGTGGTGTTGCACGGCTAAAAACCAAAATTGATCAACGCCGCAAAGCAATTTCTCGTGCAGGTGGAAATGTTGTTGTGCTGTCAGCTGGTGACATGTTCCAGGGTTCGCTGTTCTACACTACGTATAAAGGCAAGGCGACTGCCGATTTCATGAATGAAATGGGTTTTGATGCCATGGTCGTTGGCAACCATGAATTTGATGACGGACCAGAAGGCCTGGCGAAATTCATCGACAATACTAACTTCCCGACAATCGGCGGAAACATCAACGCTGATTTCGAGCCGGTCCTCAAAGGAAAAATCAAACCATACGTTATCGTTGAACAAGGTGGTCAGAAAATCGGTATTGTAGGTGTTACCACCACCGATACTCCTGAAATCTCATCTTCTGGCAAGAACGTTTCTTTCACAAACATCATCACTTACCTTCAGGCAATAATACCTGAGATGGAAGCAAAGGGTGCCAATAAAATTATCGTCCTAACCCATGTAGGGTTTTCAAAAGATAGGCAGATTGCAGAGCAGGTTAAAGGCGTAGATGTCGTAGTGGGTGGCCATTCCAACACCCTACTTTCCAACTTCGCCAAGAGAGCAGAAGGCACATACCCGGCAATCATCAAGGGCATAGATGGCCGTGATGTACCGATTGTTAGCGCTTATGCCTATTCCAAATATCTGGGTGAACTGAACCTGACCTTCAATGATGCCGGTGAAGTAACCGCATCCGGCGGCAAAGCTCACTTGCTGGATAGCTACGTGACTGAAGACGCAGACTTTGCCAAAAAAGTGGCAGAACTGAACGGACCAATCGAAGCTGTCAAAGCTCAAGTTGTTGGTTCTGCCAGTGACGTCATCATTGGCGACCGGAAAATTTGCCGCGTACAGGAATGTAGCATGGGCAATATGGTATCCGATGCCATGCTGGAGCGGGTGCAAAATCAGGGCATAACCATTGCCCTTGCCAATAGTGGCGGATTGCGTGCCTCAATCGATGCAGGCGAAATCACCATGGGCGAAGTGCTCACAGTGCTGCCTTTCCAAAACACTCTATCCACATTCCAAATTACTGGTGCCGGCATTACTGCAGCACTCGAAAATGGCGTTAGCCAGGTAGAAGATGTGAAAGGTCGTTTCCCGCAAGTAGCAGGATTGCATTTTTCCTGGGATAAATCAGTTGAACCTGGCAAAGGCCGCATTCAACAAGTGCAGGTAATGGAAGCAGGCAAATGGGTGGATATTGACCCAGCCAAAACCTATGGCGTTGTAACCAATAACTTCGTTCGCGGTGGCGGCGATGGTTATAAAGTCTTCTCCAAAGAAGGCAAAAACGCCTATGATTACGGCCCGGGCCTAGAAGTTGTGGTGTCCGATTATCTTGCCAAACATCCCGATTACAAACCCTACATAGATGGCCGCATCCTGGAACGCAAAACATCCACTATGGCCACAACGGAAATGAAGGCTGAAGAAAAAGCAACAAAGCCTGTGCCGAAACCTATGCCTAAACCTGTGATGAAAAAAGAAAAAATGGCTAAACCGGCAGAAGCCATGAAAAAGAAAGATGCCATGGCCAAAACCATGAAGAAAGATGGCATGGCGAAAGTTATGAAAAAAGAAGAAATGGCCAAACCAGCAGAAGCCATGAAAAAGAAAGATGCAATGGCGAAAGTCATGAAAAAAGATGCAATGGCAAAAACTGGCGAACCTATGAAAAAAGACGCCATGAAAATGGATGCTATGAAGCCAAAAATGGAAGGCGGATATATCATCAAAGCCGGCGACAACCTTTGGAACATCGCTAGATCTCACTATGGTGACGCAACCATGTGGAAAAAAATTCAGGCTGCAAACGACAATCTGAATCTAAATAATCTGAAAATTGGCGACGAAATCATGTTGCCTAAATAATCAATACGGTTACAATTTTGCCACCCTGCCTTTCAGCAGGGTGGCATTTTTTTTGAATATAAATTTGAACAATCATTGGAATTTTAGCACGCATGAAGATTGTAGAAGATGATCTTACCGGCAAGGAAATACGGGCACTTCTTACTGCTCACCTGACATTTGCAGCTGAAGTATCTCCTCCTGAAAGCGTCCATGCACTGGATCTAAGTGGCTTGCGCGAACCGGAAATCACATTCTGGACCGCCTGGGATGGCGAGGATCTTCTAGGGTGCGGAGCGCTAAAGGAACTTGATGAGGGGCATGGTGAAATCAAATCCATGCATACCGCCCATAACCACCGCGGAAAAGGCGTTGCCGCGGCCATTCTTAAACACGCTATGGAGACGGCCCGGTCACGCTCTTATAAGCGGCTAAGTTTGGAGACAGGCTCGAACGAACCGTTTGCACCTGCACGTTCGCTCTATACAAGGCACGGTTTTTCCATTTGTGAACCATTCGCAGACTATGCAGAAGACCCATTCTCCCTTCATATGACCCTGAAGCTGTCGGGCTAACCGAAAATCCCTGTGTGAAGTGTCGCCTTTGCGATTGATTGCATATTGTTATTGCTGCGCCACTTCGCTAGTTTGACGGAAATTCGGAAAGAGACGGGAAGATTGTGCGACTAGTAGGTACAGCAATATTGATGATGGCCCTTTGGCTGCTGATGTCGGGCATCTATAAACCGCTCATTATCGGCTTTGGCGTGATATCTGTGGTGATCACACTGTGGATCACCCGGCGCATGGACCGCACCGATAACGATGCCGTTGAATTGAATTTGGGACTGTTCAAATCAATTTCATATTTCGGTTGGCTGATGGTGGAAATCGTCAAGGCAAACTGGGCAGTGATTAAAATCATCCTTTCTCCGAAAATGGCAATCAACCAGCATATGTTTCACATTGATCACACTCAGAAAACCGATGTGGGACAGGTGATTTTTGCCAATTCAATTACACTGACCCCCGGCACGATTGCCGTTGAGACTGAAACCGGTGGATTTTTAATCCATGCCGTTTCTTATTCTTCCGATGATCTGGATGCGCTTGCCGATATGGATGCGCGGGTCACAAAAATCGAAGCGGCAAATGATGTTTGAAGTTACGGCCCTTGCACTTTTTGTTGCCATGGTGATGGCATTGTTTCGGCTTTTTGCTGGCCCAAGTGTATATGACCGCGTAATGGCGGTGAACATGTTCGGCACACACACGGTGCTATTCATTGGCATTTATGGGTTTTTGACCGAGAGACCAGATTTCCTGGACATCGCCCTGCTCTATGCCCTGATTAATTTTGTCGGCACCATCGCCATATTGAAATTCTTCCGTTACCGCGCCATTGGCGACATTTCGCAAATGCCGAAAGAAACCTCCGAAGACGAGGTGGGATCATGAGCATCCTTGTTGAAGTCCTCAGTTGGGTCTTTTTGATTGGCGGTAGTGTCTGTGTCATTATCGGTTCTATCGGAACCACCAGATTTCCAGATTTCTGGTCACGACTACATGCAGCTTCAATTACTGATTCTGCAGGAATGATTTTGTTGATCCTGGGCATGTGCCTTCAGGCAGGCTTCACGCTGATAACCGTAAAATTGATTATCATTGGCATATTCCTCTTTATCACCGGCCCCACCACCACCCATGCGGTTGCAAATGCTGCCTGGGTGTCAGGTTTGCGCCCCGACAAGAATACATCCTTTAAAGAACCCACCACGAAAACTGGTAAAAGTTCAAACCAAAAACCCAACAAGAATTAACAGGCAAACCAATCGAAACTTTCATCACCATCGTTCTATTTCTTATGCTGGTCACCACAGCACTGGCAATCGTGCGCATTCGCAGCTTGTTTGCGGTGGTAATGTTATCTGGTGTGTTTAGCCTGTTATCTGCCCTATTATTTGTGACCATGGATGCGGTCGATGTGGCATTCACGGAAGCAGCCGTTGGTGCTGGCATTTCAACAGTGCTGATGCTTGGAACGATTGCGCTCACGTCAAGATTTGAACGCATATCATCTCATGCTTCATCCCCCATTCCTTTGGTCGTGGTGCTAATTACCGGCATGGTTTTAGTCTATGGTACGCTTGATATGCCCAATTTCGGAGACCCGAACGCACCGGCACATGTACATGTCTTGCCTGACTATCTGGAACGCATTCCCCATGAAATTGGCATCCCAAATATGGTGACCGATATTCTGGCCAGCTATCGTGGCTATGATACATTGGGCGAGACCGCAGTGGTTTTTACAGCGGGTATCGGCGTATTATTATTGATTGGCGGCCTTGGACGGCGGCGACGCAAACTTGTAGCAGACGACAAGAAAAGTGAGGACGCCTAATGCGCCACCACTTGATTCTGCGCGTCATTACCAAATTACTGGTCGGGCCAATAATTCTGTTTGCGCTTTATGTGCAGTTCCACGGAGACTATTCTCCAGGCGGTGGGTTTCAGGCTGGTGTGATTTTTGCCGTGGCATTCATTCTTTACGGCATTGTTTTTGGACTGGATAAAGTCAAACAAGTTTTTCCTGAATGGCTCGTGCATAAGCTTCTGGCACTCGGCGTTTTGATCTACGCTGGAACGGGCATTTATAGCTTGTTCGCAGGTTATAATTTTCTGGATTATTCAGCCCTTGCCCATGATCCCGAACACGGCCAGCATTATGGTATTTTGATTGTCGAAGCCGGTGTGGGAATTACAGTTTCCGCAGCTATGGTCGCAATCTATTATGCATTCGGTTCGCGCCCTCCACGCATATCTGACGAGGAGTGGTAATGAGCACTTTCGCAACCTCCGGCTTCACTTGGGAATTCGTTGTTGGCCACATAAATTACTGGCTATTCATCGTTTTGATGATGACCGGACTTTATATTGTGGTTGCCAGAGGCAATCTGGTTAAAAAGATTGTTGG